>SHVL01000017.1 GCA_009694305.1 Thermoleophilia bacterium
ATGACGGTTCGTCGCTGGGGCGTGATGGGCGAGTGCGATGCGAGGACGCAGGGAGCCGCAGATATGGGACATATCTGGGCGACCGAGGACGAAGCAGCGTGCCGCCCAGCGCGTTCCGGCGGCACAAGTCTCATTTTGATTCGAGTTCTCAGACCCTTGCGGCCGACGGGTGTCGCCGCACGAGCGCGATGATCACGAAGAACTGCACGGCGAAGAACGCCGCAGTCACCCAGAGCACGGCGTCGAACGAACCCGTCAGATCCAGAACGGCCCCGAGGACGAACGGTGAGGTCGCCCCGATCGTATAGCCGAGGCCGAGCATCATCGCAACGAGCGCCGCCACCCGCTTCGGTGTCTTCTCGAAGTCGAGAGGCAGGGTCATCACGAGCGCGAACAGACCACCCTGCCCGATGCCCGCGAGAAGCCCACCGACGTAGGCGATGCCAGGAGCAGCGACGAGGATGGCGGCTCCCACGGTGAGGCAGGCGCTGAGCCCGAGAAGAAACGGGCTGCGGCGGCCCGTACGGTCGGAGAGCCACGGGAACAGAAACGAGGACGGTATAGCCGTCAGGTTCGTCATCGCGAGGAGGAGGCCCGCCGCTCCGGCACTCCAGCCGTGCTCGGCGTAGGCTTCGGGCAGCCACGCGTTCAGCCCGTAGTACCCACAGGCCATGAGGGCGAATGCGGCAACGAGCAGCCACGCAGTGTGGCTCCGCCAGGGCAGGTGCGGCATGGCGGCCGCCGGTGCCTCGTAGGGTCGCTCCTCACGGGTCAGGGCCAGCCAGGCGACGAGCGAGAGAAGCGCGAAGGACGAGATCACGATCAGCGCCCAGCGCCAGCCGCCCAACCATGCCGCAAGCGGCACCGCGAGCGCCGCAGCACCCAGCGAGCCGATCTGGATGCCCCCCGTATAGATCCCGGTTCCTGTCGCCCGCCTGTCCTCGAAGTGCTCCTTGACGAAGATGGGCGCAAGGGCGTTGCCGAGGCCCATCCCGATCCCGACCGGCCACGTGAAGAGCACCACCAGCCAGACCGAGGGCATCGCCGCCCGGACAATCCCGAAGGTGCCGATCAGAGCCAGGCCGATCGTCATCGCCCGCCGCGTCCCGATCTTCACCGCGAGATATGCGGCCACCGGCGCGAACAGCCCCATGCAGAGGACGGGGATCGTGCCGAGCAACCCGACGACGGCATGCGAGGCGCCGAAAGAGTTCTCGATGGAGGGGATCAGCGGCCCCACGCCGATGATCTCCGGACGGAGTGCGAGGGCGGCGAGAAAGAGTGCGACGAACGTCGCGGTCGAGCGTTCTTTCACGTCAGGTGAGCGGCGTCAATGTCGTGCGCTGCCGTGAGGCGAGGAGCGGCAGAGCCTGCCCGAGCACGAGCTCCCGGAAGTAGTCGCTGCCCGAATGGGCGTCGAGCGCATCGTCATCGGCGTAGCGTTCGAAGAGGAAGAATGTGTTCGGCTCCTCCGGATCGCGGTGCGCGTCGTACTGGAGGCATCCAGGCTCTGCGCGCGAGAGAGGCATGAGCTGCCGTAGAAGCGCTGCCACGGCGTCGCCCTCGCCCTCACGCGCCACCCAGGTCACAGCCAGAACGACGGTCATCGTCGGGCAATGTCGATGTGGCTGCGCATCAGCCGGGCCGACACCTCGACGTGCTTCCGAGCCTCGCGACCTGCACCACTCGCGTTGCCGCAGCGGATTGCGTCGATCAGGCTGACGTGGCGCTCGGCTGCCATAGCCGGGTCCATGTAGACACCGTACAGGGTGATGATGATCCGGCTCTCGACGCCGAGCGACGTCCAGCACTGCTCGAGAACAGCGTTCTCCGCTGCCTCGACGATCACCCGGTGAAAGGCAATGTCATGCTCGGCGAGCAACCGCGTGTCGCCTGCCTCCGCTGCTTCCCTCATCGCCTCGAACTCGATTTCGAGCCGCGAGACATCACCTGCCAGGTTGACGGTCGCGAGACGGGCGGCAAGCTCCTCGAGCGAGGCACGCACCGGATAGACCTTGATCATCTCCTCCTCGTCGAATGCGCGCACGCGCGAGCCACGGAACGGCTCGGATTCGACCAACCGCAGCAACTCGAGGTCGCGGAGTGCCTCGCGCACGGGAGCCTGGCTCGTTCCGAGCTCCTGGGCGATCCTGGTCTCCACGAGACGCGTGCCCGGCTCGAGCTCGCCACTGACGATCTGCTGCAGCAGAAAGTCCTTGACCTGTTCCCTCAGGACGGTGCGGGAGATCACCGCCACCGGCTCAGCCGGCAACAACCGGATTGGTGATCTCGCCCACTCCGTCGATCTGGATCGTGACCGTGTCACCGGCCCGAAGCAAGCGCTTCGGATTCCGGAAGACGCCAACCCCGGCCGGCGTCCCCGTGAGGATGAGGTCTCCCTCCTCGAGCGTCGAGGTACGCGAGGCGTAGCTGATGATCTCGTCGATCCCGAAGATCAGGTTTGCCGTCGTCGAGTCCTGCAGCGTCTCGCCCGACACGATGGCGCGGATCCTGAGCGCATGGGGATCGGGAACCTCGGACGCCGGCACGAGCGGGCCTACCGGACAGAACGTATCGGGCGACTTGCCGCGCGTCCACTGCCCATCGGCGAACTGTAGATCGCGGGCCGAGACGTCGTTGGCAACGAGATAGCCGCGCACGGCCTCGAACGCGTTTTCCCTGGAGATGTTCTTGACCGTCCGGCCGATCACGACACCGAGCTCGGCCTCGTAGTCGCACTGCTCGACGACCGAGGGGATCACGATGGGATCACCGGGGCCGATGAGGGACGTGGTGTACTTCGCGAAGAAGAGCGGAGCCTTTGGGATCTCGGCTCCCTGCTCCTCGGCGTGGTCGCGATAGTTCAGGCCCACACAGATGATCTTGCCGGGACGATCGATGGGAATCATGTGGATGATCCTACGCGATTGTGGAGCAGTATGTGCGCTCAACCGTCGATAATCGATCATCGAGACAGTCCCGGCCAGGGCCGCCCGGTAGACTCGGCCAAATGCCCCTCTCCGCCGCCGCCGTCGCCGAACTCGGGGCCATCGTCGGCAGCGACCACCTGATCACCGAGCCCGAGCAGCTCCGCGTCTACGACTGCGACGGGCTGACCGGGTGGCGTGCGATGCCGGAGCTCGTCGTCCTCGCCGGCTCGACCGCCGAGGTGCAGGGAGTCGTGCGCGTCTGCGCCCGCGAGGGCGTGCCGTTCGTCGCCCGCGGTGCCGGCACCGGTCTCTCCGGGGGGGCGCTCCCGGTCGCGGATGGCATCGTCATCTCGCTGGCGCGGATGAACCGGATCATCGAGATCGACCTGGCTTCGCAACGCGTCGTCGTCGAGCCCGGCGTGGCGAACCTCGACGTCACCCGTGCTGTCGAGGCGGACGGCTTCTTCTACGCACCCGACCCCTCGAGCCAGCAGGTCTGCACGATCGGCGGCAACGTCGCGGAGAACTCCGGTGGGGCGCACTGCCTCAAGAACGGCTTCACCGTGACCCACGTCACGGGACTCACGATCGTACTCCCCGACGGCGAGATCGTCGAGCTCGGCGGCAAGGCCCTCGATCCGGACGGGCCCGATCTACTCGGGGCGTTCATCGGCTCGGAGGGAACGCTCGGAATCGCGACAGAGGTCACGCTGCGCCTTCTCCGCAAGCCGGAGGCCGTCGTCACCCAGCTGGCGGCGTTCGCGTCGATCGACGAGGCGGGCACGGCCGTCTCGTCGATCATCTCGGCAGGGATCCTGCCTGCCGCCCTCGAGATGATGGACAGGTTCACGATCATCGCTGCCGAGCAGGCCTACCACCCGGGCTACCCGGAAGGAGCCGAGGCGCTGCTGCTCGTCGAGCTCGACGGCATCACGGTGCAGGTCGAGGAGGACGCGTTGGCGGTAGACGAGGTCTGCCGTGCGTGTGGTGCATTCGAGGTGAGAGTGGCGCGTGACGACGCCGAGCGCGCGCTCCTCTGGCTCGGCCGCAAGGGCGCTTTCCCGGCGATGGGCCGCATGTCGCCGGACTACTACGTGCAGGACGGGGTCGTGCCGCGGACGAAGCTGCCGGAGGTGCTGCGCCGGATCAGGGAGCTCTCGCGGGAGCACGGCCTGCGGGTCGGCAACGTCTTTCACGCGGGCGACGGCAACCTTCACCCGCTCGTGCTCTACGACGCCGCGAAGGGTGAGACAGAGGCCGCGAAAGTCCTGGCCGAGGCGATCCTCGGGGCCTGCCTCGACGCAGGAGGCTCGCTCACGGGAGAGCACGGCGTCGGGGTAGACAAGGCGTGCTCGATGCCGCTGATGTTCTCCGAGCGCGACCTCGAGGCCTTCGCGCGGCTCCGCCTCGCTTTCGACCCGGAAGGGATCGCAAACCCGGGCAAGGTGATCCCGACGCCGCGCCTGTGCGGCGAGGTTCCCGGCCCCTACCGGCAGCATCCTCTGGAGCTGATCGGCCTTGCCGAGCGTTTCTAGCCTGGAGGAGGCGTCTGCCGTCCTGCAGGCTGCAGCGGCCGCGGGCAAGAACGTACGAATCGGCAGCGATCTCGAAGCGGCCGGGATGTCCTGCGTCCTCGAGCACGAGGCCGGCGACCTGACGTGCACGGTCGAGTCCGGGATCCGACTCTCGGCCCTCGCGGCCGCGCTCGCCCCGTCCGGCCAACGCCTCTCGCTCGACCCACCGGGCGATCCGACGATCGGCGCGTGCCTCGCAGGCAATCTCTCGGGACCGCTGCGCCACCGGTTTGGCGCACCGCGCGACCTCGTTCTCGGAGTGACGCTCGTCCTCGCAGACGGAACGGTCGTGAACGCCGGCGGCAAGGTGGTCAAGAACGTCGCGGGCTACGACCTCGGCAAGCTCGTCTGCGGCTCACACGGCCGACTGGCGTTCATCGGGCGGGTCAGCCTCCGCCTCCACCCCGCTCCTGCGGCAAACGCCACGGTCGTCGTCGAGACGAGCGATGTCGCGGCGGTCGTCGCGAAGCTACTCGCCTCACAGCTCGTTGCGAGCGCTCTCGACGTGCTCCACCCGGGCCGCGTCACGGTGCTGTACGAGGGGGGAGCCGCAGCTGTCGCAGCCCAGGTTGCCTCGACGAAGGCACTCGTCGGCGGGACAGAGACAGACGCGTCCGTCTGGACAGAGTCCCGGGAACGACAGGCAGCCGCTGAGGGGCGGTCGTCGTTTACGCCGGGCGAGCTCGGTGCGTTTCTGACAGGCCTGCCCGAGGCCGTGGTTCGGCCAGCGGCAGGCATCGCCTATCTTCCGGACGCGGTGCCGGACACGACGCCGGAGCCCGTTCGGCTTCTGCAGGAGCGGGTACGCGCCCGATTCGACCCCCAGGGGGTGCTCGCGTGAGCGGCAGAAGAGACCCGGGAGACAGGCAGAAGTCTGCCGACGTGGCCCGATGAGCGCTTCACCCGATGTCCTCCGCTCGCTCACGAGCGACTGCGTCCACTGCGGCTTCTGCCTGCCCACGTGCCCCACCTATCTTCTGTGGAGCGAGGAGATGGACTCGCCGCGCGGGCGGATCCAGCTGATGGAGGCAAATCTCGACGGCACGATCTCGCTCAACCCGACGGTCGTCGGGCATCTCGATCTCTGCCTCGGTTGCATGGCGTGCGTCACCGCCTGCCCCTCGGGCGTGCAGTACGAGAAGCTGATCGAGGCAACCCGCGAGACGATCGAGACGACGACGCGGCGCCCACTCGGCGACCGGCTCGTGCGCGGAGCGCTCTTCAAGCTCCTCCCCTATCCGAAGCGGATGGGCCCGGCACTGCGCCTCGCTCCGCTCGGCCGAAAACTGCCTCTACCGGGCCGACTCGGCGTGATGACGGAGATCGCTCCGCCGTGGCGCTCGACCGAGAAGCCGAAAGACGTTACGCCCGCGAGTGGCGAGACCCGCGGGCGCGTTGGCATTCTCACAGGTTGCGTGCAGTCCGTGGTGTTCGGAACCGTCAACACGGCGACGGCGCGGGTGCTCGCGGCCGACGGGTACGAGGTCGTGGCGCCACCCCAGGGCTGCTGCGGCGCCCTCTCGATGCACGCAGGCCGGGGCGAGGAGGGTCGCGCGTTTGCCCGTCGGGCAATCGAGGCCTTCGACGGCGTCGAGACGGTGATCGTGAACACCTCCGGCTGCGGATCGCACCTGAAGGAACTCGGACACGTGCTCGGCGATGATCCAGCCTGGGCCGAGCGTGCGGCCGCGTTCTCTGCACGGGTGCGCGATCTGGGCGAGTTCCTCTCGGGTGTCGAGCCGCGGGCTCCCCGGCAGCCGCTGCACCTGACCGTTGCGATGCAGGACTCCTGCCACCTCCGCCATGCGCAGAGACTGCCCCTGTCGTCTGCCACCTCGCTGCGGCAGATTCCGGGGTTGAGCGTGGTCGAGCCAGCGGAGCAGGACATCTGCTGCGGCAGCGCGGGAATCTACAACATCACCCAGCCCGACGCCGCCCGACAGCTCGGCGACCGCAAGGCAGCACACGTGCTCGCGACGGGCGCACAGGTTTATGCGAGCGCGAACCCGGGCTGCCTCGTGCAGGTTGCCACCGCACTGCGGCGTGCCGGCAGCCCCATGCCGGCGCTGCATCCGATCGAACTCGTGGACGCCTCGATCCGGGGCGTCAGCGCAGCCGACCTGCTGCGCGAAGCCCGCCGCTGACCCGCACGTCGGCTCCGCGAGAGCCGGGTCGCGCGCATCGTACGACACCTCGTCCTGCGCGACCGCAGGACGCTGGTCAGGGCACGGCCGTCTTGGTCGGTCGAAGTTCGTCGAGACGGTCTACACGCGCAAGCGCCGGGAAGAACCGCGACCACGAGAGTGCGATCACGATCGTCACCACACCGCCGATCACAACCGCCGGCACGGCACCGAGCAGCGCTGCGGCGACGCCCGACTCGAATGCTCCCAGCTCGTTCGAGGCGCTGAGGAACACCATCTCGACAGCGTTCACGCGCCCGAGCACGTCGTCGGGCGTGACGAGAGGCAGAATCGCCCGCCGTAGAACGACGCTGACGTCGTCAACAGCGCCGCCCGCAGTGAGGGCGAGCAACGACAGCCACATCGTCTGCGAGAGGCCGAACACGACGATCGTGACGCCGTAGAGCCCGACGACGACGAGCAGCGTGCGCCCTGCCCGATGCCGGATCGGCCACCGTGTCAGAACCGTCGCCATGCACAGTGCTCCGACGGCCGGGGCCGCCCGGAGCACCCCGAGCCCCGCCGGACCGACCTCGAGGATATCCCTGGCGAAGATCGGCAGCAAGGCAACCGTGCCTCCGAAGAGGACGGCGAACAGGTCGAGCGAGATTGCACCGAACAGCACCGGCGTTCGCCGAACGAGGCGCACGCCCACGAACAGGTGCGCGAGACCGGAGGACGAGCCCCCGGCCGACTCGCGACCCGACCGGAAAAACAGCATGCCGACGAACGCGATCCCGGAGAGTGCAGCAGCGACGCCGTAGACCAACTCGGCGTGGAGCGCGAACAGGAGACCACCGACCGCCGGCCCACCGATCACGGACGCCTGGAAGGCCATCGACCTGAGCGCCATCGCCCGCACGAGAATCTCACGCGGCACGAGAGACGGCAGCAGTGCCCCGGACGCCGGGTATCCGAGCGCCGCAGCAAAGCCCGTGGCGAACGCGGCCAGGAAGAACGGCCATGTCGTGTTCGCCCCGGCACGGGTGACGGCGAACAGGCCGATCATGATCGCGGCCTCGATGGCGATCGCGATCGCCAGCAGGGTGCGGCGGGGGAAGCGATCGGCCAGATGCCCCGCCGGGAGTGCGAGAAGCGGTAGAGGGATGAACATCGCGAGCCCGACGAGCCCGAGGTCGAGTGGGCTGCCCCGCACCGCGTACACCTGCCATCCGGTCGCGACGAACGACATCTCGACCGCGAATCCCGACAGGAGCAGGACAACGAGGAAGAGGACGAAATCACGGTGTCGCAGTGGCGAATCACCGGGCGTCGCTTGCGATCCGGTGCGGGCTACGCCGCGTCTCCTTCCTCGCCTGCAGACTCACGGGTCGGCAGGAACTCCACCTCGAGTCGCAAGATCCGCGAGCCCTCGACCTCGAGCACGTTGAGGCGTAGGCCGTCGGAGCAGACCTCGTCGCCGGGTGCCGCCGCCCGGCCGATCAGGTCGAAGACGTATCCCGCCATCGTGTGATAGTCCTCGTGGTCGAGCGTCGTCCCGAACTCCTCGTTGAAGTCGTCGATCGGGAAGTTGCCGTCGATCCTGATCGTCGTCTCGTCTATCCGCTCGACCGACTCGTCCGGGAGATCGAACTCGTCCTCGATCTCGCCCACGATCTCCTCGAGTAGATCCTCGAGCGTGACGACACCGACCGTCGAGCCGTACTCGTCAACGACCACCGACATGTGCTGGTTCGTGCGCCGGAACTCGGCGAGCAGCGCCGCGAGATCCTTCGTCTCGGGCACCACGTACGCGGGACGCAGAAGCGCCGCGAGCTCGACCGAGGCCATGGTGGTGCCGTGGAGAGCCGAGACGAGGTCGCGGACGTGAAGGATCCCGACGATCTCGTCGAGTGACTCCCGGTAGACGGGATAGCGGGTGTACGGCGACTCGAGCACGGCCCGGAGTGCTTCCTCGGGTGCCATCTCAATCGAGATGCCGACGACGTCGGGTCGCGGCACCATCACGTCGGAGGCCTCCTTGTCGGCGAAGTCGAACACCTTGTAGAGCATCTCGCGCTCGTCCTGCTCGATCTCGCCGTGCGCGGTCGAAACCTCGAGCAGCATCCGCAGCTCGGCCTCCGAGTGGGCCTCGCCTTCGGTCTTGCTCGGATCGACACCGATTGCGCGCTGAGCGGCATCACTGGAGCGCTGCAGGAACCAGATCAGCGGCCTGAACACGAAGAAGAACGCTCGCACGGGCACCGAGACACCGAGCGCGATCCGCTCCGAGTAGCTGAGAGCGAGCCCCTTTGGCACGAGCTCACCGACGACGACGTGCATGAAGGTGATGATCAGGAATGCGAGCAACACGGCGACAAAGGTGCCGAGATAGACCCCGAACAGCTCGGACAGCACCTTCTCGCCGATGGCACCGATCGCGAGCGAGGTGAGCGTGACCCCGAGTTGCATCGCCGCGATGAAGTGCGGCGGGTCGCTCGTGATCTTCATCACCGAGCGTGCGGGCCTGCTGCCCTCGTCCGCAAGCTCCTTGAGCCGCGTGCGGCGCACGGTCACGAGCGAGTACTCGGCCGCGACGAAAAAGCCGTTCAGGAGAATCAGCACGACGACGCCGAGGAGTTCGAGAGAAACCGTCATGCCCCGGTCTCCGGAGCCTCGGTACGGGAGGGGAGGTCGCCCACTACTGCGCGGCAGTATAGGAGACGTGCACGACGTGCCCGGCCACCTCGACGGCCTGACGCTCCGCTCGACCGTCGAGAACGAGCCGCTCGAGGTGGGCGAGCGTCTCGGCGACGGCGAACCGGCGGGACGACGGCCCGAGATCGGCGCCGAAGAGCGGATACGAAACCTCGTACCCGGTGGCGGGCTCCGGCCCGAGCGCGAGAGCCGTACTCCGCAGCCGCTCCTCGTGATGTGCGATCAGCTCATGCGCCCGCCCCACGGGGTCGGAGATCGGGTCTCCGTGGCCGCCGTAGGCCACCTCGGGAGCGATCTCGATCGTGTGCTCGAGTGCACCGAGGTAGTCCCCGAGCGGGTCCGGCCGGCTTGCGGGCCAGCAGCCGACAGTGGGCGTGATTCGCGCCAGAAGATGATCGGCGGCGATCAGGACTCCGTCTCGCACGAGCGTCAACTGGCCGTCGGCATGCCCCGGCGCAGCCACGATCTCCCACCCGTGAAGCGTCTCTCCGGCCTCGACGAGCTCGGGGTCAGGGACGGTCCTGATAAACGGCTGATAGAGCGCGCCCTGGCCGACCAGCTCCCCGACGGCCTCCTCCGGGGCACCGTGACAACGGAACCACCCGGCCAGCCGCTCCGGCCAGTCGGCGTTCTCCCAGACGAGGCGCGTCTGCTCGGCGTCCAGACGACCCTGCACCGTGCGCGCGCCCGTGAGATCGCGCACGTCGGCCGCCGCACCGAGATGATCCGGGTGAAAGTGCGTCAGGAACGTCGTCACGACGGGGCCGTCGATCTCCCCGAGGGCTGCAGCCCATGCCTCGCCGGCTTCGGGAACTCCGAGACCGGTGTCCACGAGCATGTAGCCGCCGTCCACGGGAACGAGGTAGCAGTGGACGTGCCCGGGCCTCATCGGCAGAGGCATCGTCACACGCAGGAGACCTCCGGGCAGCTCGTCCACGAAACGCAGTCTAGTCCGCGACCCCGTTTCGCACGTTCTCCTTATGCAACGCATAAAGACGGCTGATCAACTGATACTGTCTAGTGGATGAAAACGGACATCCGGACGCTCGTCGGGACGGCCGATCCCGAGGTACTCACAGCACCCGAGGTACTCGGGGTGATGGTCGAGCACTTTCACCCGCGCCTCTCACTCGCCTGCTCCTTTCAGAAGGAGGAGTCGGTGCTGCTCGACATGCTGCTCGCAATCGAGCCGGGTGCACGCGTCTTCGCCCTCGACACCCACGTTCTCTTCCCCGAGACCTACGACGTCTGGCGCCAGCTGGAGCAGCGCTACGGGATCACGGTCGAGGTGTACGAGGGGCCGTCGCTCGGGCGCCAGGCCGCGATCCACGGCGACGCCCTGTGGGCCTCGAATCCGGCTCTCTGCTGCTCGATCCGGAAGGTGGGACCGCTCGGGAACGCGCTCGGCGGGCTCGAAGGCTGGATCACGGGGATGCGGCGCGAACAGTCACCGACGCGCGCGACCGCGAAGAAGATCGGCTGGGACGAGCGCCACGAGCTCTGGCAGGCGAATCCCCTCGCTGACTGGACCGAAGACGCCGTCGACGCCTACATCGCCGAGCGCGAACTGCCGGTGAACGTCCTCCACTCGCGCGGCTACGCCTCGATCGGCTGCACCCACTGCACACAGCCCGGCACGGGCCGCGAGGGACGCTGGACCGGAAGCGACAAGACCGAGTGCGGGCTTCACGCCGACGCATGAGCACGAGCCGTCACCGTTCCCACCTCGACGAGCTCGAGGCCGAAGCAGTCCACATCATGCGCGAGGTCGCAGCCGAGCTCGAGCGGCCCGTGCTGCTCTTCTCGGGTGGCAAGGATTCGATCGTCCTCCTGCGCCTCGCCGAGAAGGCATTCCGCCCCGGCCGCTTCCCCTTTCCCCTGATGCACGTCGACACGGGGCACAACTTCCCCGAGGTTATCGAGTACCGCGACCGCCGCGTCGCCGACCTCGGCGAACGCCTCGTCGTCGCGTCCGTGCAGGAGTCGATCGACACGGGTCGCGTTGTCGAGCAGACGGGCCCACGCGCCTCGCGTAACCAGCTGCAGACGACCACACTGCTCGACGCGATGGAGCACCACCAGTTCGACGCGGCGATCGGCGGCGCCCGGCGAGACGAGGAACGCTCGCGCGCCAAGGAGCGGATCTTCTCGTTCCGTGACGACTTCGGCCAGTGGGACCCGCGTGCCCAGAGGCCCGAGCTCTGGAGTCTCTACAACGGCAAGATTCGCAAGGGCGAGCAGGTACGCGTGTTCCCGATCTCGAACTGGACGGAGCTCGACGTGTGGCAGTACGTCGCCCGCGAGAGCCTCGAGCTGCCGTCGATCTACTACGCACACGAGCGCGAGGTGTTCGAGCGTGACGGGATGCTCTACTCCACCTCCGAGGCGATCGAGCGAACCGGCGACGAGGTGGCGTTCAGGGAGTGGGTTCGATTCCGGACGGTCGGCGACATGAGTTGCACGGGCGCCGTGCGCTCGCGGGCCACGTCGTTCGACGACGTCGTCGCCGAGATCGCCGCGACGAGAGTGACCGAGCGCGGCGAGACCCGAGCCGACGACCGTGCCTCCGAGGCTGCAATGGAAGACAGGAAACGTGTCGGATACTTCTGATCTCCACCCTCCGCAGCTCCGTACGGCAGAGACGTCCAGCCTGCTTCGTCTCGTCACCTGCGGCTCGGTGGACGACGGAAAGTCAACGCTGATCGGGCGGCTGCTCTTCGACACGAAGCAGGTCTTCATCGACCAGATGGAGCAGGTCGAGGAGACGAGCGAGCGCCGCGGCGACGGGTACGTCAACCTGGCGCTCCTCACCGACGGCCTCCGGGCCGAGCGCGAGCAGGGAATCACGATCGACGTCGCCTACCGCGGGTTTGTCACCCCACGCCGCCGTTTCCAGCTCGCGGACGCTCCGGGCCACGTGCAGTACACGCGCAACATGGTCACGGGCGCCTCGACCGCCGATGTCGCCGTCGTCCTTGTCGATGCCCGCAAGGGCGTGATAGAGCAGACACGCCGGCACACTCTGATCGCATCACTCCTTGCTGTCCCCCACCTCGTCTTCGCGGTCAACAAGATGGATCTCGTGGACTTCGACGAGAATCGCTTCGTCGAGATCGCGCGCGAGCTCGACGAGCTGACCGCACAGCTCGGGGTCAGGGACGAGGTTGCGATCCCGATCGCAGCGCTCCACGGCGACAACGTCGTCGATGCGTCCGACCGGATGCCATGGTGGCGGGGAGGCACTCTCCTGCACCACCTCGAGGAGATCGAGCTGTCCGGTGACCGCAACCTCGCAGACCGCCGCTTCCCCGTGCAGTGGGTGATCAGGCCGATGACCGACGAGCACCACGACTATCGCGGCTATGCGGGCCAGGTCGCCGGCGGCGTGTGGCGGGCAGGCGACGACGTTCTCGTGCTTCCTTCCGGATTGAGAACAAGGGTCGCGTCCGTCGAGACCTTCGAGGGCCCGATCGAGGAGGCCACGCCGGGCATGTCGGTGACGATCCGACTCGAGCACGAGATCGACGTACCGCGCGGCGACATGCTCGTCGACCCCGGCGACCAGCCGATCACGGCGCGGTCGCTCGAGGCGACGATCTGCTGGATGAACGAGAGGCCGCTCTCGGCCGGTGCGCGCTTCGGGGTGAAGCACACGACACGCACCGTCCGCGCCGTCGTCGAGGGAATCGACGGCATCGTGGACATGGACACCCTCGAGCAGCGCGACGCAACCGAGATGACGCTGAACGACATCGGAACGGTACGCCTGCGCCTCTCCGGACCACTCATGGTCGATCCGTACGCCGAGAACCGTGCGACGGGCGCGTTCATCCTCGTGGACGAGGCGACAAATGACACCGTCGCCGCCGGAATGGTCTCGTCGGCAACTCCCTAGCGTCACCCGGCAAGAGCACTCCTCGCCGCGGAGCCTCGTCGGATTCCCGGTTCACGACATTGCTCGCATATTTCGTGTCACATCCGTAGAATCCCGGCATGGCAGAGATTTCCGAGATCACCGTCCTCCTGGCCGACGATCACGAGGTCGTCCGCGAGGGATTGCGTCTTGCGCTGCTGCGCTCCCCCCACATCCGCGTCATCGGAGAGGCTGCGGACGGTGAAACGGCGGTCTCTCTTGCGGAACGCCGGCTCCCGGACGTGATCGTGATGGATTTGCGCATGCCAGGCATGGACGGCATCGAGGCGACAGAGGAGATCATGCGCCGCGTCCCCACCTCGAAGGTGCTCATCTTCACCGCCTACTCGGAGCGCGCCCTGCTCCAGCGAGGCCTCGAGTCGGGAGCGCGTGGGTACATCCTCAAAGAGGCACCGCACGAGACCCTGCTCCGCGCGATCGAGAAGGTTGCAGCAGGCGAGACGTTCGTTGACCCGGCCCTGATGTCCGCGCTGACGGAGAGCCGCGGAAGCACCGACGTACTGACCGCCCGCGAGCGCGAGGTTCTGCAGCTCCTCGCAGACGGCATGTCGAATGCAGATGTGGCCGCGCAGCTGTTCATCTCGCAGGAGACGGTGAAGAGCCACGTCCGCCACATCCTCACAAAGCTCGAAGCCGATACGCGGACGCAGGCGGTTGCGATCGCGCTACGTGACGCAATGATCGATTGACGAAGGAGCCGACCGGCCAGGCTCTCGTCGAACGGCTGCGGGCCGAGCGAGACGAGCGGCGGCGCCTGGCCGAGCTGATTCACGACGGCCCCGTTCAGCTCGTCGCCGCAATCGCGCAGATGCTCGATGCCGCCCACCACGCGATCGCAGCAGGCGACCTGGCACATGCAACTCCGATCATCGAACGGGCGCTTGCCGTCGCGCGCGAGGCTAGCGCCGACCTGAGAGAGATCGTCAGCGGAATCGAGCCGGATGCGCTGCAGGAACTGGGACTCGCAGCTGCGCTCACCGAGCTTGCCAACCGACATGCGTCCCGTCGTGGTGTCATCTTCGACCTCGACCTCGCCGGTGGCGACCGGGTCGGCGACGGAGCCCGGTCGTGCCTCTACCAGATCACTCGTGACGCGCTCGACCAGGCGGTGCGCCGCGGGCCGCCCCGGAACATCAGCGTCTCGATTATCCCGGCCGACGGCGGTGTCGAGCTGCGGATCTCGGACAACGGCGTAGAGGAGCGACGCAAAGCCGTCCTTGCTGCTCTCGCCGAGCGAGCCACCGAGATCAACGGCACGTTCACGAGCGAGACCGGCGCCTCGGGAACGTGGGTTGCGATCCGCCTGCCCCCGTCCGCTTCGCTCCTGTAGATGACACCGAAAACCCGGGGAGTGTGCTGCGCCCAGGTGCCCGGCCGCGAAGCACTATCGAGCCTTCAGGCGTTGTCGAGCGGTTCGTTCTGCACGTTGTGCTCGGTGGCGTACGCATCTACGAGGGCGTCGATCACCGTTGCACCATCGGAGAACGCGTAATTGATCTTCACAAACGGCTCCCACTTGTCGGGCAGCGCGTCCTCGGGAAAGATCGCCTCGACCGGGCATTCCGGCTCACAGGCGCCACAGTCGATGCACTCCTCCGGGTCGATCACGAGCATACGTCCAAACTCGTGGATGCAGTCAACGGGGCAGACATCGATGCAGGACTTGTCCTGGATATCGATACAGGGCTCCGAAATGATGTACGTCATCCTGGCGGTAACCCTACCGAGACGGGGGGACGGGGCAAGGGAGAACTGTCAGCTCGCCGTGAGCTCTGCCACGAGCGCCCGTGCGCGCTCGACGAGTGCCGACTTGACGATCACCTGGTCGAATCCCGCCTCATTCCCCGCCCGAAGCCCCGCCGTGTCGGTGTGGTTCGTGTACCCGAGGATGGGCGTGTCGGGCCAGTTGTCGGCGACGTCGGCCGGATCGACGCGCGCAATGTCACAAACGATGAGATCGGGCGGATGAGTCGAGTCCTTCGTGACGAGCTGGTGCTCGGGCAGGAGCCCCTCCAGCTTGCCGCGGAAGAAGAGATCGACCCCTACGAGCAGGATCGTCGCCATCCGTGCAAGGGTAGCAGGGCCGAAGGACGGCTTCGCCTCTCGCTCCGTGCTCACCCGGGAGCTCCGGCAGGAAACACGCCGGTACCGACTACAGGAACCCGTCGAGGCCGATCCGCTCGAGACCGCGATTGAGGTAGATCCGCAGGATGTAGAAGCGGCCGAAGAAGAGCAGAAGGCCGAGCACGACCATGATTGCCCCGCTACAAAGCTGGATCGCCCCGTAGTGATCCCGCAGCCAGCGGAACGCTCCCATCGCTCGCGTGAAGATCGCTCCGGCGATGACGAACGGAATCGCGAGGCCGAGCGAATAGCACGCGAGCAGAAATGCTCCCTGGAACAGGGTGTCAGAGGTACCCGCGAGGACGAGGATCGCTGCCAGCACCGGGCCGATACACGGTGCAGCGCAGATCGCAAAGGCTCCACCGAGCAGAACGCGCGAGCCCCGGCTCCGCGCACCCTGCACGAGGCCGGCCCCCACGAGGCGCTCGGGCCAGGGCAGGAGCCCCATGAACGCGAGCCCGAAGACAACCAGCACGAGTCCCGCAATCCGCTCGAGCAGGAACTGATCCTGAAAGAGACGTGCCCCGACGAGCTGGGCACCGATCCCGAGCGCCACGAAGACCAGCGTGAACCCGAGGACGAACGGAATGCTTGCGAGCATCACCCTTCGGGCCGATCCTCTCTCTCCGAGGCGGTCGGCCTCGACCGCGGAGACGGCAGACAGGTAGCCGGGGACGAGGGGCAGCACGCAGGGAGCGAGAAATGAGATGAATCCGGCGACGAGCGCTACGAGAGGCTCGGTCGGCCGCACAGCCCTCAGTCCTCGAACCGGTCGAGCTCGTCGTCGAGCCGACGCTCGAGATCGGGGTCGAGCACACCGCCTGACGCCTCGGGTTCGTCGTCACCTCTCCTGCTCCACGTCCAGGCGAGAGCGCCGACCACGACGACGCCAACGGCGAGCGCACCGAGCGGGAGAGCCCAGGCAAGGAGGTCGAATCCTGTTTTCGGGGGCTCGGCAAGGACGCCGGGCCCGAACTGGTCAACGAGTTGCGCCTTGATCGCGGCGGCACTGTCTCCCGCGGCAATCCGGTCGCGGATGTAGGCCTTCATGCGGATTGCGATGGGAGCGTTCGACTGGTCGAGCGTCGTCTTGCAGGTCAGGCAGACGATCTCCGCCTCGAGGTCGGCCTGAACCGGGCGACCGCCCGCGGTGGCCCCCGGGGCAAGCAGCAACGCCGCCACCGCCACGACGAGGAACCGCATCACTTCGGGCTGCCGAGAGCGAGCCTGATGCCCTCGGCATAGCGTTCCCGGTTGCGCCCGAGGTCAACGCCTCCCTGGATCACGCTGCCGACGAGATGTCCCTGACGATTGACGAAAAACGTCTCGGGGAACCCGGCCACTCCCCACTTCCCGAGCGTCGAGCCCCGACCGTCCGCGACGACGGGGTACGTGATGCCGTACCGCCTCATGAACCGCTTGCCATCCTGGCGAAAATCCTTCGCGTCCACGCCGAGCACGACGAGCCCCTGTGATCGGTAGGTCTCGTAGGTCTTCTGCAGGGCCGGCGCCTCGTCCTTGCACGGGATGCACCACGAGGCCCAGAAGTTCACGACCACCGGCTTCCCCCTGAGCGAGGCGAACGTCAGGTTGCCGCCCTTCGCATCGATCCGGGGCAGTGTAAAATCGGGTGCCACCGGGCTGTCACCGCTCGTAAGCTGCCCGGACGCCCCGCTGCCGTCACCGAAGACGAGCTTCCACCCGAACAGGACGAACAGTCCCACGACGGCGGCCACCGCGACGAACTGCCCGACAGTCCTAGCTTTCCCGATCACGCCGCGACGACAAAGACCGGGGTACCGAGATCGACCTGCGAGTACAACCATTCGGCCTCCGGAATCAGCATTCTGACGCATCCGTGCGATGCGGAGTAGCCGATCGAGGAGGGGCTCGACGTTCCGTGAATGCCGACGTTCGGCGCAGAGAGGCCCATCCAGCGCGTCCCGAGCGGATTGCCCGGCCCCGGCGGGATCGGCTTCGCATCCTTCGCCCACTCGGAGCCGGCCGGCGGATACCACCAGGGGTGCAACTGCATGTTGACGATCTCGAACTTCCCGAGCGGCGTCGGATACTGCGAGCGGCCGGTGGCGACTCTGAACATCCGGATCAGCTTCGGCTTCGTACCGACCCGGTAGAGGTACAGCTCGTTCGACCCACGTTTGATCACGATTGCGCGACCGAGCGCGTCACTCGTGACCGGCGCAGCGGTCTTGTCGAAGGAGAGCTCGAGCGGGCTGCGCTGCTGCGTCTTCAGCGCCAGCGAGATCGCGCGTGCCGTGACGACAGTCCGAAGTCGCCGGCCCGGGACATCCCGCGTGGCGAACGGCTTGGAATCACGAAGCCTGAGCGTTGCATCGACCGACTCGCGGTAGAAACGCGTGCCCAGAGAGGTGACAAAACGATCTACCCTGGCCCGTGGTACCTCTACCGTGAGCGGAACGGCGAAGCCCGGTCGCCTGATGCGCGCCGCAAGCCGGACGGCAGCCGCGATGTGGGCAACCGCACCGAGTTCGGCGGGGAAAACAGAGATGCGCGCTCCCGACCCTCCGACGAGGCGGAGAGGGCGGGAAAAGCGTGCTGCGACGATCTCTCTGGCCTCGCCAGCGGTCAGACCACCGACAAGCATGCCTCCGATCGTGACGCCGGCGACGATCACCCTGGGCCGTGACGGCCGTGGCGTGGTGGTGGTGGTCGTCGTTGTTGTTGTCGTCGTCGTCGTTGTTGTTGTCGTCGTGGTCGTCGTGGTCGGCGTCGTCGTGGTCGTCGTCGTTGACGTGGTTCCCTCGGCCGCACCTGCCCGAGGAGCGGCGGTGAGGAGAACGGCGGCTGCGAGTCCGGCCACGCCACATGCAGACAGAGCTGCGATCGAAACACCTCTATTCATGGACTCAGTGTAGCGAGGAAGATGCGGGGATCGTTCGTGATGACACCGTCCACGCCGGCTGCGACGACGCGCGCGAGGTCGGACGCGTCGTCCACCGTCCAGGCGAGAACCGGCAGCCCCGCAGCGTGGGCTCTCTCGACCGAGGCCTCGCTTACGAGCCGGCGTTCGAGCATGACCGCGGTCGCACCTGCTCGCCGCGCCAACCCGGGCAGGCGCAGCGGCACCGACGCCTTCATCGACGCGAGTCCGAGCGAGACGATAGGCCACAGGTAGGGCTGACGTGAGATCGAGAGCCTGTCCTCGGGGTAGGTGATCCCGATGCGCACGAGCGGCGCAGCGCGTGCGAACGCACGGAGACTCGGGATGTGAAAGCCGCTGATCACCGTTCGCTCCTCGAGGCCGTGGCGCATGATCGCGGCGGCTACCTCGTCGAGTCGATCCTTCGTCTTGAGGTCGATGTGGAGACCGGTATCGGGTGCCTCGTCAACAAAGAATGCGAGCGCATCGTCGAGCGTGGGCACGTTCGGCGCAACCTCGCGCAGCGCCTCGAGAGACTGTCCCCGCACCCGCCCGTGGCCCTTACCGTGGCTCACCTCTTCGAGATGATCGGAGTGGGCGAGAATCAGGGGGCCTCTCCGGAGGTCGAGCACGTCGAACTCGATCAGGTCAACACCCACGCCGATCGCCGCCCGGAACGAGTCGAGGGTGTTCTCGGGTGCGAGGGCTGCGGCACCGCGATGGCCGATCCGCAGCACGCGCTCCCCTTCGCGGCGGAGCTCGATCACGACGTACTCGGATCGCTGCGGAGCCGGCGAAGCCACCAGCCTGACGCGAGGGCCACGACGCATGCCTGCACGAGGACGATCGCAACAACGAGTTGTGCCGTATCGCGCCAGAAGGCCTCGGGATAGAGACGAAGGAGCGTGTCCGTCGTCGAGAAACGCCAGGTGTCACCCGTGAAGAACAGCTCGTGAAAACGCAGAAAGAACCCGTCGAAACCGAGCAGGATGAGCGGAACCGCAAGCAGCACGACCCCGAACGTGGCGAGCGACCCCATCAGCAGACCACGGGGCACGACGCGGCGCCACCGCTGCGACCGCCGCAAGGTCAGGCCGAGGATGAGGAGAGCCCCGAGGACGACGAGCTGCGCCCTGAGCGCCGTGCCGAGAAGGCCCCGCACGTCGGCCATGTGACGCAGCTCACGGCTGTCGAACGCAGGAGAACCGTCGGGGAGCGTTGCCTGCTCGAGCAGTACGATCCCCTCGCTCTCGGGCCGGATCGAGCGAAGGCCCGTGAGAGCAAGGCCCAGACGCTCGTCACCGGTCAGCCCGTAGCGATCGGCCGGAAATCCATTACGCCCGAGCTCGCGCTCGACGAACCAGTCGTAAGAGAGCAGCCGGAACGAGGTCACGACGAAGACCGGCGTCACGGTGACCGCGATGAAGAAGACAGCGAGTACCGTCACCGCCACCGGATGTCCAACCGTGCGCCTCAGAGCCCGAACAGCTTCTGGATCTCGTGCCAGATGATGATCACGAGGGCCACGCTGACGACGAGCAGGGCGAGGAGCGCAAGCCAGAACCGGACACCGGCCCATCGCGTGCGGTTCCGGTGTGCGACCCGGGCCTTCCGACGGGCCCGATGGAGCCGCACCGTGTCCCGGACGGCCTCGTGATCCACAACCGGAACGTCGTCCGGCGGCATCTTGCGTGACTGCGGTTTCACGCCGTGAAGTGTAAGCACCAACCCCGGCGGCGCGATGATCCATACTATGCGTGCGATGGCATTCTCTGATCGTAACGACGGTGGCGGCTCCTTCTCCGAGCGGGGGCTTCTCGGGGTCGGTGACCGGATCGGCCTTCTCTCCGGTGTCGTGCTTGCCGTGTCGTCGTTCACCGGCTGGTACTCGGGGCCCGGCGAGGGAGTCAAGGTCTCGGTGACGGGCTGGGACACCGGGATTGCGGGCAAGATCATCTTTTTCCTCGGAGTTGCCGTCGTCCTCCTGGGCGCGCTGCGAGAGTTGGGTGTCGAGCTACCTGCGTCGGTGCCGCAGAGCCTCGTGACGATCTTCCTCGGCTCGGCCGCCACGATCATCGTGCTCATCCGCGCGATCTCGATTCCCGACGACTTCTTCTTTGCCGGGCACGGCATCGGAATCTGGATCAGTCTTGCCGCCGCGATCGGCGTGATCGTGGCCGGGCTTCTCCAGGCCTCCGAAGAGCTCTGACCGGGTCGGAGCAGGTCACGGCGCCGACGTGCTTGTCTGCCCCGTGAGCGTCTCCAGTGTCCGCACGTAGGTCACGCTGGACGGCGGTGACGGGCCATCGTTCAGCGCCTTCCCGATCGCGAGGCCGAGGACGAAGACGAGCAGAATGATGCCGGCGGTGACGAGCAGGCGTGGCCACCGGCTCCGGCGCGGTCGGCGCTCGTAGGGGCGGGCGTCGCTCACGGTGCGTAGTCCAAAGCCCCGCGAGCATAGATGTGGAACGCGGCATCTTCGACCATCACGATCGTTCGGGCCCACTCGGGTGTCGGCGCCTGCTCCTCGATCGCCTGGCGCACCCAGGCATCGGCACCTGCGTACGCAGCCGCAAGCGTCTCGAGCGAGAACGTGCTCCCCACCCTCCGTCGCAGTTCTGCCAGGATGATCTCTGTCTGGGCGCGGAACTGCTGTGCCCTCGTCTCGTCGCGCGAGGCGAGCTCGAGACGGCGATATCCGGCCTCCCAGTCGTCGCGCACGAGGTCGAGACTGCCGATCACGACGAGCGACTCTCCGAGAAGCAGCAGGCGTCTGTCGGCCAGGGATCAACGGCCTCCTCGAGGATCGACTCACCGGTGCGGTAGCCGGGCTGCGCGAGCGCAAACGCGACGTGCGCGTGCAGGCATTTGAGTTGCGCCGGATTCCGGGAGCCGCCGATGCCGGAGTCGAGTGACGTGCCGTCGTCGGCCCCGGTGCGCGGCCCGGCGAGGGAGCGACGGATCCGCTGCTGCCTGGCCGTCGCGTCGGCGAGGTCGGCCTGCAGCTCGGGACTGGCTGCGATCGCGGCGCTCCAACGCTCAACGCCACCCGCAGCCTCGAGACGTGAGACGGCGGAGGTCAGGTGACGGCAGGTGAGATAGTAGGTCGTCGGGAATGGCGCACCCGTATCGTCGTATGCCTCCTGCTCGGTGACGGCCGGATTGCCGAACGGGCAGCGAGCCGCGACCCGGCGGAAGGCCCTGGGACGACGCCCGATCTGGAGCGCAACGAGGTCACGGTCTTCCACGGGCACCACGGTAGCGGGGTGGCTAGGGAGCCGGGGTGCGATGCCGCCGCTGCCACGCCGGGATACCCTTGACGATGAAGAGCCGCTCACCGGACTTGACGTAGCCGATGCTCCTCGCCTCGCGGGCAAGGGCCGCATCGCTCGTCGTCCGGGCAAGCCGACGTTCGAGGCGTTGTTTCTCCGCGCGCAATGCGACCACCTGCGCCATCCGCGTCCCGCGCTCGTTGCGGGTCTCGAGGTAGCTCGCAATCGGTCTGTAGTAGAGGAACGCGACCGCGGTGAGAATGACGACGGGGACGAGAAGCCGCGCCCGACGGCGGCGATGACGCCGAGGTGTACCTTTCTTTGTACCTGTCTTTGTACCTGTCTTTGCACGAGCCACGGTCTGTCATTCGCCCTCCGCCTGTTGATTCCCTGCGTCAGGCAGAACCGGCCAGCGCTGTGCATCGCCCCTGTGCATCGGCCCTCGCCGTCTAGCCGGTCACCCACATCGTGGGAGACGGGCCGATCCCGGCAGCGAGCGAGGGGGCCCGGGCATGAACGGTCACGACGGCCCGCCTGTGCGCGAGAAGGCACCCCAGCCGGGGTAGACGGCCCGGTCGCCGAGCTGATCCTCGATACGGAGCAACTGGTTGTACTTCGCCGTGCGATCGGAGCGCGCCGGAGCCCCCGTCTTGATCTGACCGCTCCCCGTTGCAACAGCGATGTCGGCGATGGTGGCGTCCTCGGTCTCGCCCGAACGGTGGGAGATGATCGTGGCGTAGCCGCTGCGCTGGGCCAGCGAGATCGTGTCGAGCGTCTCGGTGAGAGACCCGATCTGATTGACCTTGACAAGGATCGCGTTGCCGACGTTCTCGGCGATGCCGCGCCTGAGGAAGTTGACGTTCGTGACGAACAGGTCGTCTCCGACGAGCTGCAGGTCTCCACCAAGACGGCCGGTCAACGTCTGCCATCCGGCCCAGTCGTTCTCGTCGAGGCCGTCCTCGATCGAGATGATCGGGTAGCGGTCGGCGAGGTCGGCCCAGAGGTCGATCATCCCACCCGCGTCAAGCGTTGTTCCCTGCCGCTCGAGGACGTAGGAGCCGTCTTGGTGTAACTCGCTCGTCGCCGGGTCGAGCGCGATCGCAATCCTGTCGCGGTGCCCGGCCCGTTCGGCGGCCTCGAGGATCACCTCGCACGCCTCGTAGGCGGAGGCGAGATCGGGTGCGAAACCGCCCTCGTCGCCGACACTCGTCGAGAGGCCTCGCTCCTGCAGGAGCGCCCTGAGCCCGTGATAGCACTCGACGCCGATCCGTAGGGCCTCGGTGAACGAGTCGGCACCTGCGGGCACGATCATGAACTCCTGGAAGTCGAGGGAGTTCTGTGCGTGAGCGCCACCGTTGATCACGTTCATCAGCGGCACCGGCAGAACGTGGGCGTCCGGGCCACCGAGCCACCGGTACAGCGGCAGTCCCACATCAGCCGCGGCCGCCTTCGCGACCGCGAGCGAGACACCGAGAATGGCGTTTGCCCCGAGCCGCGACCTCGTCGGCGTGCCGTCGAGACCGATCATCGCATCGTCCACCTCGCGCTGCTCATGGGCATCCATCCCCGTCACGCACGCGGCGATCTCGCCGTTGACGTGCGCGACGGCGCGCGTGACCCCCTTGCCCAGCCAGGCGTCGCCGCCGTCGCGCAACTCGACAGCTTCGTGCTCACCCGTCGATGCGCCCGAGGGCACGGCCGCGGCACCGACGGCGCCCGAGGCGAGGCCGATCTCGACCTCGACCGTGGGATTGCCACGCGAATCGAGCACCTGACGCGCGTGGACATGAACGATCTCGCTCACAGAGACAGCCTAGCCACGGCCGGCGAACGGCTCACGGTGTCTACCGCTTCAACGGCCGCTGCTGTCGTCCCCGAGTCGTTCCTTGGCCCGCACGTACCAGGCCTCCTGCGCTTCCAGGCAGAGATCGGCCCACACGAGACCCTCGTCCGCGGCGAGTTGCTCGGCACCCTCGACCCGGGTGACGAACCGTGAGGTCGTGGCGCGCAGGGCGAGCTCCGGATCCACGTTCACGGCCCGGGCGAGGTTGACGACCGTGAACAGCAGGTCGCCGATCTCCGCAAAAACCCGAGGATCGGCTTCGGTCTCGGGCGAGGGCCGGCCGGTACGGGCAAGTTCGACCTCGACCTCGGCGTACTCCTCACGCACCTTCGCGAGCGGCCCTTCGAGATCGGGCCAGTCGAACCCGACCGTGGCCGCCCGACGTTGCACCTTGCGTGCGTACAGCAGTCCGGGAAGCGTCTCCGGGACATCATGGAAGACGCCGGAACGTCCCTCTTGCTCGACCTTGATCTCCTCCCACCGCTCTCTGACCCGGCCGGCCGAGTCGGCCTCGGCGTCACCGAACACGTGCGGATGCCGTCGCACGAGCTTGGCGTGCGCTGTCCGGGCAACTGCTTCGAGGTCACCGGCACCCTGCTCCTCGAGTAGGAGCGCGAGGAAATAGGTCTGGAAGAGCAGGTCGCCGAGCTCGTCGAGAAGCTTCGCCGGGTCGTTCGCGTAGGCCGCATCGGCGACCTCGTAGGCCTCCTCGACGGTGTGGGGAACGATCGTGCGCACCGTCTGCTCGCGATCCCACGGGCAGTCCTGCCGGAGGCGCTTCGTCAACTCCTGGAGTGCGACGAGCGCCTCGGCCAGTGACACGAAACCGGCGACGACCGGCATGGCCTAGCCGGTCGTCGTCGCCGTGTCGGTAACCGGAGCGGGAGGCTCGAATCCGACCGCGTAGAGGACGTTCTCGTCGAGCTTCTTCTTGGTCTCGGCCGTCCACTTGGTGAGGGCCTCGTTCTTGGCCTTGTCGAGGAGGAGCGCCTTGATCTGGGCTGTCGCAACCTTCAGGGTCAGCGTTACCGCGGGGTGCACATCCGAGAGAGGCTGGATCACGTGAAATCCGAACTGCGTCTGCACCGGGTGCGAGATCTCGTTGGTCTTGAGCTTGAAGGAGGCGGCCTCGAACGGTGCGACGGTGTCACCGCGCTTGATCGTCATCTTTCCACCCGCAGCCTTCGATGCCTCGTCGAGGGTGTCCTTTGTCACGAGCGTCGCGAAATCGGCACCGGCCTTGAGCTCGTCGTAGATCTTGTCTGCCTCGGCCTTGGTCTTGACGAGGATGTGACGGACGTCACGGCTCTCTGCGGTGAAGAGAGGGGGCTGCTTCTTGTTCGCAGCGTAGTACGTCGCGATCTGCGCGTCGGTGACCGTCGTGTCCTTCGTCACTGCGGCGTAGATCTTCTCCGAGAGGACACGGGCCCTGATGTCGTCGCGGAACGACTCGGCGGTGTAGCCCTGCTCCTTGATCTGCGCGTCGAGCTTGGCCTGGCTGCCGCCGAAGTACTGCGCCTTGAGCTGAACGACCCTGTCCGCGATCTCCTTGTCGGTGACGGTGATCTTCAGGTTATCGGCCTGGATGCCGTACTGGGCCCGCTGCACGAGGTACGCGACCGCCTGGGTCTGCAGGCTCTGGTACTCGGCCGTGCCGGCCTTGGGGAACGCGCGCTTCTGGGAGGTGTACGTCTTCTTGGCACGCACGAGCAGCTGATCGAGCTCTGCCTTCGTGATCGGCGTGCCGTCCACGACGGCGACGGCGTTGGCCGGAACACTCTGGTCACTGCCTCCGCAGGCGGCCGAGACCACCACGACGAGTGCGACGAGTACGGAGACGATGAGGCGAGTGGATTTCATGAGCCCTCCCAGGGGCGCGACGTGACGGAGACTGAGAAGGTATAGACGAGAAAACATTAAGTCGCCGTTGTGACGTGGTGAGGATCGCCACACGCTCCTCCCGGTGGGCCGGGCTTCAGGCCCCCGAACGGGCCGTCGCAACGGCTTCCGCCAGGCCGATAGCGCCCCGAAGGGCTTCTGTTCGCAGCGACACCTCGCGCTTTGCCTGCGTGTACACGATCGTGTCGGCGGCGGCTCTGAGCGCGCGAAGCTCGGCAGAACCGAGCGCAAGCGGCCCGATCGTGGCCCGCCCCCCACGGAAGACGAGATAGTCGGCGCCGATGCGCACGAGCGACAGTTTCGCCTCCTGGATCGCGAAGAGGTTTTCGACCGGTTCGGGAAGCGGGCCGTATCTGTCCTCGACGCTCGCACGCAGCTCGCGAAGCTCGTCGTCGTCCTCGACCAGAGCAAGCCGGCGGTGCAGATCGATCTTGAGCGCTTCCGAAGCGACGTAGGAGGCCGGGATGAAGGCATCGACGCGGGCATCGACGCGAACGGGGCGCACGGCCGTCCGGGCCCGACCGGACAGCTCTGCAACCGCCTCGTTGAGCATCTCGACGTAGAGCTCGAATCCCATGGCCGCGACATGCCCGGACTGCTCTGCCCCGAGGAGGTCACCCGCTCCGCGAATCTCGAGGTCGCGCATGGCAATCTGGAATCCGGCACCGAGCTCGGTGTGGTCGGCGAGGGTCGCGAGACGCGCACGCGCCTCGGCTGTCAGCTCGGCGGCATCCGGGTAGAAGAGATAGGCGTGGGCGGTCACGTCGGAGCGGCCGACCCGACCACGGATCTGGTAGAGCTGGCTGAGGCCGAGAGCGTCGGCGCGCTCGACGATCAACGTGTTTGCCTGTGGGATGTCGAGTCCCGACTCGATGATCGTCGTGGAGACGAGAACGTCGGCATCGCCGGCGAGGAACGCGTGCATTCGCTCCTCGAGCTCGTTTTCGCGCATCTGCCCATGTGCCACGAGGACACGAAGCCCCGGACACATCTGGCGAAGCTTTTCGCCCATCTCGTCGATCGTGTCCACGCGGTTGTGAAGGTAGAACGACTGTCCCCCGCGGACGTGCTCGCGTTCGAGCGCCGTCCTGATCAGCTCGTCGTCGTACTCTCCCACGGTCGTCCTGATGGGACGTCGCCCCTCGGGCGGCGTCTCGATGATCGAGATGTCGCGGAGCCCCGCAAGCGACATGTGGAGGGTGCGTGGAATCGGCGTTGCCGAAAGCGCGAGAACGTCCACCTCCAACCGGAGCGACCGGATCAACTCCTTCTGGGCGACGCCGAAACGCTGCTCCTCGTCGAGGATGACAAGACCGAGGGCGCTCGGGATCACGTCGCGCGAGAGGACGCGGTGTGTCCCGACGAGAACGTCCACCTTGCCGGCAGCGAAGTCGGCGAGGACCTTCTTCGTCTCCGCGGGCTTCCGGAACCGCGAGACCATCTCGACGTTGAGGGGAAAGTCCTGGAAGCGCTCCCTGAACGTGTTCCAGTGCTGCTCGGCGAGAATCGTCGTCGGACAGAGAACGAGGACCTGCCGGTTGTTGACCGCGACGGCAAACGCTGCTCTGACAGCGACCTCGGTCTTGCCGAAACCGACGTCTCCGCACACGAGCCTGTCCATCGGCCGCGACGACTCGAGGTCTTCTTTGACGGCCTCGATCGCGCGGGCCTGGTCGTCGGTCTCGCGGTAGGGAAACGATGCCTCGAGCCGTTCGAGCCACTCGTTGGAGAGGTCGAAGCTGGCTCCTTCAGCGCGCTGCCGCTGGGCGTAGAGCGCGAGGAGATCGCCTGCGAGTTCCCGCACTGACTCGCGGGCCCGGCTCCTGAGGTTCTGCCACGCTTTCCCGCCAAGTTTCGAGAGCACGGGCGACTTCGCGTCGGCCCCGATGTACCGCGAGAGCTTGCCGAGCTGCTCGTGGGGGACGTAGAGCCTGTCCTCGCCGCGAAACGCGATGAACAGGTAGTCGCGCGTGACATCCGCGACCTCCTTCGTCTCGAAGCCGAGGAGCTTGCCGATGCCGTGGTCTTCGTGCACGACGAAGTCCCCCACCCGGAGGTCCGCGAACGTCGCGAGAGCGCGTCCGAGGCGCGCATCGGTGCGGGGAGGTCGTTTGCGAAACACCTGGGTGTCGGGAAGGAGGACGAGGCGGAGGTCGCGCCAGACGAAGCCGCGCCGCGCCGCCGAGACCGCGAAGCGCACTGCCGCATCGCGCGGGAGCGCTGCTCCTTCCGGGTGGATGGTGCTCTCGACCTTCCTCAACAAGCCACCCTGCCGCAGCGCTTCGCCCCGGTGCGGAAACGTGACGACGACGCGATTGCCGGAGCGGACGAAGCCTGCGAGTTCGTTCTCGGCTTCGGCGAGCCCTCGTGCCGCTATGGCGGGGCGTTGGGCCTCGAACTGGAACGCCTGTCCCCTGGGGAACGGGTCGAGCTCGGTGACCCCGACGAGCGAGAGGGGCTCGAACCCCTCCTCGTCCCAGAGAGCCCTCACCTCGTCCGGCTGCCAGACGAAGTCAGGGGGGCGATCAACCGTCGGAACGAGATCGGCCGGGCCGGATGCCGCGTTCCCCTCCTGCGCTGCCGCTTCCCGGGGGTGGGCGGCGTCCTCGAGGTCGATGCTCTCGCTCCGTCGTTCCGTCGCCGGGTAGACGCTTGCCTCGGTCACCGGATGGAGCGCCCGCTGGGTGAAGGGCGAGAAGGCCCTGACCTGTTCGATCTCGTCGCCGAAGAACTCGACCCGGAGCGGCTCGCGACCGGTCGCCGGGAAGATGTCCACGATGCCTCCGCGAACGGCAAACTGGCCTCGCTGATCGACCCGGTCTACTCGCTCGTAGCCGGCGCTCGCGAGTGCCTGCGAGAGGCCGTCGAGGCCGGGTTCCTCACCGACGACGAGACGGACGGGTTGTGGCCGTTCCGCGAGTGGCGGCATCCCCTCCGCAAGCGCCGCTGCCGACGCGCAGACGAGGCCGCCACGGGCGAGAACATCAAGAGCCCGGGCACGCTCACCGACAAGATGCGGCGGCGGCTCGAGGCCCGATGCGTGCGAGACACCGCGACCCGGAAGCATGGCCACGCTGTCGGGCCCGAGGAACCAGGAGGCCCCCTCCGCCGCATCGCGAGCGTCTGCGTCCTCGGGAAGGAGGATCAACAGACCGCGGCCGAGTTCCTGATGGAGCGCCGAGAGAACGAGTGGAAGAGCCGGTTCGGAGACGCGCGCGCGCGCCGGAAGCGCCCTGGTGAATGCCTGGAAGCGATCGCTGGCGGCAAGCTCCGCGATGAAGGCGTGAAGGGGCGTCTGATCCATGCAGAGAGCGGGAAACGTGCCCCACCAGGACTATTCTAGCTCCCGACTGGAGGTGGGCAGATAGTCGTCCTCCTCACCGGCCCGCCCGCCGAGACGCCGCGCCTCCACGACCACCGTGCGCGCAGAAACGCAGCGCGCGTCCGGCGACGCCGGCCCACACCCAACACAATGTTCGGCAGGGACACCGCTGCCCCGGAATCTCGGAAACACGCGTACATCCAGAAAAGCCAGCGCACCCGGAAAAACGGCGCACCCGGAAAAACGACGCACCCGGAATGCGCGTGCGTGCGGCCTCGCCCCGGATATCCCGATCTCCCCGCGCCTCCAACCTCCCCCAGGGGGGCACTTTCGCGCCCCTGAGATCATGGTAGCGCGCCAACCGTGACCGGGGCGTGCCGTCTCTGTGCCCCGTTCGTGCCGACTTGCCCACAGTTCGTTCGCGGGTCAGGCCCCCTCTGGCTCACCGGCGCGTTCCTGCCGCAGAGAGCCTCATTGCGAAACGCGTTCTAGCAGCCCAGTCCGTTGACGTAGCGACCCAGGTCACGCCAGGCACTCGCTCCCATCAGCCGTCGAAGCGAGACGCAGTCACCCCCGATGAAGCTTCCGGCAATCAGGCTGTTCCACGATGATCCCCGCCCCCACAGAATCGCCGTGCCGTCGAAGGCGTAGCGCGAGCAACCCGACGCCCGCTCGTTGAAATCGAGGCCAGCAAGGACGGAGTTGCTTCTCGAAATCGCAGTCCGAAAGCACCGGGCTGGAGTCTTCGTTCGACCAGGAAAGGCCCATCCCCTGATGATCCCGGCCTTTTACCTCGCGGTCGGTGCGGCCGTCCCGCCGCCACCGGCAGCGGCCGCTGAAAGAACCGGCACGGCGAAGACTGCAAGGACGACGACAACGAGTGCGAAGCGGCGCATTCGACTCTCCCATTCTCGAAGAACATGCGCCAGCCGACTGCTACTACAGAAGGCCGTGCCCACAAAAGGCTCTGTCCGACCCCTACGCCGCAGACCCTCGGATCAACGGTAGCAGCAGCGGAGATCCCCTCATAGCATGGATTCCAGAAGATCGAATCGGACTGACGGTTCGCCGACGAGGCGTCAGGCGCGGGCGAGATGCGAGGCCGCACACGGCCACCGACGCCGCACGTGAGGACGGCCTCTACAGCGGACTGTGGCTGCACAGAGCATCACCATGCCCTGTGCTCTCAGCCCGGATTCACCGTTGTGCGGATCGTGAGTCGCTCGCCGGTGTCGCCAGGGAAGGGGGACAGGGGGTCGCGGCCGCTGGTGGCCGGTTGGGCCCGCGCCCCAGGCAGCGCAGCGCCCGGCACGATGACCCCCGGAAAAACGACAGAGGGCTTTACCCCCGGACGGGAAGCGGCCCGGCACACTCGACGAGATGCAGCGCCCGCGCACCACCGCGGGCTCGGGCTCAGTTGAAACGGCGACTCGTCTCCTCGAGCCCAGCTGTGACAAGTGACTCGACGGCGTCCGCGGCGCGCTCGACAAGAGCGGCTGCGTCGTCTTCGGGCGCAAACGGTGCCAGCACGAAGTCGGCGACGCTCCGGGGATCTCCTCGCTCGGGCCGCCCGACTCCAACGCGCAGGCGAAGAAAGTCGGGGCTACCAAGCCGGCCGGCGATCGAGCGCAGGCCGTTGTGACCGGCAAGGCCGCCACCAAGCCGGGCCTGCAGCCGGCCCTGCTCGAGGTCTACCTCGTCGTGCACGACGAGCAGAGTACCGAGAGGGGCCTTGTAGAACGCGACGGCCGGCTGAACGGAGCGGCCGGAGTCGTTCATGAACGTGCCGGGCTTCAGGAGTGCGATGCGAACCTGATCGATCCGTACCTCGCAGAAGTGGCCACTGAACCTGGTTTTGAACGCGGCGCCGTTGCGACGCGCAATCTCGTCAACAACCATGAAGCCGACGGTGTGCCGGTCGCGTTGATGCCGACGGCCCGGGTTCCCGAGCCCGACGACGAGCAGGCCGAGCGTCGAGGCTGATGCGCCGCGACGAAAGAGGGGCAAGGGCTACTCCGAGTCTGTTGCGCCGTCCGCCTGAGCGGAGGCCTCGGCGGAGGCCTCGGCGGAGGCCTCGGCGGAAGCCTCGGCGGCAAGGGCCGTGTCCGCGGCCTCCTCGGCTTCGGTCAGCCCACGAGGGCTCGAGCAGTTCGCGATCACGGTCTCGGGGTCGTCGAGGAACGTCACACCGTCGATCGAGACAACATCGCGTAGACGGAGATTCTCGCCGAGCTCGAGCGTGCTGAGATCGAGCTCAATGTGCTCCGGAATCGCAGACGGCAGTGCCTCGACGTGCACCTCGCGGGCAACCTGCTGCACCACTCCACCGACCTTGGCTCCAGGAGACTCTCCGACGAACTGGACGGCGACCGTCGCCTGAATCGGCTGGTCGAGTCTGACCTCGTGGAAATCGATGTGCGTGATCGTTCCACGCACGGGGTGCTGCTGATACTCCTTGAGGACGGCGTGGTGCGGTGTCTTGTGGCCTTCGATCACCACATCGACGATTGCGTGCAGCCCCGAGGGTCCGGTGAGAGCGACGCGCAACTCGCGCTCACCGACGGCGAAGGCCCTGTTCTCCTTGCCGTAGAGGACACCAGGAATCATGCCCTGACGCCGCAGGCGCTTCACATTGCGGGTGCCGAGCTGGTCGGTGCCGCGCTCCTTGACCTCGAGTGTGGTTCTGTCCCCGGACACGGCGGCGAAGTGTAGCGCATGCCTCCGGTTCACCACGGGAGAACGATCATCTGCGGAGGAGCGGCCGGGCCGGCGAGGATCGCGCTCACCCAGGAGGAGGCAAGAAATAGGCTCCGGGACCCGCCCGGATTCCTGCTGCGTTGCTCGCGCTCCTCTCTCCTCGCGAGCAACGGGGTCAGGTCACGGTAGGCACCGCCGCCACCTCGCCTCTCACCGGGCCGGGATCCGGCAGAGCGTCGCTTTCGGTCTGACCCATCAGAACAGTTGGTTCTCCCCGGCGAAGATCGCCGAAACCGAGTCGTCGGCAAAGACGTTCGAGATCGTCTCGGCAAGAATGCCCGCCACCGAAAGCACCTCGACGTTGGCAGGTCTCGCGAGAAGATCGAGCGGAACGGTGTCCGTGACCACGAGCTTGTGGATATCGCTCGCAGCGATCCGCTCGAGTGCCTGCCCGTTGAACAGCCCGTGCGTCGCGCAGGCGTAGACCCTGGTCGCGCCGGCAGCCTTCAGTGCCGCCGCACCGGCAACGAGCGTCCCGGCGGTGTCGATGATGTCGTCGATGATCACGGCGACCTTGCCCTCGACATCACCAATCACGGTCGTGACCTTCGCCTCGTTGTGCACAGGCCTCACCTTGTTGAGAATGACCAGGTCTGCTGCAACCATCTCGGCGAACTTCCCGGCGATCTTCGCGTGACCCGTGTCGGGCGACACGACGGCTATCTCGTCTCCGAGGTTCAGGTCGCGAACGTACTGCGCAAACATCGGTACCGCGGTCATGTGATCCACGGGAATCTCGAAGAAGCCCTGCACCTGACCGGCGTGAAGATCCATCGTGAGGACACGGTCGGCACCGGCGGTCTGCAGGAGGTCGGCGACGAGCTTCGCCGCGATGGGCTCACGTGGGCGCGACTTCTTGTCCTGCCGGACATAGAAGTACCAGGGAATCACGGCGGTTATCCGCTTGGCCGAGGCAAGCTTCGCCGCATTGATCATGATCAGGAGCTCCATCAGGTGCTGGTCCACGGGAATCGCCGCGGTCTGCACGATGAAGAGATCGGACCCGCGGATCGAGTCCTCGTACCGGCAGTAGGTCTCACCGCTCACAAACGTCTTCAGCATCATCTCGCCAAGTTCGCAACCGATCTGGGAGACGATGTCCTCCGCCAGCGTGGGATGAGAACGACCCGCCACGACCATCAGTCGCTTGCTCGAGGTCAGGCCGATAACCCGCTTCGCTGCCGCAGCGGGTCCCGGCGATTCGGGTATCCCGAGCCCCGGTAGCGTCTGCTCAACCGTCCCGCTTTCCACCCCGGCCCTCCTTGATCGTCTGCCTCGGCGGGAACCCGACGAGGGCGTTGTCCGGAACATCCTCGGAGACGACCGTGCCGGCCGCCGTCCATGCGTCGTCCCCCACCGAGACGGGAGCGACGAACATCGTGTCCACGGCAACACGGACATTCCGCCCGATCACCGTGCGTTTCTTGGGCACACCGGGGTGATGATCGAGGTTCGCCGTGATCGACCCCGCTCCGACATTCGTTCCTGCACCAACCTCCGCGTCACCGAAATAGCTCAGATGCGGCACCTTTGCACCCTCGTCCAGTTGCGTGTTCTTGAGCTCCACGAACGTTCCCGCTTTCGCCCTGACTCCGAGCATCGTTCCAGGGCGAAGGTAACAGAACGGTCCGACGGTGGCCCCGCTTCCGATCCCGGCATCGACGACAACTGCGTGCGGGCCGATCTCGGCGCCCTCGGCCACGTGCGTCGATCCCTGCAGCAGGGTGTACGGGTGCACGACCACGTCCGCCTCGAGCGTCACCGTCGGCTCGATCCAGGTCGAACAGGGATCGGTGATGGTAACCCCGGCGAGCATGTGCTCGTGGTTGATCCGGTCGCGAAGCAGAGCCGCGACTGCTGCGAGCTCCACGCGGGTGTTGACCCCTTCGGCCTCTCGGGCATCGGCTGCGACGTGCGCAGCAACCGCATGGCCATCCGCGACGAGATCGCGCACTGCATCGGTCAGATAGAGCTCACCCTGGGCATTCGCCGGTTGCAGCCTGTCGAGCGCGGGCCACAGGAGCTCCGCCCGGAAAACGTAGATGGAGGAGTTCGCCTCGCCGATCGCGCATTGCTCCGGCGTCGCGTCCACTGCCTCCACGATCGCCTCGAGGTGGCCGCCGATACCGCGCACGATCCGCCCGTAGCTCCGAATGTCGTCCGGGACGAAGGTGAGCACCGTGGCCCCTGCGGCCGACGCTCGGTGGGTGGCGATCAACTCCTCGAGCAGCCCGGTCGTGAGGAGCGGCGTGTCGCCGGACAGGATCAGAACTTCCTCGGCGCCTGCGAGCGCTGTCCGGGCGCTCCGCACGGCATCCCCGGTGCCGAGTGGCTGCTCCTGCACAGCGACTACTACGTCCGAGAACCGGTCTGCCGTGTCGGGCGAGGTGACGATCACGAGTGGTTCCAGTCCGAGCGGAAGGGCGGCTTCGACGACCCAATCGACCATCCGGCGCCCGAGAATCGGATGCAGGTGCTTGGGCACCGCGGAGCGCATACGAGCCCCCCGGCCTCCGGCCATGACAACTGCTGCAAGTTTGACACTTGATTGGGACATCATCGGCACGTTGGCTGGGGCGCCAGGATTCGAACCTGGGATCACGGGACCAAAGCCCGTTGCCTTACCGCTTGGCTACGCCCCAGTGAATCGGGACTCCCAGTGTACCCCGCCGCCCGGTCGCACAGGGCTACCGAGCCCCCAGGGGCTCGATACACGGGCCTCGAGCCGTCAACGCCGGTCGAGCAGCAGAACGATCAGCGCCAAAACAGCAAGAACGACCACGCCGACGAATGCGAGAAAACCGAGCAGCACGACTGCGACGGGCACCAGCACGACGACGAGTTGCGAAGCTGCCGCAACCCAGCTGACCGACCGGATGATCGGCACGGAATGCGCGCGACCCACTCCGACGTAGAACGCCATGGCGGCGACGGCTGCGACAACGACAGCCCACCACGGGACGAGGTCGGCGAGCACGAGCACCGCCTCCACCGTTGCGACACCGCCCGCGACGATGAAACGGCGGCGGCGGAGGCCGCGGGAAAAGGATCCTTCGCGGTGTTCCACGACGAGATTGGACATCAACCCAAGGTAGTTGCAGGGGGAGTGCCCCAGGAACAGCGTCTGCACTGTCAGAGCGGCGCGGTCACCCAGGTTCGCCCCACCGACTCGAGCCGGCGTGCCGCTTCACGGGCCAACCCGGGGTCGGCAAAGATCCCGTAGACGCAAGGGCCTGCGCCGCTGACATCGGCCCTGAGGGCACCGGCGTCGCGGAGACCGTCGGAAAGAGGCGATGCAGCCAGGTCGTTCGCCGGGAACGCGGCAAAGTCGTGTACCCGGCTGGTCGCCGTGAGTGCAGCGGTGAGCGCGGCCCGCCGCTCCTCGAACCCGTCTGCCCCACTCCGCGCGTCGAACGCGGCATAGACGTCCTTGGTCGATGTCTTCTGCCGGTCGTGGGGCAGGACGAGGACGACCGTGAAGTCCTGCGGAATCACGACCGAGGCGAGTTGTGATCCGTCGCCGGTAGCGAGCTGGGGGCCCTTCTCGAGAAAGAATGGAACATCGGCCCCGACCGCGGCCGCGATCTCTGCCAGCCGCTTGCTGTCGAGCGGCGAGGCCAGGCACTCGTTCGCGAGAACGAGGGCCGCCGCTGCATCGGAGCTGCCCCCGCCGAGCCCCGAGGACACCGGGATCTCCTTCGTGATGTGGACGTTCCAGCCGGGCTTCTCGCCTGCGGCCGCCGCGAGTGCCGTGAGGGCAGCCGCCACGATCGTGTCGTCTGGAAACCCCGACACGGCAAGATTCCCACCGAGCGAGAGGTCGATCACGTCCCTCAGCCCTATGTGCTGCATGAGGGTCACCACCTCGTGCTTGCCGTCGTCGCGACACGGGCCGACGACGAGCGCGAGGTTGATCTTCGCGGGGGCTTCGAGCCTGCTCACGCGATCATCCTCGTCAATTCGACGAACACGGGCGGCGCAAGTGCCTCGGCCCGAACGGACGGGTCGAGCCCGAGCACGGCAAGGGCCGCTGCCGCTGCTTCGCGGGTTGAAACTCCGGCAAGCTGCAGCGAGTTGGCGAGTGTCTTGCGACGGTGGGCGAAGGCCCCTTCAACGACGCGACGGATCCCGGAGAATCCCTCGGGGAGCGGTGTCCGCCGGAATGCGACGAGTGCCGAATCGACGTTCGGGGGTGGCCTGAAGACGGTGCGCGAAACGGGGTGAAACCCGGTGCGTACGGCTGCGAGTTGGATCAGCACGGAGACTGCACCGTAGGCCTTCGTCGAGGGAACAGCGAAGAAGCGGTCGGCGACCTCGCGTTGCACCATCACGCACCAGAGATCGAGCGTCGGCAGCCGGTCGAGGCTCTCGGCCACAATCGGAGTCGCGATGTTGTACGGCAGGTTGGCGACGAGCTTGGTGGGGGCGGGGTCGAGGCCGGCGAGGTCGAGCCTGAGAGCGTCTCCCCAGTGCAGCGACACGTTCGGCTCGGCGTCGAGTTCACGGAGATGTGGCTCGAGGCGCCGATCGATCTCGACGGCGTGAACGTGAGAGCAGCGCGCAGCAAGGAACGTTGTCAGAACGCCGAGGCCTGGCCCGATCTCGAGGGCGACGTCACGAGCGTCGAGCTCTGCGAGTCGCGCGATGACCCCGAGGATGTTGTCGTCGGCCAGGAAATGCTGGCCCAGCGACTTTCTGGGTGGAGGCGTGCTCACGACAGCGGCAGGCCGAACGCAGCACTCGCGTTGCGGTCGATCTGCGCCTCGAGAACAGCAATCTCGGTATCACGGATCCCGGCGAGGGCGGCGAGCGTGTGAAGCACGTTGGCGGGCTCGTTGCGCCTGCCCCGGAGCGGCTGGGGCGAGAGGTACGGGCTGTCCGTCTCGGCAAGGATCCGATCGACAGGGACGGCGGCGGCGGCCTCCCGCAGCGCCGTTGCCTTCGGGTAGGTGACGTTCCCGGCAAACGAGATGTAGTACCCGCGCTCGATCGCCGCTTCGAGCAGGCCGGGGGCCGAGAAGCAGTGGAGGATGACGGTCCCGGAGAAGGATGCAAGCACGTCGGCGGTGTCGGCGTCGGCTTCGCGGGTGTGGATCACGACGGGGAGACCCAGGGCTGAAGCCACCTCCAGCTGGCGGTCGAAGAGCGCACGTTGCACGTCACGCGGAGCGATGTCGTGGAAGTAGTCGAGCCCGATTTCCCCGACCGCGACAGCCGCGGGGTGCTCGAGAAGCTCAACGAGCTCATCGAGCCGGGCGGCGTCGGCCCCCCCGGCCTGGTGTGGGTCGATCCCGAGAGCGGCAACGACTCCCTCCTCCGCACGCACGATCGCAAGCGCCTCAAGGCACGAGGCGATGCCCGTGCCCACGGTGACGATCCGAGAGACACCGACGGCTCGTGCCCGTTCAACGAGAAACGCCGCAGGCTCATCGCACCCGTCGAGATGGGCGTGAGTGTCGATCATCCGGTGGCGCCTACTCCACGGGCGAATCGAGCCGCGGGAACAGAGGGGGCGAGGCCTCGATACCTGTCGTTTCCCCTGTTAGCCCGTACGCAACCTGTGCCCAGTCGAGCGCCGGTGGCTGACAGATCGCTTCGAGGATCGCGACGGCGGTTGCCGGCACGTATGCAGCGAGCACGACCGCAACGACCCGCAGTCCGTCAACGAGGTCGTACAGCACCCGGTCGAGGTCGTCGGCCCGCAGCGGATCCTTGGCGAGCTGCCACGGCGCGGTGGTCTCGACCTCGCGGTTGAGCAGGCGGACGACCTCCCAGATTCGCTCCAGCGCTCCCGTAATGTCGAAGTCGTCGAGCCTCGCGGCGACGTCGGCCGCCAGCGGGGCAAGTGCGCCTGCGACGGCCCCCTCTGGAGACATGACCGCCCGCAACGTCCCGCTGCGGTACCGCGCCACCATCGCCGTCGTTCGCGAGAGCAGGTTACCGAGATCGTTGCCGAGTTCGCGTTCATAGCGCTCGTGCACTCCCACGATCGACGCTGCGCCGTCCTGCCCAAAGGAGACCGCTCTCGCGCACCAGAACCGCACCGGGTCAACGCCGTAGACATCGATCAGGTCGAGCGGGTCAACGACGTTGCCAAGCGACTTGGAGATCTTCCTGTCGTCCAGGAGGAGATAGCCATGGACGAACAGCTGCCGGGGAGGCTCGTAGCCTGCGCCGAGCAGCATCGCAGGCCAGTAGACGCAGTGGAACCGGAGGATGTCTTTCGCGAGCAGGTGTCGCACCTCGGGCCAGAACGTCTCGACGAGATCCTCACCCGGGCGGGCGTAGGTGAGGGCACTCAGATAGTTGACCAGCGCATCAGCCCACACGTAGGCAACCGAATCCGGATCCCAGGGGATCGGAATACCCCAGGTCTGGCCTGCACGGCTGATCGAGAAGTCCTGCAGGCCGCCTGCGATGAAGCTCTTCGCCTCGTTGGCCCGGAACCCCGGGAGGACAAAATCGGCCTGCTCGTACAGATCGAGAAGCTGCTGCTGGAACGACGACAGCCGGAAGAACCAGTTCCGCTCCTCGATCCAGTCGGGCGCACTGTCGTGCTCCGGGCACTTCCCGTCAACGAGGTCGGCATCGGTCTTGAACGCCTCGCAACCGACGCAGTACAGACCGGAATAGACATCCTGGTAGATGTGCCCGTTGTCGAACAGGCGCTGGAGGAATCCCTGCACGAAGCGCTTGTGTGCGTCGTCACTCGTCCGGATGAAGAAGTCGTTGGATGCGTTGAGGCGTTCCGGAAGCTCACGCCAGACGACCGCGATCTGGTCGGCGTACTCCTGCGGTGACAGACCCTGCTCCGCGGCGACCCGGGCGACCTTCGCGGCGTGCTCGTCGACGCCGGTCAGAAAGAACGTCTCTGCGCCACGCTGTCGCCGGTTCCGCACGAGGATGTCCGCCGCAATCGTCGTGTAGGCGTGCCCGATGTGCGGCGTCGAGTTGACGTAGTAGATCGGTGTCGTGATGTAGAAGCGCTCCATGCGAGTCGATTCTACGGTGGCGCGCCAGGACCGCCGCCACGACACCGACAAGGAGAAGGAATACGAGACCGAGTGCCACGGTGCAAACGTTGCGCCCGCGTTCGTCCGACCTGCCACTCCGCACAGCATTGGCGAGGTGGCTCACGTCACGGAATGCGACCGACGGCGACCCCGGGTGCGGTGCCACGGAATGGTCCTGCGGCCGTGGCGAAGGGGGCGATGCCGCCACCGGTGCCGCCATCGACGGCGCCCCCACCGGACGAACGGAAGCAGATCGCGGATCGCGAACGGGCCGTCTCTGGAGTCCGGGTACGACGGCCACCTCCGCCCCCCCGGCATCTCGAAGAACACCGTCGCGGCCGGGCGCTGCGGCGTCGGCAACGACCGAGGGAGCATGCGTCGGAGGGCGCACCGACGGATCGAGAGTCTGACTCGGCCGGCTGTCCAGGCCGTGCAACGTCACACGCGGCGTGACGTGGGACGAACGCTCGGGCCTTCCGCCGGAGAGGATGGGCGATCGACCGACGCTGCCCGAAACCGCCGCAAGAACAGGCACCACAACGGCGGTCGTAGGGTCAGTCACCGCCGAAACGGCTCCCCGGGGTGCGGCGGTGGCGGTGGCGGCGGGAAGCGCAACGGACGGACCGGGTGCCGGGGTTCCCGGGATGACCTCCGGGGTTCCCGGGATGACCTCCGGGGTTCCCGGGATGACCACCGGCACCGGAGTGACGACCGGCGTGGGTACGGGAACCGTGGCAGGAGTCTCGGTGACGGGCACCGGAGGAGGCACCACAGCACGCGGTGGCAAGAGGGTCGCCGGATCGACGTAGCCGTCTGCTGCGCTCGACACCCTGATTCCGAGATGCACGTAGGGCAGAGGCCACTCGGGGTCTCCGCTCGTCCCCGCCGTACCGATGACGTACCCCTCGGACACGGAGTCCCCCTTGACGACCGAGAACTCCCCGAGGTGGGTCAGCGATACCGCATAGCCTTCTGTCTGGATCGTGACCGTGCGGCCCGAGCTCGGTACCACGCCCGCAAACGAGATCGTTCCGGCTGCCGGGGCACGGACAGGATCGCCTCGTACCCCCGCGATGTCGATGCCGCGATGTTGTCCGGCCGCGTACGGGTCGGGGCCGAGGGAATAGGGACGAAGAACAGCGCCCGAGAGCGGCCACGTCCATGCCCAGCTCTGTGGGGCCGCGACGAGGGCGGCCAATACGACGAACATGAGCACGAGACGACGCACGATTTCACCTCCTGTTGATGTCTGCTGCCAGGCAGTTGTTCTCTTTTCTGACAACTATTAGAGGGCAGCGTAGCGGGGTGTGCGTGCGTTGTCAAATCGGATTACAGGGAGGTGCGGTACAGGGTGTTTCGCGGCACTCCCGTGAGCCGCGCGACGACCGTGGCAGCCGCGCCTCTCGGCGTTCCCGCTGCAACGAGCTCGACGACCGCAGCGACTGCCGCCTCGGCGTCGGCACCACGCGTCGAGGGGCCGATCACGAGTGTCACCTCTCCGCGGGGCGCGTCGCTGTAGCGCTCCGCAAGCAACGCCGCGGGCTCGCAGACCACCTCCTCGAAGACCTTGGTCAGCTCGCGACAGACCGCCACGAGCCGCTCTGGCTCGGCGGCTGCCAGGCTCGCAAGCGACGCGGGCAGCCTCTTTGCCGACTCGAAGGCCACCGTCGGATGCGACCAGTCGCGGAGCTCGAACCAGAGCACAGCGCGCTCGCGCTCACCCCGCGGGAGGTACCCGACGAACCGGTACTGCTCGCCCGCGAGACCACTCGCAACGAGAGCCGTCTCGATGGCAGATGGTCCCGGCAACACCGTGACCGGCACACCGGCGGCGATCGCGGCCGAGACAATCCGCGCCCCGGGATCGTTCATACCGGGAAGCCCGGCATCGGACACGAGCGCCATTCGCTCGCCTGCGACGAGCCGTGGCACGAGCTCCTGGACACGGCTCGCCTCGTTGTGCCGGTGGTAGGAGAGGAGTCGCGCCCGGATGCCGTGCCGGCCGAGCAGCACCCGCGTGTGACGCGTGTCCTCGCAGAGGACGGTCTCCGCCGCCGCGAGCTCCTCGAGCACACGCAGCGTGATGTCCGCGAGGTTCCCGATCGGAGTCGCACACACCGCGAGCGGCACGCTTACCTCACCCCGTCGAGCGCCTCGAACCCGACGAGAGCCGCGCCGATCAGCCCTGCCTCGTCGCCAAGCTCCGCCCGGGTCAGGCGCAACGTCTCGTCTGCCGGGGTCAGCGCCTCGCCTCGTGCGGCAGCACGAGCAGGTTCGAGAATCAGCTCGCCCGCCGCGATACCGAATCCACCGCCGACGATCACGACGTCCGGGTCAAAGATGTTCTGGAGCGATCCGATTGCCACCCCGAGCAGTCGGCCGATCTCGCCGAGCGCCTCGACCGCACGCGGATCGCCGCCATGCGCCCGCTCGACAAGAAGCGATGCGTCTGCACCTCGACCGTAGAGGCCGACCGCAACCCGGTCTGCTGCGAGCCCGGAGGCCACGGTCTCGAGATGCCCTCGCCCATGGCAGTCCCCCTGACAGCAAGCTCCGCCGGCGATCACGACGGTGTGCCCGAGCTCCGCCCAACCACGATAGAGGCGGCCGTCGAGGACGATGCCGCCACCGATTCCCGTGCCGAGCGTGAGCATCAACAGGTCGTCCGCGCCTCGTCCTGCACCGAGGCACCACTCGGCGAGCGCTGCAGCATTGCCGTCGTTCTCCACGCCCGCGGGCAGGCCGTAGCGCGCACGGGCACGGTCAGGAAAGTGAACATCGCGCAGAGGAAGGTTCGTCGCATTCAGGGCGACGCCGGTGTGACGGTCGATGTTGAATGGAACCCCGTACCCGATCGCCACAACACCGTCTTCGAGCAGGTCGTCAACCGCACTGTCAACAGCGGCGAGAACGCTCTCCTGCGTGTCACCCGGCGTCGGGATCTCGACCGTCCGCCCGACGACACCGTCGCGTGCCACAACACCGGCAAGAATCTTCGTTCCGCCGAGGTCTACCCCGATAACACGCTCGCAATGCATCGCGCGGCTACGATATCGGCCCGGATGCCAGAACAACAGAAGCCCTACCGGGTGTACAGAGGTGGCAGGGCAAAGGGCAAGGTTCCACTGCAGCGCCCGCCGCGGGGCCAGGACGGCAAATCGAGCCCCAAAGGAAAGGCTCGCACACCGCGCCAGCGGCGTCCGGGGAGGCGCATCACGCTCGTCCTCCTCGTGCTGATCGTGCTCGGCGTCGTCTGGCTGGGGACGAGCTACCTGTCCTTCTCACGGGGGATATCGGAGGCGAACGCGCGCGTCCCGGCCCGGATGCTCGCCGAGCTAGCCAGACAGAAGGGCCTGCTCACCTCCTCTCCGACGACGATCCTCGTGCTCGGCACCGACGGCGGCACCGGGCCTGGACGTGGTAATGCAAACCGCTCCGACTCGGTGATGCTGATCCGTACCGACCCCCGCAAGCACCGCCTCGCGTTCCTCTCGATCCCCCGCGACCTGAGGGTCGAGATTCCGGGTCACGGGGCCGGCAAGATCAATGCGGCATTCCAGTACGGCGGCCCGACACTCGCGCTTCGCACCGTGAAAGACCTGACCGGCCTCCAGATCAACCACGTTGCCTTCGTGAACTTCGATCGCTTCCGCGAGTTGATCGACTCGGTCGGCGGCGTTGCCGTGGATGTACCTCGACCGATCCTCTCGAACAGGTTCGACTGCCCGTATGCCACTGCCACCCGCTGTCGGGCATGGGATGGATGGCGGTTCGAGAAGGGAGCGCAGGAGATGAGCGGCGCACGAGCCCTCATCTACTCGAGGATCCGTAAGAACAGCCTCGACCCGTCCGAGACCGACCTCGACAGGGCCCGTCGCCAGCAGCAGGTCATCCAGGCGACAGCCGACAGGGTGACGAGTTTCGGGACGGCGGTAAAGCTCCCCTTCCGCGGCGGCTCGATCGTGAAGCCCCTGGCGACCGACCTCAGCGCAGGTCAGGTGCTCCAGCTCGGGTGGGCCTACTTCCGCGCAAACACACGGGGCGCCCTGCACTGCCGCCTGGGTGGAGAACCCGGCAGTGCCGACGGGCAGTCGGTCATCTTCGGCTCCGAGGACAACGTTGCAACGATCTCGATGTTCACGGGCCGCTCGGCTCCGCTGCAGCCGCAGAAAGGCCTTCCCTACGCCCCTGGCTGCGTCGTCGGCAACCGGCGACTCTAGGAGCCCGGCCGTCATGAAGCCCCGGGCTGCCACAGATCACACTGTGGCGCGCTGCCTCACCCTTTCGTCTCGCTCCCCGTCGGCGAATCATCATTCCGACGCGCACGCAAGGACGGTCTCAGTCGCTCGCCGCCGACTTCTTGTCGCCCGAGCCCGAGTCCTTCTTCGTGTCCTTCTTCCCGCCCGAGTCGCTCTTGTCGCCCGAGCCCGAACCGGAGCCGGAGCCGGAGCCGGAGCCGGAGCCACCGTCGCCCGAACCCGAACCGGAGCCGCCGCCCGAGCCCGAACCCGAACCCTCGCCCGAGCCCGAACCCGAACCCTCGCCCGAGCCCGAACCCGAACCGGAGCCGCCGTCGCCCGAACCGGAGCCCGAACCCTCGCCCGAGCCGCCGCCATCGCCCTCTGTCCCTGTGCCCTTGCGCGACCCGCGGCCGTAGTCGGTCGAGTAGAAGCCCGAGCCCTTGTAGTGCACGGCCACCGGAAACAGGATCTTCTCGACGGGGCTGGCCCCGCATTCCTCGCAGCACTCGGCAGGGTCGTCGCTCATCCTCTGGAACATCTCAAAGGTATGGCCGTTCGGGCACCGGTACTCGTAAAATGGCATCGGCCGGGGAATCTACCAGCGACGCCCTCGAGCGAAGCCGGATGACCGAGCAGGCCGGAGCTCCTCTGCACACTCGCCGATCGGTAGAGCGGGCGCACGCTTTGGTGACTGCGCACGCGTTCTGGCTCGGCATCGGTGCCATCTCACTCGCCGCAGCGGCCTTCCTCGCCCATCAACTGATGGCCTGGCCGCCCCACGAGGACGAGACGCTCGCACTGTTTGTCGCCCGAGACAGCCTCGCGGGTGTCGTCGAGCACGTAACGCGCGAACGCGGTGGGGCCCCCCTTCATTTCCTCTTCGCCTACGCCGTCGCGCATTTCGGCTTCGGGCTTGGCGGCATGCGCCTCGTGTCGGCAGCGTTCGCCGTCGCGAGCCTGCCACTCGTGGCCGTGCTCGGACGGAGGCTGGCCGACCGCAAGAGTGCTCTGATCGCGACGGCCCTCGTCGCGGGCAGCTGGGTCTTTCTCTTCCACGGCGTCTACGCGCGGATGTACAGCCTCTTTCTGTTCCTCTCGCTGCTGTCGTTCGTGCTCCTGCTGCGCGCCCTCGACCGCCGGGGATGGTCGGCATGGGGACTATGGGGGGCTGTGGCCCTGCTCGGACTGGCCTCCCATCCGTACGGTGCTCTCGTCCTCGCGTCCCAGGCTGCGTTCGTCGTTCTCGCGCGACGCGACCGGGTGCGGCAGGCGGCCGTCGCATTCGTCGTCGTCGGAGTCGCCGGCATCCCGTTCTGGATCACCGACCTCGTTCTCGCCGGACGGTTCGACGTCGGCGTCGGCGGGCGCGGCTCCCGGCTCGGCGGCCCGTTGGCGATCGTCACCTACCTCTGGCAGACGGCGGGGGACTTCAGCACAGGTCGTTGGCCGGCTCTCGCGGCCGTCCTCGTTGCCGGACTCGTCGGACTCGTTGCCGTACGAAACGAGACGCGAATCCTTGTCCTCTGCGTGATCGGCATTCCCGTGGCGGCATTCCTCTCGGCGCGACTCGGCGGTTCGACCTCACCCGAGTCGCGGCATCTCATCTTCGTACTCCCCTTCTTCGCGATCGTGGTGGGTGCAGGGATCCTGCGCAGTACCCGGCGGGTTCCCGTGGCGACGGTCGCTCTGACCGCTGTTCTGGTCGCGCTCGAGGTCGGCTGGGCCTGGCACCGCACGCCGCAACTCTTCGAGTGGGAGCCCGACAAGCGGCAGGCGACCCGCGCACAGGCCGAGAGCTTCCTCGCCGCGACGAGTCGCCCCGATGACGTGCTGTTCGGATACGAGCCGCTCTACCTCGGAGCATGGGAGAGGAACGCAGCATTCCCGGACGTCGTCGTCCCACGCGCCGATGCGACCCTCGCGCTCCGAACCCTCCGCCGGCTGCCGAAGCCCCTGGGTCGCGGCGTCTGGATCCTCGATGCGAGCGAGCGCAACAACCTTCACCCGCGCCTCGAGATAGAGAATCGCGATCCCGGCCCGTCCGGGGTCTTCGAGACGCATGCTTTTGGACCGTTCCTCGTGATCCGGACCCGCGAGCCCGTGAGAACCGACCGCGCCTACGTCGCAGCCGCTGCAAGGGCGATGCTCGCCGGACGGTCCCTCGGCATCGGCGACGCAGATGTCAATCTGCAGACGATCGAACGTGCCGACCAGATACTGCGTGGCTACGGGCCGTCGCTGCGCCTGCTGTCGGACAACTCGCGGTAGCAGGGCGCACTCTCGAACGCACCGAGGCCGGAAGGTGTATCGGCCCGAGGCCGCCGAGGCCGCAGGCGACGCGCAACAGCCGCCGCAGACGCACCGAGGAGACCACCGAGCACCAGCAAGCGCATCCGCTTGCGGCGAGATTCCCGGGCGTCGGCCATCAGCGGCGTCCCCCTCGGCCGGGTGCAGCGCAACGCGAGACTCGTCGCTCCATGCAAGGATCGTAGGCGATGACGATCTGCTGCCTCGGCGATCTCTTGCTCGACGTGATCGTCCGGCTCGAGCAACCACTTGCGACCGGCGCCGATGCAAGGTCGCGCATCGCGCTCCGCCCGGGCGGCCAGGCTGCGAACGTCGCCGCCTGGGTCGCCGAGCTCGGTGGCAGATCCCGGCTTGTCGGCAAGAGGGGAGCCGACGACGTGGGCCTCTTCGCAGCATCGCGGCTCCTCGAGCTCGGCGTCGAGATCGTCGGGCCCGTCACGGCCGGAGGCACCGGCGTGGTCGTCGCACTCGTGGACACCTCCGGAGAGCGAACCATGTGCTCCGACAGAGGCGTCGCCACCGGCCTTCGACCCGAGGAGGTCAACGAGGCATGGTTCGACGGCTGCTCGCACCTGCACGTCTCGGGATACGCGCTGCTGCGGGAGCCTCTCCGCTTCGCTGCCCGCGCAGCCATCGATGCGGCACGCACGAGGGGGCCCGGATCAGCGTTGACCTCTCATCGTGGAGCGTGATGCACTCCTTCGGTGCCGCGGAGTTCCGCTCGTTGCTGGAGGAGATCGCCCCCGATGTCGTCTTCGCGAACGAGGACGAGGACCGCATCGTCGGCGGGGCGACCGGGGGAAGCCACTGGATCGTGAAGCGAGGCGCGCGCGGAGCCTCGTTCGACGGCGAGGAGTGCCCGGCTGCACCCGTCGAGACGGTCGTGGACTCGACCGGTGCGGGTGATGCCTTCGCTGCCGGCTGGATCGTGGGAGGTCGCGAACTGGCACTGGCGGCCGGCGCGCGGTGTGTCCAGCACACCGGCTCGATGCCCGAGAGCGAGCCCCTGCACGAAGGGTAGGCTCGCAACGGCGATGCGAGATCTGATCCATGTCACCGAAGAGGTGCAGACGGCACTCGAGGAAGAGCGCGCCGTCGTCGCCGTCGAAACCACGCTTGTCGCCCACGGCTTTCCGGCGCCGGACGGCATCGCAACGGGTCTCGCCAGCGAGGCCGCCGTACGGGCGGCAGGAGCTGTTCCGGCCACGATCGGCGTGCTGGACGGGCAGATCCGGGTCGGCCTCGGGCCGGACGAGCTCGAACGCTTCACCCCGGATGCCCGAAAGCTCGGCCCCCGCGACCCCGCGGCGTGTGCCGTGCAGGGCGCGGTCGGTGCGACGACCGTCGGCGGCTCGCTGACGGCAGCCGCGGCCGTCGGCGGCCGGTTCATGGGCACCGGCGGGATGGGTGGCGTGCATCGCGGCTTTCCCGTATCCCCGGACATCTCCGCCGACCTCGCAGCCGCCGCGCGAATCCCTGCCGTCATCGCCTCGGCAGGCATCAAGTCGCTCCTCGACGTGCCCGCGACGGCCGAGTTACTCGAAACGCTCGGCGTGCCCGTGATCGGCTACCGCACCGACACGTTGCCGCTCTTCTACGACGCTGCCGGCGGCCCGCCCGTATCCGCCCGTATCCGCGCGTGCCGAGGACGCTGTCGAGATCGCGCGGATCGCCCAGGCCCACTGGCGCATCGGCGGCAACGCGAGGAGGCCGTCGCCGCCGCCGCGCGCGAGGGCACCAGCGGCCAGGCGGTGACACCGTTCGTGCTCGCG
>SHVL01000018.1 GCA_009694305.1 Thermoleophilia bacterium
GCGCTCGATCGTTCGGGTGTGCTCGCAGAACGCCTGGCTGCGTAGCCCCTCCAGGGCAAGGCACGTGCACGGTCTGCGGGCCGGCGCTCTGTTGTCGGGCTCCTCGGCGGTGTCAGGCCCCTGGTCGGCGGTGCCAGGCTAGTCGGCGGGAATCGTCTTTCACGACCGGAGCCCCGACACCGATGAGAGAACGAGTCGGATGGCCGCGACACACACGAGTGTGAGCACGAGCGTCGTTGCCAGAAAGGCGAGCTGGCGCGGCTCATCGAGGCGTCCGAGAGCCGCCGCGCGCAGCATGACCCCTGCCAAGATCCCGAGCACCCAGGTGATCAGGAACGCCCGCAGAGACGGCCGCCTGTAGAGGCCGGTCGCCGCCGCAGCCGCGAACCATCCGACGAGCAGAGGGAGAGCATCCTCGGCCACGCCGCGAATCGAGAGCCCCCCGGTGTGCGCCACGATTCCGGCCAGGGTGAACGCCAGGATCGCCAGCGCATCTGCGAGGACGATGATACGAACGGAAGAGGGAGGAAACAGACGCCGGCTCATGGTTCGCAGCGTACGGGCGGCGGGCACGGGCCGCGCGCCCAACGGCCCGGCACACTGTGAGGCCCCACGGAGGCGACGCAAGGACCGCGCACAGGCGCGGAGCCGGGCTGGACGAATTCAACCGGTCGTCGCAACACTCCGTGACGAAGAAGTTTCGATGGCTACGAGCGCGCGTTCTCGGTCGCCCTCATACGACCGGTATCGGTAGGCCTCCTGCGTCCTTGCATCGCACCCGTGCACCACTCCCGGCCGGCGAATTCTCACTCCGGTTCGAGTGCCGGGCGCGGGAGCGGCTGGCAGAACGGGCAAGAGGTTGTCGTTCTGCCGCCGACGACGGTGCGCACGAGTTCGCTGCCGCAACGGTCGCACGGCTCCCCGGATCGCCCGTAGGCCCGGAACTCGTTCTGCATCGAGCCAGAGCTTCCGTCAGGTCGGGCGTAGTCACGGAGCGTTGCGCCCTGACGTTCGATCCCCGTACGAAGGACGCTGCGGATCGCACGATGCAGCCGTCCGAGCTCCGCCGCGTCGAGGGCACCTGCCGGCCGGAGCGGGTGCAGGCAGCTGATCCACAGCGCCTCGTCCACGTAGATGTTCCCGAGTCCGGCAATCGTACGCTGGTCGAGCAGCGCCGCCTTGAGTGGTGTCCGACGGCCTTCGAGCCGGGCCCCGAGCCCTGCGGCCGAGAGCGAGCCGAGGGGCTCGGGCCCGAGGCGTGCAGCAAGGTACGGAGGAAGTTCACCACTCTCGAAGAGCTCCCACGTGCCGAACCGGCGGACATCGCGATAGGCGACGTCCGATCCATTGTCTAATCTGAGAACAGCACGTGTATGAGGGTCGTCGGCCAACGCTCCTCGCCTCGCGTAGCGCAACGACCCCGTCATCCGGAGGTGTACGAGCAGAGAGCGACCAGAGTCGAATCCCACAATCAGATACTTGCCACGCCGCCCCACCTCCGCCACACGCTCCCCGACGAGCTCTCCGGCAACGATGGCCGGGTCGAATGGCCGCACCAGGCGTGCATCGCGAATCTCGACGTGCTCGAGACACGCCCCTTCGAGAACGGGCGCGATGGCCCGGCGGACGGTCTCGACCTCGGGCAGCTCCGGCACCTGTCCAGTCTAGGCGGAAGGCCGCATTCGCCCCGGGCGCAGATCGCCCAGAAGCGGGTCGCCGAGGAGTCAGTCGCCCGGCGAGGGTTGCCCGGGTGCTGCCGCCCGGGTGCTGCCGCCCAGGTGCTGCCGCCCGGCGCGCGGTGATCCAGAGCGAGTCGTCCACGCGCCGTGACCCAGGGCGGGTCGCCCGGTGAATGGTCACCGGGAGCGAGCTGGTCGCCCAGAGGGGGCCGCCCTCCGCATGTTCCTCCGGAAGCGAGCCATCCGGACGAGGAGCACTCAGGTGACGATTTCGAGGACGACGCTGCGCGCTACGGGGGCTTCGTCGGCGATCGTGTAGGCCGCAAGGATTGCGCCTGCGGCCACGGCAGCAGCCGCGTCGTCTCGCGCGTGCACCTCGGCTATGTCCTCGCCGGCGCTCACCATGTCACCGCGCTTGGCGAACAGGATCGCGCCGACGGCGTGGTCGACGACATCCGCCTTCGTCCGGCGACCGGCGCCGAGATCGAGCACGGCTACACCCACGGCGCGAGCTCCGAGGCGTGTGACGAAGCCGTCGCGCGGAGCCCGCACGGTGAGGCGCACGGGTGCCTCGGGAAGTGCGCGTGGGTCGGGGTCACCTCCCTGTGCCCGGACCCACCGCTCGTAGGTGGAGTACGCCGCGCCGTCGGCAATGACAGCCTTGGCGCGGCGGCGACCTTCCTCGATGCCGATCCCGAGATCGGAGTACGCGAGCAGATGCGCACAGGTCTCGAGCACGAGCTCGGTGTAGTCGGGCGGGCCCTCGCCACGAACAGTGGCGATCGCCTCGTGGATCTCGAGGGCGTTCCCGACAGCCCAGCCGAGCGGCTGGTCCATGTCCGTGAGGAGGCACGTCACCTCTTTCCCGGAGCGGCGACCGAGATCGAGCATGTCCTGCGCGAGAATCCGCGCCTCCTCGATCGTCTTCATGAACGCCCCATCACCGACCTTGACGTCCAGCACTATCGCGTCGGCGCCCGCGGCCAGCTTCTTGGACATGATCGACGAGGCAATCAGAGGGATGATGTCAACCGTTGCCGTTACGTCGCGGAGGGCGTAGAGCTTCTTGTCCGCGGGTACGAGTCTCTCGGTTTGACCGACGATAGCCATACCGACCTCGCGGAGCTGCGCAACCATCTCCTCGGTCGTCAGCTCGACCCGAAAACCGGGGATAGCCTCGAGCTTGTCGAGGGTGCCGCCGGTGTGTCCGAGCCCCCGACCGCTCATCTTCCCGAACGGTACGCCACAGGCGGCGACGATCGGGCCAACCGCGACCGATGTCGTGTCCCCCACACCCCCTGTCGAGTGCTTGTCAACGACCTTTCGGCCGATTGCCGCCCGAAGGTCGAGTGTCTTGCCGGAGAGAATCATCGCATCGGTGACGGCAAACGTCTCGGCCTGCGTGAGTCCCTTGAAATAGACCGCCATGCACCAGGCAGCCATCTGGTAGTCGGGTACCTCGTCGCGCGCGTACGCCAGCACAAACTCGGAAAGCTCGGCAACGGGGATTTCCTCGCCGTCGCGCTTCCGCTCGATCAGGTCTGCGGTATGCGCCATCGTCTCGTTCTAACACAGAGTCCTGCGCGCTGCGGGGCGTAAGGCTCAGGCGCGCTGCGGGGCGTACAAACTCACCCTCATCCCAGCCAGTACCGGGCGAACGTCAGCGGCCGCGCGACCGGATTCGCACGACATCCGGGTCGTCGCACCTCAGGGCTCGACGACGGGCGTGCCGGGTGTTCCCTTCCCCGGGTGCTTCGCACCGAGCCAGGCGCACACCGTGGCCCCGACATCGCCAAACTCACCGTCCTCGTGGATGCGCCCCGCAGCGTTCCGTCCGGCTGCGTACGCGAGCAGCATCGCGTACTCGCGCGAGTGGTCGCTCGAGGACGTGGTCGGGTCACACCCATGATCCGAGGTGATGATCAGGAGATCGCCATCATGGAGCGCCTCGAGAAGATCCGGCAGCCGGCGGTCGAAGTCCTGCAGGCACCGATGGAAGTTGACGGGGTCGTTGCGGTGGCCCCAGAGCGCATCGGTCTCGACGAGATTGGTGAAGACGAACCCCTCGTCAACGGTCTCGAGCAGCTCGATCGTGCGGTTGATCCCGTCCACGTTCGATCTCGTCGGGAACGACTGGTCGATATCACAGCCGGCGAAGATGTCGGAGATCTTGCCGACGCCATAGGTCGTCTGCCCGGCATCACGGATTGCGCTGAGATAGTTGGGACGTCGCGGCTCGAGCGAGAAGTCGTGACGATTCGGCGTGCGCTCGTACTTCCCGGGCGTTCCGGTGAATGGACGCGCGATGACCCGCCCGACCGTGTGCTTGCCCATGAGAATCTCGCGCGCCACTCGACACGCGTCGTAGAGCTCCGTCAGCGGCATGACCTCCTCGTGCGCGGCTATCTGGAACACGGAGTCGGCCGAGGTGTAGACGATCCACTTGCCCGTCTGCTGCTGTTGCTCACCGTAGGCCTGGATCACCTCGGTTCCCGAAGCCGGCCTGTTGCAGAGCACACCGCGCGCAGTGCGATTCATGAACGGGTCGATTACCTCGTCCGGGAATCCGTACGGGTACGTCGGCAACGCGACAGTCGTGACCGTGCCCATCAGCTCCCAGTGCCCCGCCGTGGTGTCCTTGCCCTTCGAGCGCTCGAGCAGCCTCCCGGCGACCGCGGGCGCACCCGGTTGCGGCGGACAGCCCTCGAGTGGCTCGACGTTCCCGAGGCCGAGTGCTTCGAGATTGGGCAGGTCGAGGCCACCCACCGCACGAGCGACGTTCCCGAGCGTGTCCGAGCCTTCGTCCCCCCACTCGGCTGCGTCCGGCAACGCACCCGCGCCGACGGCATCGAGCACGATCACACAGGCCCGCGGCATGCCGGTAGTCTACGTGCGATATGCGAACCGTTCTCGGACTGATCGAGCTGGTGTTCTACGTCTGCTCGATCCTCGCCCTCTCCGCCGCCGTCACGTTTCTCGTGGTCAAGATCTCTCCGACAAAGACGGCGAAGAACCAGTCCGACAAGACCTGACGGCCCCGGGCCGATTGCGGGCCGCCGACATCCTGCTCACAGACGCAGGAGCAGTGGCAGCAGGAGCAACAGCAAAGCTCAAAGCGCGTCGGTGAGCGGCGTGTAGTCGAGGCCGTGCGCCTGCGCGACAGCCTCGTAGGTGATCTTGCCGGCCACGACGTTGACGCCTCTGGCAAGTGCCGGGTCGTCGGCAACAGCGCGGCTGACACCCCTGTCGGCAAGCGCCTCCACATACGGCAGCGTCACGTTCGTCAACGCCTTCGTCGAGGTGACAGGGACGGCCCCGGGCATGTTCGCCACGCAGTAGTGGACGATGCCGTCTACCTCGAACACGGGGTCGTCGTGCGTCGTCGCATGCGACGTCTCGAAGCATCCTCCCTGGTCGATCGCCACGTCAACCAACACCGAACCGGGCCGCATCAGACCGAGCATCTCGCGCGTCACGAGCTTCGGCGCGATCGCACCGGGGACGAGAACGGCACCGATCACCATGTCAGCGTCCGCCAGGACCTCCTCGATCTGCAGGCGATTCGACATCGCAAGCGTCACCCGTCCGTCGAGCGCGATCTCGAGATCGCGCATCCGCTCGACCGATTTTTCGAGCACCCACACGTCAGCCTGCATCCCGAGGGCGATGATCGCGGAGTTGAGCCCGACCACGCCACCACCGAGGATCACGACCTTCGCCGGTGGCACGCCCGGAACACCGCCGAGCAAAATGCCACGGCCACCGTGCGCCTTCTCGAGCGACCAGGCGCCCATCTGCGGCGCGAGCCGGCCCGCGACCTCGCTCATCGGCGCAAGCAGTGGCAGCTGATGCCGGTCGTTCTCGACCGTCTCGTAGGCGATTGCCGTGATGCCCGCGTCAAGCAGAGCGCGTGTGAGCGGTTCGTTTGCGGCGATATGGAGGTAGGTGAAGAGTGTCAACCCTTCACGGAGCCGACCGTACTCCGCGGCGACCGGCTCCTTCACCTTGAGTAGCAGTTCCGCACCGGCCCAGACGTCATCGACCGCCTCGATCCGGGCACCGACAGCCTGATATGCCGCATCCGCGTATCCCGATCCCTCTCCTGCCCCCTCTTCGACGAGCACCTCATGGCCGCGGTGCACGAGCTCGAGCGCTCCGGCCGGCGTGAGGGCAACACGGTACTCGCGCTTCTTCACCTCTCTGGCAACGCCAATCTTCATAGCGGTGGGACGGTAGCTGAACGGCCGCGCACGAATCCAACCCGAAGGCTCATGCGCTCGCGAGCCGTTCGACAAGCCGCCGCTCGTCAGGGCCAAATGGCGGCCCGAAGCCCGCTGCGGCATTCTCGGCAGCCCGCTCGGGCTTCGACGTCGCCGGGATCACGAGATCGACCCGGGGGTCGGCGAGGCACCACTTGAGGAGAGCCTGCGCCCATGTCTCGATGCCGAAGGGATGTAAAGGAGCCAGGGCCGCCGGCGCGGGGCCCGGACGCAGCGTCGTGTCGCGTGCGCCGCCGAGTGGTCGCATCACGATCACCGCGAGGCCGAACTCCTCGGCCAGAGGCAGGATCGTCTTCTCGCACGACCGGTCGAGCGGATTGAGCGGGATCTGCACCGCGTCGAACCCTCCGCTCCGGATCGCCTTCTCGAACTCGTCTGTCTCATCGGCATCGTAGTGGGTGACCCCGATCCGGTCGATCCGGCCCGCAGTTCGCTCCTCCTCGAGCCACGGAAGATGCTCGCGCCACGCAAGGAGGTTGTGGACCTGCTGGATCTCGACGCGACCGAAGAACCGAAGCTGGGCGTCGTACTGGCGTCGCCCCTCCTCGACCGACTCGGCCCAGATCTTCGTCGCCACCACTCCCTGGTCGCGGCGACCTTCGAGCGCCTCACCGAGCGAAGCCTCTGCCGCGCCGTACATCGGAGACGAGTCGAACACCGTCGAGCCGGCTCGAAGCGCGACATCGAGCACGTCTCGCGCGAGACTCGCGTCGTCCACGAAGGTCTTGTACGTCCCGAGGCCGACCACCGGCCCGAGTCTCCGTTCCTCCATCACTGCAGCAACGCTCTCGCGTGACGGCCCGCCGCGAAGGCGGTCGCAAAGAACCAGGGATCCTCTGCCGGCCCGCGGCCCATGTGGGCCAGCGGGATGCCCGAGCACGCTTGCTGCCAGCCGGTGACGTTGATTTCGACCACGTCGCCCACGGCGGCATAGCCGCGCAGGCCCGCAGGCCAGGCTACGTCGCGCGCGCCGAGCATCAACCCGAGTGCGGAGCGGGTGTGATGGGAGACACCACGGTGGCGCTCTCGCGGATCGGCCCCGGAGTAGCGTACGGCGATGACCGCCCTGCCACCGAGAGCCGCCGTCACGTTCGCGGCCTCGGCTACGGCGAGGCCACCGTGGCCGAGCGCCGACCCTGTCCCGACGATTCCCGGCCCGATCCCGCAGACGACGACGTCGAACCCCCGCCCCCTGGCCCAGGCGAGCGCGGAGGCGATCGTCAGCGCCTGGACATCGCCGTCGAGGCACGGTGCGATCGCGATTGCCGTCTCGAGGTAATGCCTTGCCTTCAGAGCCCGAACGGTGTCCGAAAGGGCCACAGGAAGCGCCCCACCGCCAAGCTGTGCGTACACAATCCGCACGCCAGCTCCGATGCCCGCCACGACCGGCGCTAGTTGACTATGCAATCCGCAGCAGACGACCGGCATTCCCTCGAGATCGGCCGCGAGGTCGTCATTCTCCTCGACACACACCGATGCCGCCTGCCCCGTCGTGTAGGGCAAGCTCATCACATGGGCCGACGGCAGCGGCAACAGCCCGACCCCACGCGTCATGTTGGCGTAGAGCACATCGAAGCCACCGGAGCCGAGGCCCAGATCGCGCCCCTGCGTGTTCACGAGCACTGTGTCGCCGACCTCGACCTGCCCGGTCTGTCGCGGGTAGGCGATGCAGTCGTTCCCGTCGACGGTGCAGTGGATCAACTCGTCGAGCCTCTGGGTCACGGCTGTCACCGTGCCCCAGCGCAACGTCAGCGCCATCTCACGTCTCCCTGGCAACCTCGAGGATCGAGAGGGTGACCTCGACCATGCCCTCGAGATCCGCGACCGCGATCCGCTCGTCGGACGTGTGGATGTCGATCATCCCGTTTCCGAGATTCACGCAGGGGAGGCCACGCTCGTTGAAGACGTTCGCGTCCGCGCCCCCGCCCGAGAACGCCATTACCGGCTCGTAGCCTGCCCGACGCAGACCGTCGGCGGCGAGGCGAACAGCCGGGTCGTCCTCGCGGAACGAGTAGGCCCGGTAGGTCTCGTCGATCTCGGTCTCGGCGGTGCAGTCGGAGGTGCTGGCGGCAACACCGATGGCGTCGAGCATCTCCTGCACGAGAATCGCGAGCGTCTCCGGGTCGCGAGATCGTGCCTCTGCCTCGAAGGAGCACCATTCGGGGATGATGTTGCGGGCCGTTCCGCCGGAGATCACGCCGACATTTGCAGACGACTGGTGATCTACCCGTCCGAGCCGCATACCGGCGATCGCCCGGGCCGCAGCGAAGATCGCGGAGCGTCCATCCTCGGGGTACATACCCGCATGGGCAGCCCGTCCGTGGAACCGGGCTCGAATGGAGTTCTGTGACGGTGCACCAAGGATGATCTCGCCGATCGCAGCGGCCTGGTCGTAGACGTAGCCGAAGCGTGCCTCGAGCCGCGTGTGATCGAAGGCGTAGGCGCCGAGGAGGCCGACCTCCTCCTTGGGTGTGAAGAGCAATTCGATGCCTGCGTGCGACCTACCCTCGAAGACGACCCGGCGTACCGCCTCGAGCATGACCACGACGGCCGCCTTGTCGTCGGCGCCGAGAATCGTGCCGCCAGCGTTCCGGACGAAGCCATCCTCGATCACAGGTTCGATCGAACCGTCTGGCGGCACCGTGTCGAGGTGGGCGCAGAGGAAGATCGGAGTCCCCTCACCGGAGCGACCGGGCACGCGGCAAAGAATGTTCCCCATTGTCGAGCCCACGGCTGCGCCCGCATCGTCTTCGTCCCACGCAAGACCCATCGTCTCCAACTCGGCGATCACGCGATCAGCGACCACCCGCTCCTCGCCCGGCGGGCTCGGCATCGCTGCGAGCTCGAGAAAGAGCCGGGTGGGGTCGCTCGTCACACGGCCTCGACGGCGACGGCACTCCGGGAACGTGCCCGCTCGAGCGCGGCAGAGACAAACCCGCTAAAGAGCGGTGTCGGCCGCGTCGGGCGGGACTTGAACTCCGGGTGGAACTGGCTCGCGACAAACCACGGGTGGTCGGGAATCTCGACGATCTCGACGAGTCGGCCTTCCTGGTAGGTGCCCGAGACGACGAGCCCGTTGGCAGCGAGCTGGTCGCGGAACTGGTTGTTGACCTCGTAGCGGTGGCGGTGCCGTTCGTGAATCGTTGCCTCGCCGTAGATCTCGCGCGTACGCGTGCCATCCCCCAGCTCGACCGCCTGGGCACCGAGTCGCATCGTGCCTCCGAGATCCTCGATCTCCTTCTGCTCCGGCAGCAGGTCGATCACCGCGTAGGGCGTTTCCGGGTCCATCTCGGTCGAGTTCGCACCCTCGAGACCACAGACGTGGCGGGCGAACTCGGAGACGGCGACATGCATGCCGAGACAGATGCCGAGGTACGGGATCCTCTGCTCCCGGGCGACGCGGCAGGCGAGAATCTTCCCCTCCCACCCCCGTGACCCGAATCCACCGGGCACGAGCACCCCGTCGGCCGTCTCGAGCTCCTCGACCGCCTCCTCGTACGTCATGTTCTCGGAGTCGAACCAACGGACATGAACCTTCGCGCCCTGGTGCATGCCGGCGTGCTTGAGCGCCTCGTGCACCGAGAGATAGGCGTCGTGAAGCTTCACGTACTTGCCCACGAGAGCAATCTCGACGTTCTCCCGCCGCTTGACGATCAGATCGGTGAGATCCTTCCACTCGCCGAGCACGGCGGGCGGTGCATCGAGGCCGAGGCGCGTACAGACGAGCTCGTCGAGCCCCTCCCGCTGGAGCCCTTCGGGGACGAGGTAGACGTCCGGCACGTCGGGTGAGCCGATCACGGCCTTCGCGTCCACGTCGGCAAACAACGCGATCTTCTCCCTGATGTCGTCGGAGAGAACCTCGTGCGACCGGCAGACGATGATGTCCGGGTGGATACCGATACGACGGAGCTCGTTCACCGAATGCTGCGTGGGCTTGGTCTTGAGCTCGCCGGCAGCCTCGATGAACGGAACGAGCGTGACGTGGAGGTAGAGGACGTTCTCGGAACCGACCTCTCGCCGGAACTGACGGATCGCCTCCAGGAACGGCAGGGACTCGATGTCGCCCACCGTGCCACCGATCTCCGAGATCACGACGTCGGTTGGCTGGGCGATGGCGCCTCGCCGGATGCGCGCCTTGATCTCGTTCGTGATGTGAGGAATCACCTGCACCGTGGCGCCGAGGAAGTCTCCCTTCCGTTCCTTGCGCAGGACGGTCTCCCAGACGGCCCCGGCGCTGTGGCTCGAGTTCCGGGAGAGGTTCTCGTCGATAAAACGCTCGTAGTGACCGAGGTCGAGGTCGGTCTCGGCGCCGTCCTCGGTGACGAACACCTCACCGTGCTGAAACGGGCTCATCGTGCCCGGATCGACGTTCAGGTACGGGTCGAACTTCTGTGCCTGGACGCGCAGGCCACGCGCCTTGAGCAGACGTCCGAGAGACGCGGCCACGATGCCCTTGCCGAGAGCCGAGACAACACCGCCGGTGACGAACACGAACTTTGTCTGATGCTCTGTCACGCTGGCCTGCCGAGGCGGTCGAGAGCACGGAGAAACGGCGTGGACTCGATCAGCGCACCGACCGAGCGGCACTCCCCGACGACGGTCAGAAGAGCGAGCGCACCGATCGCGCTCCACCTCCTCCATCCCGTGATTCTCTCCACGGAAGAGAAACCTAGCACGGCTCCCAGAGCGTTCGAGCCTGCATCACCCAGCATCGCCATCTCCCGCAGATCGTAGGGGGCGAGCAGGACGGCTGCAGCGACGGCCTTCCCGGGGGCTCCACCCACGAGGAGCGAGCCGAGGCCGAACGCCTTGAGCGCGCGCCCAGGCCGGGTGTCGAGCTGGTTGACGCCGTTAGCCGCGAGGCCCACGAGCACTGCCCCGGACACCGACCGCGTCCGCACCAGGGCAAAGAGAGGGATCCCCACGAGTTTCAGCGTCCCCGTCGTGACCCCGGCTCCGAGGTGCGCCCGGAACCCGCGCTCGGGCCCACTCCAGAGGTCGTCTGCGAGCCCCGCCGCCACGACCGGCAGGACGGACGGCACCGCGATTCCAACGAGCGAACCGACGAGCGGGAGCCGCAGTCCCCGATGGTTGACTCCCTGCGGCCCGCAGGCGAGAACGAGCTCGACGAGCTGCCTGCCGCGATGTGCGAACCCGCGGACATCCCGTCCGGTGGCGCGGTGCTCGAGGTCGAGCTCGACCTCCTCGACCGAGAGCCCCGACCTGACCGCGTCGATCGTCATCCGCGTCTCCACGCCGAACCCCATCGCGAGCGGAAAGACCGCCCCCCGCGCACGCGCCGAGAGGAATCGCTGTCCCGAGAGCGGCTCGCGCGGAGAGAAACCGCAGCGCAGCTCGATCAACGAGCGTGCGGCACGTTTCGCCAGCCCGAAACCTCCACCCGCCCGCTCGCCGAAAACGGCAATCGTAAGGTCGGCTCCGGTCTCCGTGAGGCCCCGCAGGTCGCCGACGAGGTCGGCGTCACAGAGCAGCAGGTCACCTGGGCCGACCTCCTTCTCCGCCAGCGTCAACGCCTGCCCCTTGCCACGGCGTGCGAGCGAGATGACGCGAGCTCCTGCCGCCTCCGCTACCTCGCGCGTACGGTCGCGTGAACCGTCGTCGGCGATCACGATGTCGGCGGCGGGGAAGCGTGTCCGAAGCGTTTCTACCGTCTCGCCGATTCGCTCCTCCTCGTCGCGAGCAGCAACGAGGATGGTGATCCGACCGGTCACCCCTGCGCCGAGGGCGGGCCAACGGGTGGCAGGATGCCGTCGTCGGCAGACTCCCCGATGCCGTATCTCCCCGGCGCGGCGCCACCGAGCAGGAGCACGAGGGCGAGGCGGCCCGGCGAGGTGTCCACCGAGTCAACCGTGGAAAGCCCGCCGACCACGAACGCGGGGAGGGCGCTCGAACCGGAGCCAGACGGCTCGACACCGATCGCCGGTGTTCCGGAGCGAGCGAGACCCGCGTAGACGCCGGCCAGGAAGTCCCTCGTGAGGCCGCGCTGGGTTCCCGCTGTGCGGACGACGACGACCGCGTCTGCCGGGGTGGCCGACGGCCCTTTGCGTTCCAGGACGATCGTCTCCCCGAGCGCATCCCAGAGCGGCGTCGTACCCCCTCGCACGACCTCGCGCGCAAGGGTGCGGCCGAGATCGTCGAGGTGCCCGACGCCCCGGAGTTGCCCGAAGACCGTTTGACGCTTCAGGACGTCCTGCACCGCCTGCGTTTCGAGCGGCACGCCGATCGAGCGTGTGCGGACGACGGTGCCACCCGCATCCCCCACCGCCTTGCCGACGCTGAAGGCAGTCCCTCCGTCGATCGGGCCGACAAACAGAACGGCGACTCGCTTGCCACTGAGCCTGCCCGGCACAACGGTCGGGTACGTCTCGTCCGCGAAGCGGCGTAGTGCCTCCTCGACACGAGCCGCAGATCCGAGCGACTCCCGGGAAGCGTCAACGTCCTGCTGCAGGCCTGCGATCTGGCTCGTCAGATTGTCTCGTTCGGCGTCGTTGACAAAACCCTTGCCCGAGAGCCCGACACCCACGAGGATGCCCATCACGAGCGCGACGAAGACGGCAGTGAGCGAGGCGACGTGGTAGCGAAGATCGAACACGACAGGGAGTGTAGGGCGCGGAACGCCACCGCTCGCCACCTTATTTCGAGGGCGATGCGTCAGAGGCCGAACGCGTTACCGATCGAGCGCCCGAGAGACTGGACGACATTGCGGAGCGCTGGCGAGGCAAGGACGGCTACGGCGACAGCAGCGACTCCCGCTGCCGCGAAGGCGATGAGCGGCCAGGCTCCGATACGGGGCGAAACGAGTCGTGAGACGCCCTTCGCGTCAACGAGTGACTCTCCCACCTTGAGCCGCGTCACGAACGTCGATGCCATACCGGCCCGATTCCGCTCGAGAAACTCCACGAGGTTGAAGTGCGTTCCCACCGCGACGATCAACTCAGCACCCCGCTCGTGGGCGAGGAGCAACGCGATGTCCTCACTGATGCCGGGTGCCGAAACGGTGCCAAAGGCCAGCCCCAGGCTCTGCAGACGCTCCGAACCGGGAGCGCGGCCGTCCGAATAGGCGTGCACGAGCAACTCCGCACCCGAGGCGAGCGCCAGATCGGAGACCGAATCGAAGTCGCCGACGATGACATCTGGCCGGAGCCCTATCTCGAGGAGCGCGTCGGCGCCTCCGTCCACGGCCACGAGCACCGGCTTGAAGTTCCTGATGTACGGACGCACGATCCGCAGATCGCTTTTGTACCCGGGCCCACGGGCGATGACAACGGCGTGACGATCGCGAAACCGCGTCTTCAGCGGCGGAAAGTCGATGCCGTTTGCGAGCAGACTCCCCTCGTCACGGAGGTGTCGCAGGGTGTTGTCGGCAAAGGCTTCGAGCGCCTCGGTGACGCGCCCCTGCTGGTCGGCCAGCGCCTGCGCGAGGGCCTCCTCGGTGAGCTCGGTTCCCTCCGCCAGACGGGTGTCGTTGCGCCAGAGGGAACCATGGCGCACGGCCACGGTCTCGCCGTCCGAGAGCTGCGCGAAGAGATCGGCGCCCGGGGCATCGACAAGACAGACGCCGGCGCGGACGAGCTCGAGCGGCCCCGGGTTCGGAAACCGCCCCGAGTTCGACTGTGAGACGTTGACGACAGCACGCACGCCCGACTCGACGAGCTCCTCTGCCGAGACCCGGTCGAGATCGAGGTGATCGATGATCGCGAGGTCGCCCGGCCGGAGTCGCTTGACGAGGTCCTTGGTTCGCCTTCCGAGCCGTGCCGTGCCGACGACGTCGGTCACGGACGGGAGTCCGAGACGATGTCCGCGAGGAACGCTTCCCCACCGAGCATGCGCTCGAGCTCGGAGCGGCGCTCGTCGGCCGACAGCTGCTCGATCCTCGTGTGGGTCGGGTCTCCCGGCACCTTCTCGACCCGGAAGTGCCGCGCCGCGACATTCGCGATCTGGGGAAGGTGGGTGATCGTGATGACCTGCGCCCGCTCTGCAAGCCGTTCGAGCGTCTCGGCCACCCGGTGTGCCGTGACGCCTCCGATGCCGGCGTCGATCTCGTCGAAGACGAGCGTCTCGCCTCCGGCCACGACGGCCAGTGCAAGGGCGATCCGGGAGAGCTCTCCTCCGGACGCCGTCTCGGCAACCGGGCCAAACGGCATCCCCGGATTTGGCCGGATCCGGAAGACCACCTCGTCGATGCCGCTCGGCCCGGGGTCGCGGGTCCCGAGCTCGACCCGGAACTCGCCCTCCCCCATGCCGACACCCCGCAGGTTCTCGGCCACTGCCGCGGCGAACGCCTCAGCCGCAACCGTCCTCGCCTCGTGCAACGCGCTCGCATCCCGTGCGAACTGCTCCTCCGCCTGCGCGAGGGCTGCCGCCGTGGCTGCCACCTGGTCGCCGCCGGCGTCGAGCTCGGCCAGCTCGACGAGCGCGGCGTCGCGACGATCGAGCAACTCGTCGGTCGTCTGCGAGCCAAACCGGCGTCGAGCGTCGGCGATCAGATCGAGACGCTCCTCGACCGACTCGACCCGGGCAGGGTCGGCCTCGAGAGATGCGACGAACCGATGGAGGTCGCCGCCCACCTCGGACAGTCGATGGGTCAGCTCACGCAGCTCGGTCGCCGGCCCCTCGAGCTCGGGCGCAAGCCTGACCAGAGGTGCGAGCGCCCGCTCGGCGGCGGCGGCGAGCGAGGCTGCTCCGTCTCCGTCGTCAGGGGCGACGGCGGTCGTTGCCGCTGCGGCACCGGCCGCAAGCTCGGCGGCGTGACGCATCCGCTCACGCTCGCTGCGGAGCGACTCCTCCTCTCCGCGCTCGAAGCTCTCGGTGCGCTCGACGAGCTCACGCAACCCTGCCAGGCGGGCAGTCTCGGCCCCGGCATCGCTCGTGATCTCGTCGTGGCGGCGGCGGGCTGCGGTGAGCGCGCGCCACGATTGGCGGGCCTGCCGCCTCCGCAGGGCCTGCTCATCTCCGATGAACGCGTCGAGGACATCGAGCTGGTAGGCAGGACGTGCAAGTCGTCGTTGCTCGAACTGGCCCGACATCGCGATCAGCCGTTCCGTCGCTGCAGCGAGATCCTCACGAGCGATCGAGCGGCCCCACGCATAGGCCCTCGTGCGGCCGTCGGGAAACACCCTCCTGGCAAGGACGAGGCCGGGCTCGTCCTCGGGCCGCAGCTCGGCGAATGCCTCGAGCTCCACATCGTCGAAGAAACCGTCCTCGAGGTCGAACTCGGCCTCCACGTATGCCTCCTTCGCGGCGGGGCCCACGGCGCTCGCGTCACCCTTGACGCCAAGGAGAAGCCCGATCGCCTGGGCGAAGATCGTCTTCCCTGCACCTGTTTCGCCACTGAGGACGTTCAGGCCGGCCTCCAGCTCGAGCTCGGCCTCACGGATGAGCACCAGGTTCTCGATCCGGAGTCGTCGCAGCATCCCCGTGATCGTAGACCGCGAGCGAGCACAGCACACCTGTCCGTGGAGGACACGTGCTGGGAGTCGGGCTCTACGAGCTCCAGAAGCTCTGCCGGTAGCGCCGCACGAAGGTCGCGTCGGGGAGCGTGCCGAGGAGGGAGCGCTGCTCTCCGAGACCGATTGCCACGTGCTCCTGCGGCCCGGCGTCGGCAACCCGGTAGCCGTCCACGAGCACGACGCAGCCGACGTCAGCCGTGCGGTTCCAGACGAGCAGGTCGCGCCCCCGCGGCACGACGAACGGTCGAGCGCGAAGGTCATGGGGAGCGACGAACGTCAACGCCATCGCGTCCAGCCCCCACATCAACACCGGGCCGCCGTTCGAGAGGTTATAGGCCGTCGAGCCCGAGGGCGTCGAGCAGATCAGACCGTCGCAGGGCACGCGACCGAAGTCCTCACCACCGACCGACCATTCGAGCTCGACCATCCGGCCCAGCTCGCCGCTCGTGACGACGGCGTCGTTGACCGCTACGAATCGCTGTTCACCGATCTGTACCTCGAGCGTCGCAAGCTCGACGACCTCGAGCTCTCCGCCGAAGACCCGTACGACTCCGATCTCGAGGTCGTCCTTCGAGATCGAGCTGAGAAAGCCGACCCGACCGAAGTTGACACCGATCACGGGAATCCCTGTCCCGAGAAATCGCTGCAGCGCTCGCAGCACCGTCCCGTCTCCTCCGAGGACGATCGCCAGCTCGACATCACCCGGCGCAATCGTGCCCTCACCTGCGACGACGAGCTCGACCCCCTCCTGCTTCGCGACCGCTTCGAGCCGTGCGAGCCCGGACCCGAGGGCCTCGGCGCGGCCATGCAAGACGACGGCAGCGCGTTTCACCCGGCTACCCGATGGCATCGTCGATCCAGCGTTCGAGGTCATCTGCGTCGGTCGGCTCCGTGCTGTCGGTCAGGTGGACGAGGAACTCCCGGTTTCCCTTCGGGCCCGGAAGACCCGAGTCTACGATGCCGACGACCTTCGAGCCCCACCCTGCCGTCGCCGCGCACACGTCGTGGAGCACGCGACGTCGCACCTCGGGATCGCGCACGACGCCCTTGGGTGTGTCGGCACGGCCTGCCTCGAACTGAGGCTTCACGAGAACGAGCGCCTCCCATCCGGCTGCCGCAAGACGGAGCAACGGCGGCAAGGCGGTCTTCACCGAGATGAACGAAACGTCACAGACAACGATCTCCGGCGCGAACGGGAGGCTCGTCACGTTGCGCGCGTTGACCCGCTCGAGCACCGTGACACGATCGTCTGCCCGGAGCCGAGGATGAAGCTGGCCGTAGCCGACGTCGAGCGCGATCACGCGCGCGGCGCCGGCCTGGAGCAGGCAGTCCGTGAACCCTCCTGTCGAAGCGCCGACATCGAGACAGTCCTTGCCTGCAGGGTCGAGAAAGAGCACCTCGAGCGCATGGGCGAGCTTCTCGCCACCGCGCGAGACGAACCGCGGCAGACGTTCGACCTCGAGCGCGACCGACTCGTCGAGCTGGGTACCCGGCTTGTCATACCCGGGAACGAGGCCGGCGATCACGAGCGCCTGCGCCTGGCTCCGCGTGGTGGCAAGGCCACGCTCCACGAGTAGAACATCGAGCCGTTTCTTCATCCTGCTGGCAGGCTAGCCGGATACGGGAGGAACGAATCGTGCTGGCGGGGCGTGAACTGTCGATCTCGCGCCCGGACGATCCCGAGAGCCTGATCGACGAGAGCCGCTTCGACGAGGACGAGTATCTCCCCTACTGGACCGAGCTGTGGCCGGGCGGGATCGCCCTCGCGCAGCACGTCGCGGAAATCCAGATCGATGGAGCGCGCGTCCTCGAGCTGGGGTGTGGTCTCGCGCTTTCCTCCTTCGCCGCCGCCCTTGCCGGTGCCCGGGTGCTGGCCACCGACTGGGCGCCGGAATGTCTGGATCTCGTCGAGCGAAATGCAGCAACTACCGGGCTCGCCGTCGGCGTGGCGGCGCTCGACCGGATTGCACCGAGGAGCCCGGGGTCGAAGGGCTACGACCTCGGCGTCGCCGCCGACGTGCTCTACGAGGAGCGCAACGCCGAGCCGCTCGCGAGGATGCTCGGCGAGACCGTCTCACCCGGCGGCGCTGATCGCGGATCCTGGCCGGCGGCACGCGGCGGCACGCGGCGGCACGCTGCGGCATTCTTCGGCCGTGTACGAGCAGAAGGCTGGTCGGTCGAGCGCACACGGGTCGCAGCACTTCCCGCCGGAGGAATCCTCCGGCTGTGGCGTCAAACCCGGAAGACAGGCTGAAGCCTGGATCCACCATCGCAGGGCTAGGCGGTTCGGACGACCAGATCCTCGACGATTGCTCGGAGGACAGACGTGTCGGCCGGGATCTCCTCCAGAGCGCTGTGAGCGCGCTCGGCGGCATCACGCGCGAGGTCCCGCGCCGCGTCGGGTCCCAGCCGCTCCGCGTACCCATCGCCGTCGAGCACGTCGTCCACGATCTGGAACAGCAGCCCCAGCTCCTCTCCGAAGGCGCGCCACGGAAGCTGCGAGGGGCCCGGCACGTCGGCGACCCACAGAGCCAGGCCGACCGAGGCGGCGAACAGCCTGCCCGTCTTGAGCCGGTGGACATCTGCGAGGTCTTCGTGGTCGCCGACGATATCGAGGTACTGCCCACCGATCATGCCGAGGGTGGCCTCCGCGAGCTCGCGCGCCGGTGCTGTCGTCGGATACGTCAAGGCAAGCCGAAACGCTTCCGCGAGCAATGCGTCACCCGCGAGCAGAGCGACTCCCTCACCGAAGGCAACGTGCGCGCTCGGGCGGCCTCGCCGTTCGTCGTCGTCGTCGAGTGCGGGTAGGTCGTCATGGACGAGCGAGAAGGCATGGACGAGCTCGAGTGCTGCGGCAGCCGGCAGGGCGGCCTCGGGCTCGCAGCCTGCCGCCTCGGCCGTGGCGAGACAGATGACGGCCCTGATCCGCTTCCCACCCTCGAGCGCATAGCGCATCGATTGCTGCTGGGCGCCGAGGTCGCGCGTCAGCTCGAGGTCGTCAAGATACGCCTCCGCCAGACCGAAGAGCGCGTCAGGCGCCTGCATCGGCACTCGCGCGGGCCCTCTGCACCTCTGCCTCGATCTGCTTCGCGAGTTCCGCGATCTCGGCGAGATCGTCCACGGCCGCGTCAACGTCTCCTGCCTCGGCCAGGCGCTCGAGGTTCTCGAGCCTCGCGCGGAGCCGTTCGGCGAGCTCCTGTGCGCGCCCGAGGCTCTCGTTCGCGCTCATGACGCCCCCTCGCGCTGAATCCGGCCGAGGATCCCGTTCACGAGCCGCGCCGCCTCCTCCGTTGCGTATCGCTTCGCAAGCACGACAGCTTCGTTGATCGCCACTTCGGCAGGCACCGTCCCCTCCTCCAACTCGTAGACCCCGATCCGCAAGACGTTGCGCTCGAGCGTACCGAGCCGGTCGGCCGCCCACGCGTCTGACGCCGCCGTGATGCGCTCGTCGAGCACGGTCGCCCGTTCGGCGACGGCCTCGGCAAGGCCGAGCGCGAAGTCGTCGGGTGTGCCGTCGTAGAGCGAAGCAAGCGGCTGGCCGGTGAGGTCCCACTGGTAGAGAAGAAAGAGAGCGGTGCGACGCGACTGGCGCCTGCCGACCCTGACGACGGTCATCGGGGCCCGGCAGACAGGGCGGGTAGGCGACCTTCCATCTCGGCAAGGTAGCTGGTCGAGTAGTCGCCTCCACGAAACTCACGCGAGCGCAGGATGTCGAGTGCCAGCTCACGGGTGGTCGGGATCCCCTCGATCTCGAGCTCCTCGAGCGCCCTCACCGCGCGGGCGATGGCTGCGTCACGGTCGGCGTCATGCACGATCACCTTCCCGATCATCGAGTCGTAGAACGGAGGGATCACAGCCCCCTCGATCAGGGCGGTGTCCATTCGCACTCCCGGGCCGAGTGGCGGCCGGAACCGCGTGATCGTCCCTGCGGCGGGTGCGAAGTCGCGCCGCGGATCCTCGGCGTTGATCCTGATCTCGATCGCGTGGCCCGAACGCGGTGCCCGCCCGGTGATCGAGAGTCTCTCTCCCGCGGCGATCCGGAGTTGCTCGCGCACGATGTCGATTCCCGTCGTCATCTCGGTGACGGGATGCTCGACCTGAAGGCGGCAGTTCACCTCGATGAACGAAGGTGAGCCATCCGGTCCGAGGAGAAACTCGAACGTGCCGGCGTTGACGTAGTCGAGCTGGCGGCAGGCCCGCTCCACGGACGCCTCCATCTCCTCGAGGGTCTCCGGCGTGAGCGCCTGCGAGGGCGACTCCTCGATCAGCTTCTGGTGGCGGCGCTGGATCGAGCACTCTCGCTCGCCCAGCGTGAGCACGCCCCCGAAACCGTCGCAGAGCACCTGGATCTCGACATGTCGGGCGGGCACGATCGCCCGCTCGAGGTAGAGCGAGCCGTCGCCGAACGCCGCCTCCGCTTCGGCACACGCGGCCCGGTAGGCGGCCTCGAGCCCGTCGGGGCCCGCAACAGTCCGCATCCCCTTTCCTCCACCGCCGGCGGTTGCCTTGAGCAGGACGGGAAAACCAACCTCTGCCGCGACGGCGTGCATCCCCGCAAGCGTTGCAACTCCGTCGCTTCCGGGGACGAGTGGCATTCCGGCAGTACGCATCTCGACCTTCGCACGCGCCTTGTCACCGGTCTTCTCCATCACCTCCGCCGACGGCCCCACAAAGACGAGGTCGTTCTCGATACAGGCACGAACGAAATCCGGGTTTTCCGAGAGGAACCCGAAGCCCGGATGAACGGCCTCGCACCCGGTTGTATCCGCAGCGGCGATCACGTTCGGGATGCGAAGGTAGCTGTCGGTTGCCGACGGAGGGCCGATGCACACGGCTCTGTCGGCCATCCGCACGTGCAGCGCCTCGCGGTCGGCAGTCGAGTACACGGCGACCGCTTCGACTCCGAGCTCGTGGAGAGTCCGGATGATGCGCACCGCTATCTCACCCCGGTTCGCGACGAGCACGCGGGAGAACATCGTCAGGGCCGCTCCACTAGACGATCGGCTGAACGTCGACCGGATCGAGCTCGAAGAGGATCTGTCCGAACTCGACGGGCTGCCCGCTCTCGACGTGAATCGCCTTCACCCGGCCCTCGTGCTCGGCCTTGAGCTCGTTGAACAGCTTCATTGCCTCGAGCAGGCACAGCGTCTGCCCGACGGCGATCACGTCTCCCACCTCGACGAACGCGGGTGTCCCGGGCGACGAGGAGCGGTAGAAGATGCCGACCATCGGTGACTCGACGCGGACGCCGTCCCGCAGGGGTGTCCGCGGCACCTCTCCGTCCGGGGCCTCGGCCGGCGCTGCGAGGGACGCGACCGCGACACCCGTCTCATCTGCCCTGCGAACCGACACCCGCATCCCGTTGTCCTCGATCTCGATCTCGCCGACCCCGGACTCCTGCACGATCTTCACGAGCTCTCGGATCCGTTCCGCGCGGCCTGCGTCCACGTTGCCGAGCAGCAACGACGACTCCCGCGAGTGCCGCTGCCGGATCGACTGCAGCAGAGCCTCGACCTCCTCGCCGAACATTGCGAGGAGCACGAGATCCTCCTCGCTCGCCGCGAGGCCTTCGGCGGCGACGCGGACGTCTTCGGCGCTCGGCGGATCCTCGAGAAGGGCGGTAGCGGGGCCCTTCACGAGCCCGACGGCACGGGACACGGACTCCTCGATCGGCACGGGCGTGGTGCCGTAGTGTCCCTCGACGAGCATCCTGAACTCGTCGAGCACCGTTCCGTAGCGGCGAGCCGAGAGGATATTGAGCAGAGCCTGAGAGGCAAGGATCTGGCCGATCGGCGAGGCGAGCGGCGGCCACCCGGACTCTGCCCGGATACGGGATACCTCGGCCAGCGTGTCGAGCAGCCTGTCACCTGCAGCGTTCGCGCGAAGGTGGAGGTCGAGCGCGGCGACGAGCCCCGCCGGCAGGTCGTATTCCGCTGCCCGCACGGAGATTCTCGGTGCCATCGGCGCCACGGGCTCGTCACCGATGTGCTCGTCGATCAGGTCGGCAGCCTCCCACAATAGCCCCGGGTCAACGCCGGTCTCGCGGCCAAGCCCGTGCAGCGCGTTCACCAGGGACTCGCCCGAGATCCGGTGTAGCGTCAGAGCCAGTGGATAGACGGCGGTGGCGATGAGGTCGGCCCCGACCCGGGTGGCGACGACCGCGTTCAGAAGCCCCGTGCCCGCTGCCCCCTGCACGAAGAGCCCGACCGGAAGCCCCGTGGCCTCACGGATGCGCTCGACGAGCTCCTCCGTGAGGTGCGGGAGCAGGGCATCGGTCGGGTCGTTGATGATCACCCGCGTTGCGCCGAGAGCGGGAATCTGCCGGGAGCGCTCGACGAGAGCGTCGATCTCACCGACCCGACCGGCGCTGTAGACGAGCCCAACGTGGAACTCCTTGCCCGCATCGACGATCGCCTCACCCGCCCCCTTCAGGTTCGAGACGTCGTTCAGCGGGTCGTGGAGCCTGAAGACGTCGATGCCGTTGTCCGACGCGCAGGAGATGAAGCGCCGCACGATATCCCCGGAGACCGGCTTCGAGCCGACGAGGAAACGGCCGCGCAGGGCGAGCCCCAGGGGCGTCGTCGTTCGTGCGTCGATGGCGCGGATGCGCTCCCACGGGCTCTCCACGGCACGGCGTACGGCCGAGTCGAAGACGCCGCCGCCCGAGATCTCCAGGTAGGCGAATCCTGCGCGGTCGAGAATCTCCGCGATCCGCAGCACTTCGCCCGTCGGGAGCTTGCCGGCGAGCGGGTCCTGCGAGAGCAGGCGAATGGTGGTGTCAACGATCTGTGGCATATCGAGGTAGGACCTTACCGTCGCCTCCGGCGCGAGGCGTCGGTGGAGGCCTAGGCGCGCGAGATGTAGCGCGCCTCGCTCGGATCGACCTTGATCCGGTCGCCCACGTTGACAAAGAGCGGCACCTGGACGACGGCGCCCGTCTCGAGGGTCGCGGCCTTCGTCACGTTCGAGACCGTGTCACCCTTGACGCCCGGCTCGGTCTCCGAGACGGCCAACTCCACGGACGAGGGAAGCTGGATGGCGGTTGGCTTGCCGTTGACGGCGAGGATCTGCACGATCGACGAGGGCAGGATGTAGGTGAGCTCCTCCTCGACTTCCGACCGTGGCAGGGCGAACTGCTCGTAGGTCTGCTCGTCCATGAAATGTGCGTCCGTGCCGTCGTCGTAGAGAAACTGAACGTTCTTCGTCTCCGTGTGCACCCTCGCGAACTTCTCGCCTGCGCGGAACGTCTCGTCGATCACGGCGCCCGTCTCGAGGTTCTTCAGCTTCGTCCGCACGAACGCGCCGCCCTTGCCCGGCTTCACGTGCTGGAAGTCCACGATGCGCCACATCCCACCGCGATGCTCGATGTGCATACCCGTCTTGAACTGATTGGTGCTGATGATGTCGGCCATCCGGCGGTGCACGATACCTGTCGCCGGCGCGAACGACGCGCGCTGCGGTGCCTACGCGAGGGTCAGCATTTCCTTCGTGAACGACGTGAGGATCTCGCAGCCTGCCTCGGTGACGACGACCAGGTCCTCGATCCGGCAGCCCCCGACGCCCGGCAAGTAGAGACCGGGCTCGACCGTGACGACGTTCCGGGCAGCGAGGACATCGGTGGATTCGGGCCGCAGCACCGGTGCTTCGTGCACCTCGAGTCCGAGCCCGTGACCGAGTCCGTGACCGTAGTGCTCCGCCATCTGCGCCTCCGTGATGGCCGTCCGCGACGCCGCGTCCACGTCGTACCCGGTCGCGCCTGCGCGCACGGCGGCGAGTCCGTCGAGTTGCGCCCGCGCGACCAGGTCGTAGACCTCGGCGAGCTCCGCGGAGATCTCACCGACGGCAAAGGTGCGCGTGCAGTCGGAGCAGTAGCCGCCAACGACGCATCCCGCATCGACCGTCAGGAGAACGCCCTCTGCGATCACGTTATCGCCCGGATGTGCGTGCGGTGAGGCCCCGTTCAGACCGGCCGCGACGATGGAGTCGAAGGCGAGCCCGTCGGCACCGAGCTCACGGAATGTCCGTTCGACCCACCAGGCGAGCTCCTTCTCCGACCGTCCGACGACGCGTTCGTTCGAGAGCGCCTCATAGAGGTCGTCGGAGATGGCCGCGGCGCTACGGATCGCGTCGAGCTCGACCTCGTCCTTGACGATGCGGAGCGATTCGACGACTCCCCGGGTCGCCACGAGATCGGCTCCGCCCGCCGCAATCGTCTCCCACTGTGCGTACGAGATGCGCGACGCCTCGAACCCGACCCGCCGGCCTGCGAGCAGGTCGGCGAGCGCACCCGCTACGTCACGGCGTGTCTGGACGAGCTCGACCCCTTCGACGGCGCGGGCCGCCTCGAGGTAGCGAAAATCGGTGAAGAGGGTTACCGCGGCGTCCGGTTCGACGAGCAGAGCGCAGTTCGAGCTCTGGAACCCCGAGAGGTAGCGGACGTTGACCTCGTCGGTCACGAGCAGGGGGTCTGTGAGACCGGCTGCAAGTAGATCGAGGCGACTCACGTCCGTCGCTCTGCGAGAAGGCCGAGCGCCTCGCGGTAGCCCTCGAATCCCTTGCCGACGACCCGCATCCCCCCGAGGCCGGTCAGCACCGAATGCCGACGCCATTCCTCTCGCTCATCGACGTTGGAGAGATGCACCTCGACGAACGGTGCCGTGAAGGGCTCGAGCGCATCGCGGATCGCCCAGGAATAGTGCGTCCACGCGCCGGGGTTGACGATGAGCGCGTCGGCCGTCCCGAGTGCCTGGTGCAGGAACCCGACGTACTCGCCCTCGTGGTTTGTCTGCCGACAGCGCACCTGCAGGTCGAGCTCGCGCGCCCAGGCGTACACCTGGGTCTCGAGGTCATGGATCGACTGGGCACCGTAGACCGACTGGTCTCGCCGCCCGAGGAGATTGAGGTTGACACCGTTGAGGACATCGATCCGCACGGCTCGACTCTAGTCGGCGATGAGGCTGTCGAGCGCCGATCGGATGTCGGCTGCCGGGGCCTCGTTGCCCCACGTCGGCATCCCCGGCTTTTCGAGGAGCACGAGACGGGGCACGCCACCGACGGATTTCTTGTCGCGCGCGAGAGCAGCCCAGGCGGCCTCCCGATCGACCCTGACCGGCTTCGGGCCGAGCTCGCTCCTCACGACGGCGACCGCCTCGTCGTTCCCCGACAGCCGTAGCGCGGCAAGAAGCCCGAGAGCAACGGCCTCGCCGTGGGGAAGGTCATACCCTGCGGCGGCCTCGAGTGCGTGCGCGAAGGTGTGTCCCAGATTGAGCTGGTTGCGCGGCCCGCGGTCGTGCGGGTCGCCGAGGCACACAGCGGCCTTGAACGAGGCACAGCGGCGGACGAGCTCGGCGAGCGGCAGCTCCCAGACGTTGCTTCCCATCAGGAGCCCCGTCTTGACGGCCTCCGCCATCCCGTTGCGGAGCTCTGCCTCCGGAAGCGTGTCGAGCGTACCGGGGTCGATAACGACACGGGCCGGCCAGTGGAACGCGCCGACGAGGTTCTTGCCACCGGGAAGGTCAACGGCAGTCTTGCCGCCGATCGCTGCGTCCACCTGACCGACGAGCGTCGTCGGTACCGCCGTCCAGGGGATGCCGCGCATCCAGGTCGCCGCGGCAAAACCTGCGAGGTCGGTCGTGCATCCACCTCCGAGCGCCACGATCATCCCGTCTCGTCCCACACGAAGCGAGCGCCAGAGGCGGTCGAGCACCGCGATCGCCTTGGCCGCTTCACCTGCCGGCACCTCGTGGGTGGAGGCGTCACGGGAGCCGAGAGCAAGCTGCACGGCGACCCCATGGATGCCGGCCACGGTGGCATCGGCGATGATCTCGATCGGCCCCGATCCCGGTACGAGCTCGCCGAGGAGGTCGAGCGCGCCGGCCTGGACGTCGATTCCGGCAGCGGCGAGCACGATCCCGTCGAGGTCACGGGCGCGGGCGTCGGCGGTCTCCTCGTAGACCGGCCGTCGCTCGCGGAACAACGCAAGGAACGCATCCTCGTCTGCCGCGAGCGGGCGGGCTGTCCGGGAGGCACGCTCCCAGGCGGTTCCCGGATCGACGTCGAGGAGGACGGTGAATGCACGCTGCTGCAGTCGCTCACGCGTGCCCGCAGAGAGAACGGCGCCACCCCCGAGAGCGACCACGGCGGGCTCCGCGGCAGCGAGCACGGAGGCGGCCACGGTCTCCTCGATCGCCCGGAACCCTGCCTCTCCGTCGCGGGCGAACAGCTCCTTGACCGTGGCGCCCGCCTGCGCTTCGATCTGGCGGTCGAGGTCGATGAACCCGCGGCCCAACCGACGGGCGACCTGCGCACCGAACGTGGATTTTCCTGCACCCATGAACCCGGTGAGCGCAAGGTGGCGTCCTAGAGCGTGCGAGGCCACCGGATGCGCTCGAGATAGGCCGCGTGGGCTCCGACGAAATCGGCGATCGCGTCGCCGCCAAACTTGTCTTTCGCACTCACCGCAAGCTCCCAGGCGACCGCCGCCTCGGCGACGACCGCGAGCGCCTCGACCGCCTGGACGTCGCTGCGCTCGACGAGAGCCTGCGCCGCCTCGCCCGTTTCGAGATCGACCGAGTCGAGCGGCTTCATCAGGGTGGGAAGCGGCTTCATCGCGGCGCGCACGATGACAGGCTCGCCGTTCGTGATTCCGGCCTCGAGCCCACCTGCGTGGTTCGTCCGGCGCACGAGACCCGGGTCGATCTCGTCGTGGGCCTCCGAGCCACGAACACGGGCGAGCGCGAAGCCGTCACCGATCTCCACGCCCTTGACCGCCTGGATCCCCATCAGCGCGAACGCGAAACGGGCGTCGAGCCGGTCGGCCTTCTCTGCGTAGGAGCCGAGACCCGGCGGACACCCTTCCACGACGACCTCGACGATGCCTCCGAGTGTGTCGCGGTCCTTTCGAGCAGCATCTGTTGCCTCGCGCATGCCGTCGTCGCCGCTCGCGCCGCCGACCTCGAGTGGCCTGCCCGCGACCGTGATTCCGATCGTCGCAAGAAGTGCCTTGGCCACCGCTCCCGCCGCGACATGGGTGGCGGTGTGGCGAGCACTCGCGCGCTCGAGCGCGTTGCGTACGTCGTCGTGTCCGTACTTGAGCACCCCCGCGAGGTCGGCATGACCGGGCCGCGGGAGCGTCACGACCTTGACGCCCTTGCCCTGCGGCTCACCTCCCGGCTCGAAGGGGCTCATTCCCCACGTCCAGTTCTTGTGATCGAGATTGCGGACGACGAGCGTCAACGGTGTGCCAAGCGTCCGGCCCTGGCGCAGGCCAGAGAGCACCTCGACCGTGTCCGTCTCGAGTTGCTGCCGCGGGCTGCGGCCGTACCCGAGCTGGCGGCGTCGCAGGTCGGCGTCGATTGAGGCTCTCTCGAGCAGCAGCCCTGCCGGCAGGCCGGTGAGAACCGCCACGATTGCGGGGCCGTGCGACTCTCCTGCGGTGACAAGACCAAGGGGCATGACGGTGATTCTAGCCGCCGCTACCGGCCGGGGTCGCTACCCTGCGGTAGTCGGCTTGCCCGCGAGAAACCAGATATCCTCATGCCTCAACCTACCCTGGGAGGCCAGCGTGTCCCTGAAACTGAACATGTTGCCGCCGAGCGTCAACAATCTTCCGATTCGCGTCTTCGTGCGGGCCGCCGGGCTCTCCTTCGAGGAGCAGAACGTGTGGGGCACGACGAAGCTCGAGGAGTACACGGCCAAATGCCCCTCGCAGCTGACGCCTTCGATCGAGACCGGGGAACTGCCGAGGGGCCTGCTCTGGGAGAGTTGCGCGGTGATGATGTATCTCGCGAACCGCGACGGGCTCACCGGGCTGTACCCGACCGACCCGGCCAGCCGCGCGATGATCGACAGCGCAAACTTCTACGGGGTGGGCTCACTCTACCCGGCCGTGGCGCGTGCGACCTACCCGCGAGCCGGTTTCGGCGGCGCCCCCGGAGAGGTCTCTGCGTCGAACGCCTCGGATGAGGAGAAGGAGAGCGGCCGCAGAGCCGCCGAGGAGTCGATTCCCCGCCTGCTGGAGGTGTACCGTGACTTCTTCCTCACCGACGCGGGGTTCATCGGTAACGACGAGCCGACGATCGCCGACATCCGGTTTGCGAGCACGCTGGAGTTCGTCCCGCTCACGGACATCGAGCTTCCGGGGTGGGTGACCGACTACCTGCAGCGGGTCGAGTCCGCGCTCGGCGACGCCTACAGCGAGCCGGTTGCCGATGTCCGCGGCTTCATCGCGCAGGTGAAGAGCAAGGCCTAGATGGAGACCGGGGCCGCGCCTGCGTGCTTCCGGAAACGCAGGCCCGCGTGCTACCCCTCAGCCGGCGCGACCGACCCTCGTCGCTTCGGCCACTTCCTCGAGGCCACCCGTGTGCACGTTGTAGACGTACCCGTAGATCGGGATGCGTGCCGGAACGAGCGGATGGTTGCGAATGCGGCGCACGTCGTCCACGACACTCTGCTCTCGATCGGAGATCGTCAACCACTCGACATTTTTGCCGGCACTCGAACCGGGGCCTGTGCCCACGTCGTAGAAGCCGTCTGCTCCGATCGCCGCCGTCTCGAGGCTCTTCTCGAGCAGATCGCCCATGACCTCGTCGGTGAAGTACTCCATTCCGCAGTCGGAGTGGTGAACGACGAACCATTCTGCGGTGCCGAGAAGCTTGTAGGAGATCACGAGGGAGCGGATCGCGTCGTCGCTCGCACGGCCCCCGGCGTTGCGAATCACGTGGGCGTCCCCCTCACTCAGTCCCGCATATCCGGCGGGGTCGAGTCGGGCGTCCATGCAGGTGAGAATTGCAAAGTGTCGTGCGGGTGGCAGCGCCAGTTCGCTCTTGGCGCCAAATGTCCGAACGTACTCCGTGTTTGCGGCAACGACTTCGTCGAGAACGGGCATCGAACGCTCCTTTTCCGAGGGACCACGAGCCTTTAGTATACAAATTGAAGCGACTATGTAATCCATAGTGTCACGTGGTCGGAGGATCGTCCTCGCTCGTGCCCGCGATGCAGGCACTTTCGGGATGACCCTTCTGTCTCGCGAATGGCACTCTGCGGGGAAATGCTGCAGGCCCGCAGATCCGCTAGTGGGCGTGGAGCGCGTCGCGCATCGCATCGAGCGGAGCCGCCAGGCCCGTCCAGCGCTCGAACGCTGCTGCGCCCTGAAACAGGAGCACGTCGAGTCCGTCCACCACGGACTCGCAACCGCAACGTCGTGCTGCTGCAACGAGTGCCGTTTCACGCCCGTCCCGGAGATAGGCGAGATCGACGACCTGCATGCTCCGGTGCGGCGCCACGATCAACTCCTCCTTGACGGGCGTGGCGTTGACGAGCACGTCGTAGCCCTCCGGCGAGGGAGGCCAACCCGGCTCACGGCGGATCGCCATCGTCACCTCGGCACCTGCACGCTCGAGCGCCTCGACGGCCGCGAGGGCAGACCCACCTCCTCCCAGCACGAGAGCGCTCCGGCCCTGCGCATCGATCTGCGCGGTGACGGCATCTCCGTCGGTCGAGGCCCCAAGGACGCGACCGTCGTCGAAGACGAGCGTGTTGACCGAGCCGGCCGCGCGCGCAACGTCGTCGAGCTCGTCGCACAGACCGACCACTGCCTGCTTGTGGGGGATCGTCACGTTCGCTCCCGCGAAGCCCATCGCCCCGAGCCCACGGACGGCCTCAGCGAGTAGCTCGGGCGGCGTGGGCAGAGGCACGTAGGCCCAGTCGAGGCCAAGCGCCGCGAAGCCGGCGTTCTGCATCGGCGGCGAGAGCGAATGGGACGTCGGCCAGCCGAGCAGGCCCACGAGGGTGGTGGTGCCACGGATCTCGATCATGCGGCCACCGGAACGCCGTCGCGCTCGATCAGAGTGGGCATACCGACGAGGCGTTGCCGGTCGGAGGTCGGTGCGGTTCGGTCGCAGGAAAAGCTCGCCATCCCCGGAGTATCGCGGGAACAGCCGACGGCCTGCCGATGCGAGCCGTTGGTGGCGCTAGCTGCAGGCGTATCCGAACTCGCACACCTTCCGGAGGAACTCGCTCTCGCTCGCCGTGAAGAAGTGCCGCTTCGTCCCGGGAATCCGCACGTAGTAGAGATAGTCAACGGCTGCCGGATGGGCCGCAGCCCTGATCGAAGCAAGGCCCGGGTTCGCGACCGGTGTGGGAGGCAGTCCCGGAAAGCGCCGGCTGTTGTACGGGTTGCCACTCGCGATCGCCACTTTCGTAAGCGATTTCGTCGCAGGGATACGCAGCCCGTAACGAATCGTCGCGTCGATCCCGAGTGGCATCCTGTTGCGCAGCCGGTTGTAGATGACAGCAGAGACGAGCTTCCGTTCGGCCGGGGCGGCGGTCTCCTTCTCGACCATCGAGGCGACCCTGAGCACGTCGTAGGGCGTCAGGTTCTTCGAACGCGCGTACGACAGGTTGACGCGCGCGAACGCTTTACGGAATGCCGTCAGCTGGTCGGAGACGAGCTCCTCCCCGCTCGTGAACTGGGTGAACTCGTACAGCGCCGGGAAGAGGAACCCTTCCATCGAGCCGCGCTTCCAGTCGGCGAGAAACGGCTTCGGTGGCTTCGCCCGGGCCACGGCACCGAGATAGCGCTTGCGCGTCAGCTTCGGCGTCACGCCGCGCTTTGCGATAGCGATCTCGCGTACCGCCGCGACGCGATCGCCCATCTCGCGCACGTTGAGCCCCTCGGGAAAAATGATCTTGAGGCGCTCGACGGCGGGTGTGCTCTCGGGTGGCACCGACGGTGATGAGCTGCCGCCGCAGCCCGCGACGAGCAGCAGGGCCGTGGAGAGCGCCACGAGGGCGAGTCGTCTCATCGACGCGCCTCCGCGTCGAGCCAGCCCTGCAGCAGATGGGCTGCAGCCACCGCGTCTTCGGGCGCCTTGCCGCCGAACCTCTGCGCCAGAGCGGTCGTGAACCTCTCGTCCGCCGTCTCGACCGGAACTGCGACGAGGGCGCGCAGAGCAATCACGAACAGCTCCGTTTCGGCGGCCTGCTTGCCGTGCTCTCCCCGCAACGTGAGCGGGAGGCCGACGACGATGTGCTCGACCTCGTTCTCGATGACGAGGCCGGCCACCTCGGCCAGTCCCTTCTCGGTCGCTGCCTTCCGGACGACGCAGACCGGGCGCGCAAGGGTGCCGCTTGCGTCGGAGATCGCGACGCCGGTGCGCGCGGAGCCGTAGTCGAGGGCTAGAACACGCAAGGTCAGGCTTGTATCCTCGGGCGGCAACGCATCAGGTCTCCCGGCCCTCAGAGAGCAGTGAGGATCATGCGCTCGGCTTCGGCAAGCGCGTCCGGGAGCCTGTCGGGCAGATTGCCTCCGGCGCGAGCCATGGTGCGCCTGCCACCGCCACCGCCACCGACGAGAGCGGCGGCTCCCTTGACGACATCCGCCGCGCTGACCCGCTCGGCGACCGCGTCGTCGAAGTTGGCGATCAGGGTGACCTTGCCGTCGTCGCCAACGCCGCCGAGCACGACAGCCGCCGGGCTATGCCGTTGCTTGAACCGGTCGGAGAGGTCGAGCAGTGCGTCGCCGTCGAGCCCCGGCACCGCCTGCACGATCAGACTGACGCCGCTTTCGACGCGCACCTCGGCTTCGAGGTCTCCCCCACCTCCACCCTGCGTCGGCTTGCGCTTCAGCTCTCTCCGCACCTCGTCGAGCTCGGCGCGCAGCACCTCGAGCTCGCGCGAGCGGCCATGGAGGAGCGCCCACGCCTCACCCGAGGTGACCGCTTCGATCCGCCGCGCCCCCGACCCGACCGAGCCCTCGGAAAGGATCGCGAACGCTCCGATCTCGGCCGTCGTGCGCACGTGCGTTCCGCCACAGAGCTCGCGCGAGACACCCTCGATCTCGACGACGCGGACGATGTCACCGTACTTCTCGCCGAACAGCATCATTGCGCCAAGCTTGCGTGCCTCGTCGATCGGCGTTTCGAAGATGTGCAGCGGATGGTTCTCGAAGATCGCCCGGTTCACGCGATGCTCGATCTGGTCTCGTTCGGCGGCGGTGAGCTGCCGGGTGTGCGTGAAATCGAACCGGAGCTTGTCCGGCCTGACAGCCGAGCCGGCCTGCTTGACATGCTCGCCGAGGACATCGCGCAGCGCCTCCTGCAGGAGATGCGTGGCGGTGTGGTTTGCCATCGTCGGGAACCGGACACTCCACGAGACAACGGCCCGGACGCGCGCGCCCGCGGCGAAGCCCTCCCCGCGAAACACGAGCACCTGATCGTCTCCCACCCGATATGCCTGCACGAGCTCGGCACGCGTCGCCGGGTCGCCGTCGAGCTCGATGACTCCCTGGTCTGACACCTGGCCGCCGCCGGCCGCGTAGAACGGCGACTCTCTGAGCTTGGCAAGGAACGTGGTGTCTCCGAGATCCTCGAAGGCGTGAAGCTCGGTCAGCACGTCGGTCTTCTGGAAGCCGACGAACGTGGACGCATCTGCCGCCCGGGCAAAATCGGTGGCTCGCTGGGTGTCGGACTCCCCGCCGGCACGCGAGATCTCCCGGTGCTCCAGCATCCGGGCGCGATAGTCGTCCACGTCAACGGGCTGGCCACGCTCTCCGGCGAGCTCGACTGTGAGCTCCAGCGGGAAGCCGTATGTCGCTGCGAGGGTGAACGCCTCCTCGCCCGAGATCGAATCCTGGCCGGCGAGGTCGTCGAACACCTTCATTCCACGCTCGAGGGTCTCGCCGAACCGCTCCTCCTCGGCCCTGACGACCCGCTCGATCTCGGCCGTCTGCTCGACGAGGGCGGGGAAAGCGTCAGCGAGCTGACCGATCACGATTGTGGGCAGCCGATGGACATCGGTGAGCCCGATTCTGCTGCCCTGCTGCACCGCCCTGCGGATCAGCCGGCGCACGATGTAGCCGCGCCCCTCGTTCGACGGCATGATCCCCTCGGAGATCAGAAAGACCATCGCGCGGCCGTGGTCGGCGAGGACACGATGCGCCTTCGTCGCCTGCTCGGAGTCGCCGTATGCGACCCCGGACTCCTCTGCCACCCACCGCATGATCGCCTGGTAGCCGTCGGTATCGAAGATCGAACCGACGTCCTGCAGCAGCATCGCGCCACGCTCGAGCCCGAGGCCCGTGTCGATGTTTTGCCGCGGAAGCGGTGTCAACGCTCCGTCGGCGGAGAGGTCGTACTCCATGAAGACGAGGTTCCAGAACTCGAGATACCGCTCACAGCTCTCGCAGTTCGGCCCGCAGGCCGGACTGCCACAGCCGTGCTCTGCCCCGCGGTCGTAGAAGACCTCCGAGCACGGGCCGCACGGCCCCGTGTCGGCTGCCTGCCAGAAGTTCTCGGAGCGCGGCTGCCCGACGATTCGCTCGCGGGGCAGGCCGACGTCGAGCCACCCCTGCACGGCCACGTCGTCCTCGCCGACCCCGAGCTCGGGGTCGCCCGCGAAGACGGTCGCCCAGAGGCGGTCGGGGTCGAAACCCATCTGCCGCGTGACGAACTCCCAGGCAAACGGGATTGCGTCGCTCTTGAAGTAGTCGCCGAAAGAGAAGTTGCCGAGCATCTCGAAGAACGAGGCGTGCCGCGCGGTCGAGCCGACGTCGTCGAGGTCGGCGTGCTTGCCACCCGCGCGCATCACCTTCTGGGAGGTGACGACGCGCTGGGCCGGCGGCGCTTCGGCTCCGAGGAACCAGCGCTTCATCGGCTGCATCCCGGCAACGATGAACAGGGTGGACGGATCGTCGGCGGGAGGAATCAGCGGCGCCGACGGTAGTCGAAGGTGCCCCTTCGACTCGAAGTAGGAGAGGAAGCCCTCACGGAGCTCGGCGGTCGTGCGCATCACACGATCGTAGCGGCGGCCCGGAGGAGCGCACGACGATCGCGCACGACGGTGGGCTCGGGCCTGGAATGCGCCTCGAAGCAACATCCTGGGCCGCCGGAACGCGCCGCTCGACACGCTGCTTCGTCCTCGGTCGCCCCGCACTGTCCCATCTCGGCGGCCCCCTGCGTCTGCGCTTCGCTCTCGCGCATCACGTCCCGTCGCCGAACCGTCATTCCGATTCGCGTTCCGAGCCGCCGGCCGACCTACGCAGCGGTCGGTTCGTCGGGTGGCTCGGGCACGGGCTCCGGCTTCGGTACATCCACCGGGCGCGGCCAGGGGTCGGGCTTCGGCTGTTCGCTCGGCCGCGGCTGCGCAGCCGGCCGATCTGTCTCCATCGGCGTGCGGCCGGCTGTCCGCAGGTCGTCTCGGAGATCTGCCTCGCGCTGACGTGCCGCCGCGCGGGCGGCCGTTGCCGCGTCCCCGAAGTTCTTCGACTTGCGGAAATGGGAGAAGCCGTGGGTGATTCCCGCAGCGAGGCCCGAGACCTTCTCGACCGGCGTCGCGATGGCCGTGGAGATGGCGCGCACGGCCGTGTCGGCGCTGTCGGCCATCGAGACGGCGCTGTCGGTGACGGTGTCGGCCTTGTCGAGCTGGTAGTTGACGCGATCGACGGTGGCTCCCGTCTTGACGATCACGGGCAGAAGATCGCGCTCGGTGCCCTTGATAAAGGACGAGAGGCGTTCGAAGGCCTGCCCGAGTCGGAGCAGCATGTAGGCAGCCGCGAGGCCGATGGCAACGAGAAATATCGCGAGGCCCCAGTAGGCGGCATCGCCGGCGGTGACAGCAAGCAATCTCATGGCCGATATCCTACCCGGTCGAGCCGACGATCACACCGGCTCCTACGATTGCGCCGTCAACATAGAGAACGGCTACCTGGCCAGGCGCAACAGCGTGTGCCGGTCGGTCGAGCGTGAGAGCGAAGCCGTCCCCGGTTGCTTCGACACCGGTAAGGATCGCACCCGACCGATAGCGCAGCTTTACCTCTGCGCGCCGGACAGGCAGGTACAGCCGCCCGCGCACGGCAATCTGTCGTGCCTCGAGAGCGTCGTGCGGGCCCACCACCAGCGTGTTCGTGGCCGCGTCGGAGCGCAGGGCATAGACCGGCGCCGGCGCAGCGAGGCCGATTCCGCGGCGCTGTCCCGGCGTGTAGCGCCAGACACCGTCGTGGCTGCCGAGCACCGTTCCCTCCTCGTTGACGATCGGCCCGGGTTGGCGGTCGAGCCCCTGCCGTTCGAGGAAGCTGCGGTAGTCGTCACCCGCGAGAAAACACGCCTCCTGGCTCTCGGCACGCTCGGCAACTGCGAGGCCTGCCGCCGCAGCCTCGTCACGGGTGCTGCGCTTTCCCTGGTCGCCGAGCGGAAAGGCGACACGGTCGAGCAGTGCGGGATCGACGGTCGCAAGCATGTACGACTGATCCTTCGCATCATCACTGCCGCGAGCGATCAGCCGGAGCCCGTCGCGCTCGACGATGCGCGCGTAGTGGCCCGTCCAGAGAACGTCCGCGCCTGCACGCTCCGTGAAGTCTACGAGTGCGTCGAAGCGGAAGCGGCCATTGCAGCGCATGCAGGGATTGGGCGTCAGACCCTCGGCGTAGCCGTTGACGAACGGCTGCACGACGATCGCCCGGAACGCATCTCGGAGGTCGAGGGTGACGTGAGGAAGCCCGAGCCGATGACAGGTCTCGCGGGCTGCGATGACGGCGTCCGGGGAGCAGCAGGCGCGCTCTGCACTCGGCCCGGCAGGGTCGAGCCAGAGGCGCAAGGTGACGCCGATCGCGTTCGGTGCTGCACGGAGCAGGGCGACCGCGCTGTCCACACCGCCGCTCATCGCAACCGCTATCCGACCGGCTCTGCGAGTTGCCGTGAAGACCGGAGCGATCGCGTTCGCGAGTGCGTCCGCGGCAAGCATCTCACCAGGGACTGCAGCCGCCTCGAGCAGCGACAGCCCTTCGAGTGAGCGATCGAGGCCGGGCGCGTCCGCAGCGACGATGCGATCTCCGTCCAGAGTGAGTCGCACGGCTGCGTACTCCTCGCCGCGGGCGGAGTCTCCGATCAGCTCCCGGTAGGCCACACCCGGAGGCTACCGACAGGGTGTGGAGGGACTCGTCGCGGCTCCGGCCTGCGGGCTTCGGCCTCTCCCTTCAACTCCGGCGAGACCGTTTGCCTACGCGCCCCCAACCTCCCCCAGGGGGGCACCGAGATGCCCTGAAGGAACGGTACCGGAAGGGTTGTGACGCGCCTGTGCCGGATCTGTGCCGGATCTGTGCCGGGTGCGGCTGTTATGACGGGTACTCCGGGTACTCCGGGTACTCCGGGTATGACGGTTGGGCCACCTGCGACCGGACTGAATGAAAAGCCAGGTGCAACGAATGCGCCGGGCATGGCGACGTACGCCGTCGTGCCAGAGGAAATGCGCGCGGTGAAATACGGCCTGGGTCGAGTTGTTCGACGTGCCGCCGTACCTGACCGGGCTGCCCTAAGAACTCGAATCAGAATGACGGTTCGTCGCTGGGGCGTGATGGGCGAGGACGAAGCAGCGTGCCGCCCAGCGCGTTTTGGCGGCACAAGTCTCATTTTGATTCGAGTTCTAAGTGCCACAGCTCTCGACCGCGCAAGCGCGCCACCCGGACGGCGCTACATCGGTGCGGCAGTGTGCCGATGCCGCACTGCGCCACGCCGGCAGAGAGGCATCGAGGTCGCCCCACCCTGCCGATGAATCCCGGAGCCAATTGAGAACCTGGCGAACCAGGTGGGTGCGCTGCCGGCCTCTGGCAAAGCCTCCGCCGGACACACGCTCCCTTGATGAGACTCGGTTCACGTTGAAACTCCGGGCCACGCACAGGGTCGAGCACCCCGGATTCTAGACGATCGGCGGCGAAGACTGGCCGGAGAGCGAGTCTCTAGCTCTCCGGGCTCGCGGCAAAGCGCCAGTCGATCTCCTGGATGCCGTCGAGGCCGATCTCGCGGGCAAGGCGATCCGTGAACTCGAACTGGCGGCCCGCGCTCTTCAGCCTGTTGTCGATCACCTCGGTGAAGACGATCCGATCACCGAATCGAATGAGCAGCTTCGCTCCACATGGCAGAACCGGGTGCGAGACACCGTAGGAGTTGCCGGTCAGGATCTGGCCACAGGTCGTGCGCTCCGCGTCCCCGGCCTGCCCCCGAGAGCCTGCGAGCCCCTCATACCAACCGCCACCCGCCGCAGCGGAACCCTCCGGCGTGGGAGTAGCGGCTGCGTCGTCGCCCTGCCGCTCGATCACGGCGAGCGCGACCACCCCTCCGAGCAGCGCAACCGCAGCGAGGCAGAGCAGCCGCTGTGCGACGGCGGCCTGCACGTCAGCCTCCCGATGCCGTCGGAGGCTCGACGACCCGGAGCCCGAGCTCCGCAAGCTGGAGGTCGGTGATCTCCGAAGGTGCTCCGCTCATCGGATCGAGGCCCGCCTGATTCTTGGGGAAGGCGATCACGTCGCGCAGGTTTGCTTCGCCCGCGAGCACCATGGTCATGCGGTCGATCCCGAGTGCGATACCTCCGTGCGGAGGCGCGCCCATCGCGAGAGCATCCAGAAGGAATCCGAACTTCGTGCGCTGGTCTTCGGGGTTCATCGCCAGGAGGTCGAAGACCTTCGCCTGGACGTCGGGCTCGTGGATCCGGAATGACCCGCCGCCGAGCTCGTTGCCGTTGACGATCAGGTCGTAGGCGTATGCGAGTGCGTTGCCGGGATCGTCGGCGAACGTCTCGAGCCACTCATCGGTTGGCCGCGTGAACGGATGATGCACCGCCGTCCAACGCGACTCGTCCTCGTTCCACTCGAACATCGGAAAGTCGGTCACCCAGAGGAACGTGAAGACGCTGTCGTCGATCAGACCGAGGTCGTTGCCGAGCTGGATCCGTAGCGCACCAAGAACTCGCGAGGTCATCGCGCGGGTATCGGCGGCGAAGAGCAGCGTCTCGCCCGCAGCGGGAGCGAGCGCCTCGATCTCCCCCTGCGAAAGGAACTTCGCGATCGGCGAGCGGGTCTCGCCCACCTCGTCACAGATCACGTAGGCAAGGCCCTTGGCGCCGAGCTCCTTGGCGCGTTCCTCCAGGGTTGCGACCTCCGACCGGGAGAACACGCGAGGGACGCGCAGGTACCGAACGGCTTCTGCGCCTGCGAAGACGCCGAACTCCGACCCACGTGTCGCTTCGGTCGCATCCTCGATCTCGAGCGCGAAGCGGGTATCCGGCTTGTCCGAGCCGTAGCGGCGGTCGGCCTCCGCGTGTGTCATGTGGGGAAACGGGCGCGGGATCTCGATCCCGAGGCATTCGCTCCACACGGTCGCGAAGGTGTCCTCCATGAGCAGAAACATCTCGTCGCGGTCGGGGAACGCCGTCTCCACGTCGAGCTGGGTGATCTCCTGAACCCGGTCGGCGCGGAGATCCTCGTCCCGGAAGCAGATCGCAATCTGGTAGTACCGGTCGAACCCGGCGATCATCAGCAGCTGCTTCAGCAGCTGAGGGCTCTGCGGGAGGGCAAAGAACGAGCCCTTGTGCAGCCTGCTCGGGACGACGAAGTCCCTTGCGCCCTCGGGCGTTGACTTGTAGAGCAGCGGCGTCTGGATGTCGAGAAAGCTCGCCGCCTCCATCTTGCGCCGGATGATCCCGACCATCTGCGCACGGAGGCCGATGTTGCGCTGCAGCTTCTCGCGCCGCAGGTCGAGCCAGCGGTAGCGCAGGCGGAGCGTCTCGTCCACGTTCTCGTCGTCGAGCTGAAACGGCAGGGGGGTCGAGCGAGAGACGATCCGCAGCGTCGTCACCTGGATCTCCACGGCACCCGTCGGGAGGTTCGGGTTGACGGCATCGGCGGCGCGGGCAACGACCTCGCCCTCGGCCTGGAGTACGAACTCGTTACGAAGCTCCTTCGCGAGCTCGGCGGCCTCGGGTGCGTGCTCGGGGTTGATCACGAGCTGCGTGATGCCGCTGCGGTCGCGCAGGTCAACGAAGATGAGGCCACCGTGGTCGCGGCGACGCGCGATCCAACCCGCGAGGGTTGTGCGCGATCCGACGTGCTCCGGGCGGAGCTCGCCGCACATCATGTCGCGCCAGCTCATGCAGACAGTCTGCCGACGACGTCGGCATGGGCGAGCAGTTCGTCGGCCCGCCCGTGGCGCCGCAAGCCCACACCGTCGAGCCCCACGATCACCGTGACAGCTGCTCCGAGGCGGGCCGCCTGCGTGAGCTGGCCCTTCAGCGACCGGCCTGCGTAGTCGGTGTCGGCCGCGATACCACGTCGTCGAAGCTCTGCCAGCCACCCCGTCACCTCACGCCGCGGCGCTCCGTCATCGAGTACGAAGAAGACGTCGAGCGAGGGTGGCTCGGCCGTCGCACCGGCGTCTTCCATCGCGATCAGCAGTCGCTCGAACCCGGCACCGAAGCCGACACCGGGGGTCGGCGGGCCGCCGATCTCCTCGACGAGACCGTCGTAGCGCCCACCGCCAGAGATCGTCGAGTTCTCGTTCTCCATCGGCCCGATGAACTCCCATGTCGTGCGTGTGTAGTAGTCGAGACCCCGCACCAGCGTCGGGACGAGGTCGTAGGCAACGCCCGTTGCGTCCAGGTCTGCACGCACCGCCGCAAAATGGGCAACGCACTCCTCGCACAACGATTCACCGATCCTGGGGGCCTCGCCGAGGGCTACACGTACTGTCTCAGGCTTGGCGAGGTAGTTGTCGAACACCCGCAACGGGCTCGTCGCGACCTTTGCACGGGTGTCTGCGTCGAGCCGCTGCTCGTTTTCGGTGAGCCACGTGCCCAGCGTCTCGAGGTAGGCGGGGCGGCAGGTACGGCAGCCGATCGAGTTGAGCTCGAGGTGGTATGCAGAAACTCCGAGGCGATGGAGCAAGGTGTCGTAGAGCTGGATCAGCTCGGCATCGATCGCCGGGTCGTCCGAGCCGATTGCTTCCACGGAGGCCTGCCAGTGCTCCCGATATCGCCCCTTGCCGGGAGCGCCGTAGCGGTACATCGGCGCGATCGTGAAGACCTTCACCGGCTGCGGATCACGGTGCATCCCGTGTTCGACGTAGGCACGGCAGATCGGTGCCGTGCCCTCGGGGCGCAGCGTCAGTGGCCTGTCGGAGCGATCCGTGAAGCTGTACATCTCTTTCCGCACGACATCCGAGCCCTGCCCTGCGGTGCGGGCAAACAGGGCCGTGTCCTCGAAGACCGGTGTCAGGATGTTGCGATAGCCGTACAACCCGCAGAGTCGTGCTACCTCACCCGTCACCCGCTGCCAGAGCGGCATCTCGGCCGGGACGACGTCGTGGGTTCCCTTTGGCCGCTCGATCTTGCCGCTCATCCGGAGGCCCGGGCTGCGCGGAGGCGGTCCAGGTAAGGGTTCGACTCGAGCTCGGCGGCGAGCGTGGTGTCGGGGCCGTGTCCGGGGTGCACGATGGTCGCGGCGGGGTATGCCTCGAGAAGCGAGTCGATCGACGCCTCGAGCATGGCCCAGTCGGCTCCCTGGAGGTCGGTACGCCCGACCGAGCCTGCAAAGAGCACGTCACCCGAGAACAGTTCGCCCTCCGCGAAGTACGCGACGTGTGCGGGTGAGTGCCCCGGAACAGATGTCACCGCGAACGAGATTCCTGCTGCGTCGATCGTCTCGCCGCCGTCGAGCCAGACGTCTGCCGTCGCCGGAGGCACCGTGATCCCGGAGGGTGAGAATGCACCCGGATCCTCGAGCAGGACTCGCTCACCGGCAGGCGCGTACACCGGGGCGCCTGATGCCCCCGCGAGGTCGGCGAGGCTGACGATGTGATCGAAATGTCCATGGGTGACAAGGATCGCAACGCACCGGGCACCGACTGCATCAAGCTGCCGCTGGATCGTCGCCGCATCGCCGCTCGGATCGATCACGACGGCCTCGGTAGCGGCCACGGAAGCCCGAACGAGGTAGGTGTTGGTTCCGATCGGCCCGAGCTCGAGCTGGTCGATGGCAAGTTGCATCGTCGTCGAGTGTAGAGGCTCGGAGAGGAACGGTAGCGAAACGACCGGCCGGCGCCGACTATCCCCTGTTGAGCCGCTTCTGCTGCTGACGGTAGACGACCCGGTCCATGAAATAGCTGAACGGGATGAACACCGCTATCAACAGCGACGCCTGGACGAATGCGCTCGCGAAGTTCATCTTGTCACCCCCGAGGAGCATGACCGTCGCGAAGAAGATCGGGGCAAAGATGGCGCCACGCTTCATCACCTTGCGCCACGAGGGCGGTTGCACCTCGCGGCCACGCCCTTTCCCTTTGCCGGCCGACCGGCTCTTCTGGGCGCTCACGGTGCTGGCTTTACTGCCCCGACCCACGGGCTTTCGCGGGGCCTCCTCCCGCTCGACCGGCCGCTCGACACCCTCCTCGTCAACGTAGACGAGGTCGTAGTCGTGCCTCTTTTCCTTGGCGCGCCGCTTGCGCTGTTTCTGCGTAGCCATCAGACAGAGTATGCCGTGCGTCGGAACACGACTGCGCCACCTTCGATCAGGGTGTGCACGGCATCACCCGCGAGGCGATAGGTGATGTGGTGTCGATTACGAGCGTCGAGGGCAAGGTATCGACCGCAAACCCGGGTACGAGGCGACCGATGCGGTCGGCCCGGCGCGCACGTGTGCCGCGTTGACCATCGCCGCGACGAGTGCCTCCCCGGGCGTAAGGTGCAGCTGCGCCCAGGCCGGCGTCGCGACAGGCCTCGAGAGACTATGGTGCCCGGGCTGCAGCGAACGACCCGCCTGCGAGAAAGACATCGTCTTCCCCGGCAATCTCTGCCGCCTCGGGCAGCCCGTCGGAGAACAGCGCGTCGAGGGAGCTGGCTGCCTCCAGCCAGGTTGCCGGAGGGCGCCTCTCCCCGTTCGTCCACATCCGTCATGGGGCTCCCTCGTCTTGCCCTTTGGTGGAGACCACGCTATGCGGCTTGCCATGTACGGGCCCGCCCTCCCCCTGCTGCGCAGCAGCGGCGGCCAGCGCCACCTCGCGCTCCCTGATCCGCGCCCTGAACTTCCACGAGCTCCACGCTGTCGCGAGAACGAAGAACAGCGCCGCCGCTGCAAGGGACTTCGGCAGGTTGCCGCCGGTCAACACCGCTACAACGACGAGTACCGCGGCCATCACCCCGTACACGAGCACTGTGTCGCGGTACGGATGGGCCGGGATAGGCCGGTCGTCGCGTCGTCGGGTACGCACCGTCACCGGATTATCCCAAGATGGTCGGCGGCGCGGTGCCACAAAGCGTGCTCGGGCAAGCAGTTGCGCAAGATGACGAGCAGGACGCTGATGGCCCCGCGTACGGAGCCCGCGCCCAAGATGCTCCGGAAGGACTGTCCTCTCAGGCTCGATGACGTGGTGTGCGGATCGGTAGCGAAGGGAAAGCTCGAACCGGCCGGGGTGACGGCGCCGATGACGGCGAAGGCGACCGCAGGCATGACCGCACAGGAGCCGCAGCTGGTGCTGGTGCTGCTCGGCCCGATCGCCGTGTATCGACTCCGAAACGAATCGTGCAAAGCACGTGCTGGCACCGCGGGTGTGCTCGCAACACCGGTCGTCGAGCATTGCACGCGCGCAGAGCACGCGAACGACGGATCCTGTCTGCGGCATCCGCTGGGAACTCCGCTTTCCGCCCGTCGATCCCGACCCCCCGGCCGGTGGCAACCGTGAGGTCGTCGCCGGTCAGGAGAAGAGGAAGGGTCATCGTAGAGACTCCACTCCTGATCGACGTACCCGTGGAGGAGGGCCAGAACCGCGTCCAAAAGCAGATCTTCTTGCACCCGGCGTCAGAGCCGGCGCTCGAGCACGCGGTCGTCGGCGAGCGCCGCAAGCCCAAGCGCAGCGGGGTCGCCTGCAGCGACTTCCGGCAAGAGGCCCACGAGCTCACTCGCGCCCACCTCTACCCCACGCTCGGCAGCAGCCTCGCGCACACGAGCGACGACGTCCCCGAGGGGCGCCGCCTCGACATCGATCACGTTGATCGAGACCTGGATGCGCGCGCTCGCAGGAAGGAAGAGGCCGAGGGCCTGCACGCCGGGCATGCCTCCGCTCGACCCCCGTACCGTGGCGGCGATCGCGTGTGCGTCGGCGAGGTCTCCGGACGCGAGGTCAACGTTGAAGGCAATGAGGAGAGGGCGTGCGCCGATCAGGACACCGCCTGCGCTGGGGTCAAGACGTGCGGGCCCGAACGAGGGTCGAATCTCGCCCACGTCCATGCGGCGCTGCAACTCCGCCGGGCCTCCGCGACGGAAGAAGGCCGGTCGTCGCCCGCCTCCACTGACGCCGTAGAGGAAGACCGGCAGCCCGAGCTCGTCTCCCACGCGCCGCCCGAGCACGAGCGCCACGTCCTCGGCCACCTCCATTTCGCCGCTGCGAATCGGCACCACCGGAACGACATCCGCGGCCCCGATGCGCGGGTGAATGCCGTCATGGGCTCGAAGGTCTACGAGTTCCGCTGCTCGCGCAATGCCGGCAAGCAGGGCCTCCACCAGATCCCCTTCCCCGGCGACGATCGTGAAAACGGAGCGGTGGTGGTCGGCGTCGGAGTGGATGTCGAGCACCCGCCCGTGCCCTCGAAATGCCTGCGCGACGGCCTCGATGACCGCGAGATCTCGCCCCTCGGAGATATTCGGTACGGATTCGAGCAGAGCCATGGGCGTACTCTACGGTGCAGCGATATGAGATCGAACACCACCGAGACGTCGCCGGAGCCGCCCGCGAGCTACTCCTCAATCGCATCGCTCCACCGCGGCCTCGCGGCATGCCGACGCTGTGCAGACGCAGGATTTCCGATCGAGTCGCTTCCGGTCGTCCAGGGTGCCGCGGGCCGGCGTGCGTATCTGTACGGCCAGGCACCGGGCATCGTCGAAGGGGTCGCGGGAGCACCCTGGCAGGGCCGTGCGGGCCAGACGCTTCGGCGCTGGCTCGAACTCGACGAGCACACGTTCGATGCGACGTTCTACTGCGCCTCGGTGACCCGCTGCTATCCGGGCCGGGACTCCGGCCGGGGTGACCGGACGCCGTCACCGGCAGAGAGGCGCCTCTGCACGTCCTGGAGAAGCGAGGAACTGCGGCTGCTCCGCCCCACCCTCATTCTCACCGTAGGCGGCCTTGCTGCGAAGGCGATCGTCGGTGCAACGACGCTCACCGCTTGTGTCGGTAAGAGCTACCTCGTGAACGAGGCAGTCGTGATCCCCCTCCCCCATCCCTCGGGCGCGAGCGCATGGCTCAACGAGGCGACAAACCGACGGCGACTCGGCAAGGCACTCACCCACGCTCGGCGCGAGATCGGGCGTCTCCACGATGCACGCTGACCGACTCTGCCCGGATGTGGCCGACTCTGATCGTCTACGCCCGAATATGCCACGATGGTGCGTGATGCCTGCCTCACTGCCACCCGGAGAACACCGGTGAGCCCGCTCGACCCCGAGATACAGAAACGGATCGACGCCCCGGTCTCGGCCGAGGCTCTACGCGAGACGCGCCTCACGCCGGCCGAAGCGATCGCCGGCATGCGCATTCGCGTACCGGAACGGGGAAACCGAATCCTCCACCGTGTCCTCGAGCGGGCGAACGGAGATCAGCAGCTGAAGGCGTGGTGGCACGTCTCGAACGTCAATGCCGTTGCTCGGATGCAGATCAACGACCACTCGTGGGTACATATCCAGATCGTCGTCAACATCGCGCTCAAGCTGCTCCGACAGCTGACAAAGCACGGCGTCGATCCCTCGGCAGTGCGCGACTACGGGATGACGAACGAGGACGCCGAGGTGATTGTCGTCCTCTCGGCTCTCATGCACTGCGTCGGCATGTCGGTGCACCGGCACGGCCATGAGGACTTCGGCCTCTTCCTGTCGGAGCCGAAGATGCGTGAACTGCTCGGGGGAATCTACGACGAGCCCGAGCGGACGGTCATCATCTCGGAGGTGCTGCAGGCGATCACGAGCCACCGTTCAGACGGAGAGCCGCTCGCCCTCGAGGCGGGCATTCTCAGGGTCGCCGACGCGCTCGACATGGCGAAGGGCCGATCCCGCATCCTCTTCGAGGCCGGCTCCGTTTCGATGCACTCCCTCTCCGCAGCCGCAATCGAGGAGGTCTCGATCGAGGACGGCGACGAGAGACCCGTCAGGATCGGGATCCTGATGAACAACTCCTCGGGCCTCTTCCAGGTGGACGGCCTCCTCAAGGCCAAGTTGCGCGGCTCTGGCCTCGAGCCGTATGTCGAGGTGGTAGCCCACATCGACACCGAGAGCGAGAAGCGACTCGTCTCCGTGTATCGACTCGACCTCTGACGGCGGGGAGAGACGGGCCGAGACAGCCGGCCGCGGACGAGGTTGCTACCATCGTGCGCGCACCCTGCGGGATCGTCTAATGGTAGGACGCCGGATTCTGGTTCCGGAAGTTGGGGTTCGAGTCCCTGTCCCGCAGCTACCAGCTTGCCTTCTCCGCCCTCGAGCGACGTCCGGCCTGTTGTTTCGGAAGGCAACGTCGATTCGCTCAATTCCAAGGGTTTTGTAAGGATTTCTCCTCCGGTTCGTGCACGGTTCGCTACGGTGTTGCCAGCGAGAGACACGAGCGGCCCGCTTTCGCGCGGAGCCGTGAGCCCTGTCCCCGAGATGGAGGTCAGATCTGAGAAACCTAGCGATGGGTGCGTGCGCCCTGATTCTGTTGTTCCTGCCGGCGACAGCCCGGTCACAGTCCAATGCAGAGTCGGGTGCGCAACTGGCGCGCCATCTGAGCACCATGAAGCGCGATCGACAGGTACTGCGCTTCTTCGAAGCCCATGCATGGCTTCTGAGCGACCCTCGCTTCGCCATCGAGGCAAAGCGCCAGCTCCACGTACACACGCTGAGCCTGAGGCGAGCCGAACGTAGGGCTTCCGCTGCGCGGATCACACTCGTGCGACGGATGAAGGAGCGCCGGCTTGCCGCCGTCGTGGCCGCGAGCCCTCCGAAGGTCATCTGCCGTGTCTTTGGCTCCTACTGCAGGGAGGCACTCGCTGTCTCTCGGTGTGAGTCCGGCCTGCAGACGGATGCACGGAACGGCCAGTATCTCGGCCTGTTCCAGATGGGCTCCCGCGAGCGACGCATCTTCGGACACGGCGTATCCGCGACCGATCAGGCCGTGGCCGCGCACCGGTACTTCGTCGCATCCGGCCGCGACTGGAGTCCATGGTCCTGCAAGCCATAAAGAGAGACGAACGTTTCTTCTGCAAAGTGCGGAACCCCGATCCAGGGTTGGGTTCCCATGCGGGTCCGAACGTGGTAGGTGTCTCTGGGTGACATGGCTTCGGCGGACGAGTGAACGCCTGACGCCGCTCGATGAGGCGGCGGCCTACGCACGCTGTCACGGATATCGCGACGAGTCCGTGCGGATCGTCAAACTGCCCCCGCGTCGCGCCCGGTACGAGGCGCTCCTGACGACCGGCGAAGAGATTCGCCGCGGTCTCGAGGCCAGGCTCGACGGCCGGGAAGGTGATAGTGGGCCAGTTCCGACACCGCAGGTGGATCGGGCGCCGGGGTAGTGCAAGAGGAAACCCGCGCAGTTCGGTAGACTCCCTCGCCGCACGGCCCATTCGTCTAGCGGCCTAGGACACTGCCCTCTCACGGCGGCGGCACGGGTTCGAATCCCGTATGGGCTATAGGACGGCGCATTCCGGAAGAACCGCAAACCCGCTGAAATGGCGGGTTTCGGCTTGTACAAGGCGCTCGCGGTGCGTTCGGCGACCTTGTCCGTTCGTGCCAGAAATGCCGGAAACGAGCACCCCGTGCTACCCCCCGTAATCCGCCCGATACCCTCGAGGTCGTGCTTCGGATTCTCGGTATCCCGATCTCTGACGGCGGCGCGCGTGGTCGCGACGAGACCACGCTCGTCGAGGGAACCCCGGACGCTCTGAGCGCGGCCGCGATGCTCTCGAAGGGCGTTGACCGGGAGCCCTATGCGATCGCCCTGACTCGTGCCGAGCGGACGGCGAGGTTGTCCCGTAGCTCGTAGAACTTTGTAGGCGGCGGTCCCTCCTGCCTCGTCCGCTCTGGTTGGGAGCGTTCGGGGTGATCCATCCAAAGATCGAAGGAGGAACCGCCGTGAGGAAGACCGTATCGGTTGCGCAGGCGACCGCCC
>SHVL01000069.1 GCA_009694305.1 Thermoleophilia bacterium
CCGGAGCGGCTCGCAGTGATGCGGGCGGCGATGCTCTCGATGGCGCGGATCGACGCAGCCGACAGGATCGCCGAGGGGTTGATCGAGCTTGCCGGCCGCTGACGCTCCGCTCGCAGGGCGCCGCCTCTACTTCGTCGGTATCGGCGGCTCGGGGATGTCGGCCTACGCGAACATGGCCCGCGCGCTCGGGGCCGAGGTGCGGGGCTGGGATGTCGGGGAGACGATTTTCATGGACTCGGTCGAGGGGATCGAGGTCGATCTCGGTGGTGAGCCGACCCCGCCGGAGGGCTGGGAGGTGGTCGTTTCGACGGCGCACACCCGGCGGGCCGAGGGAACCTCTCGTGCAGCGTTCCTGGCGGAGCTCGTCGCCGCTCAACCGGCGATCGTCGTGGGCGGCGCCCATGGCAAGACGACGACGGCGGCGATGGTCGCCTACGTGCTACGCGAGACCGGCCGTGATCCAGCCTGGATCATCGGTGGCATCGTGCCGCAGCTCGGCGGGAACGCTGGCACGGGCTCCGGCTGGCTCGTTGTCGAAGGCGACGAGTCCGACCGGTCGATCGGCTCTCTCACGCCGCAGATCGCCGTCGTCACCAACATCGAGCTCGACCACCACGCGGCGTACGCCTCGGAGGCCGAGCTGGCCGTGTTCTTCGACGAATGGCTCGAGAGCATCCCATACGTCGTTCGCAGCTGGGAGCTACCGCCTGTGGAACTTGCGCTCTCGGTGCCGGGCGACCACAACCGTCAGAACGCGGCTGCCGCGCTCGCGGCGCTCGAGCTTGCAGGAGTGCCGCGCGTGGAAGCCGAGTCGGCGATCGTACGGTTCACCGGCGTGGGGAGGAGATTCGAGCTCGTCCGGGCACACGGCGGGGTGGTGGTGTACGACGACTACGGCCACAACCCGACCGAGCTCGAGGTGACGTTGCGGACGGCGCGGTCGCTGACGGCCGGTCGGGTGATCGCGGTGTATCAACCGCATGTCGTCGAGCGCACGCGGCAGTTGCACGCCGAGCTCGGTGCAGCCCTCGGGCTCGCCGACATGGCGATCGTGACGGACATCATCGGCGCGCGTGACGCCCCGAGGGAGGGCGTGACCGGCAAGCTGGTCGTGGACTCCCTCCCTCCGTGCGTGCGGGCCGGGTGGGCGCCTTCACCCGCCGATGCCGCAGCTCTCGCCCTCGCCTGGGTGCGCCCTGGCGATCTCGTGATCACGTTCGGGGTGGGAGAGCCGTGGAAGATTGCGCGCGCGATCGCCGACGGGCTTCCCGGATGACGTCCGGCCCGCCGTCGTTCCGTGAAGACGTCGCGCTCGCGCGACTCACGACGATCGGCACCGGCGGTCTGGCGCGAGCGTACGCGGAGGCCGGAACGCTTGCCGAGCTCGAACGGGCGCTCGTGGCGGCGGCCGTGAGGGGGCTCGAAGTTGCGACCGTCGGTCTCGGGTCGAATGTGCTTGCTGCGGATGCGGGCGTCGATCAGCTCGTGCTCCGCCTGACGGGTGAGCTCGCAGAGGCCCGGACGGAGGGCTTGCTCCTCGTCGCCGGGGGTGGCGCGACGAATGCGGTCTGTCTCCATCGCGCGAGAGATGCCGGCCTCGGCGGGCTCGAGTTCGCGTGTGCCATCCCTGGAACGGCGGGGGGCGGCGTGTGGATGAACGCCGGCGCCTACGGGAGCGACTGGAGCACGATCCTCGTGCGTGCGCTCGTTGCGACGGCGGCGGGAACCGGCTGGCTGACGCCCGCCGAGCTCGGGCTCTCGTACCGGCACTCGAACCTGCGGCACGGCCACGTTGTCGCCGGAGTCGAGTATCAGCTCGTGGAGCGCAACCGGGATGAGATTCGCTCGGAGGTTCGCGACCTTGTCGCCCGCCGCAAGGCGACGCAGCCGACGACCAAGCGGACATTCGGCTCCGTCTTCAAGAACCCGCCCGGCGAGGTCGGAGCCGGGCGGATGCTGGAGCTCTGTGGCCTCAAGGGCTACCGGCACGGCGGCGCCGTCATCTCGCCGGTTCATGCCAACTTCGTCGAGAACGCAGGCGAGGCGACGACCGCCGACTGCCTGGCGTTGATGGAGGAGGCCCGGAGGCGCGCGCGCGAGTCCTTCGGTGTCGAACTCGAGCACGAGGTCGTATTGCTCGGGCCGTAGGGGCGGGACCTGTCCCGCCCGTGTGTGGCGTCGCGTGTCGGCGGTGGAGAATGGGCGAGGGGTTCGCCGCCCGTGTGTGGCGTTCCGCCTCGTCCCCCTCGTCTGTCCCCACGGATCCGCCCGCGTCCCGTGTCCCACGATTCCTCTGTCCAACGTAGGAGCCGGCTCCTGGACGGCGAAAATGAATGTGTGGCCGGCGCTCGACCCATCGAACGCGGATCGCGCCCGAGGGCTCGCCCTCCGCGTGCCGCCGCGACGGCTCCGCGTCGCGCTCCCGCCGGGCGTTCCGACATCACACGCCTGATACCCACGGGCCGCTCTCTCGCCACGGCGCTCCTGATCGTCGCCGCAGCAGGCGTTGCGTGGTTCGGGGCGCGTGAAACAGCGGTCTTCTCGGTTCAGGCGATCGAGGTCGCGGGCGCACCGGCAGGCGTGAGCGCACAGGTGAGGCGATCACTCCGTACCACCGAGGGAACGAGCCTGCTCAAGTTCGACCTCGACGCTTCGCTCCAGGCCGTGGAGGCACTGCCGACCGTCGCGAGCGTCCGCTTCGACCGGGCCTTCCCGCACACGCTTCGAGTCGTCGTCGTACCCGAGCGGGCGGTCGCGGTGGTGCGGCAGGGTGCCGGCTCCTACCTGCTGGCCGAGACGGGCCGCGTGATGGCAACATCCGGGCGCCGCGACCGGCCGACGCTCGCGCGCATCTGGGTGAAGCGCGATGTCCAGTTGCGAGTGGGGTCGCACGCCGAGGGCGATCTTCTCACGGCCGTGGCGGCCGTCGCACCGCTTCCGGGCTCAGGGTTTCCGGGCCGCGTGAGCTCGGTCACGGCGACGCCCACGAGTCTGGTTCTTCGTCTCCGTTCGGGGCTCGAGGTGCGCCTGGGAGACCCGCTCGACGTGGCCCTCAAGCTCGCCGTGGCGGCTCGTGTTATTCCGTTTCTCGGATCCGACACGACGTATCTCGACGTCGCCGTCCCGGAACGGCCCGTCGCCGGAAGTCTCAACTCTCAGGTAGAGCCTTAGGGTTGAACCTCGACCCGAACTTGAGATATGTGTTGACAATGCCGACAAGGAATACGTACGCTGGCTCCGAAAGTCAGTAGCGACATACTTCCTAGCTCGATCAGAGCTTGACGTCCAGGCAGGTTGAGGTGAGACATTCATGAGTGCACAAGGTGGGAGCTACCTCGCGGTAATCAAGGTCGTCGGTGTTGGCGGCGGAGGTACGAACGCGGTCAACCGCATGGTCGAGTCGGGCCTTAGCGGCGTCGAGTTCATCGCGGTCAACACGGACGCGCAGGCGCTTCTGATGACGGACGCCGACGTGAAGATTCACATTGGCTCGAAGGCGACGCGCGGCCTCGGTGCCGGCGCCGACCCTGTAGTCGGCCTCGCAGCCGCGCAGGAAACGCGCGACGAGCTGAAGGAGGCGCTCAAGGGCGCCGACATGATCTTCGTCACAGCCGGTGAGGGCGGTGGCACGGGCACGGGTGCGGCGCCGGTCGTCGCCGAGCTCGGGCGCGAGCTCGAGGCGCTCACCGTCGGAGTCGTGACGCGGCCGTTCGGCTTCGAGGGCCGTCGCCGTGCCGAACAGGCAGAGCTCGGGATCCAGGCCCTTCGCGATCGCGTGGATACGCTGATCGTGATAGAGAACGATCGGCTGCTCCAGGTGGTGGACAAGAAGACGCCGGTGACCGAGGCATTCCGGATCGCGGACGACATCCTGCGCCAGGGCGTGCAGGGCATCACCGATCTGATCACGGTTCCCGGCCTCGTGAACCTCGACTTCGCCGACGTTCGCACGATCATGCGGGACGCCGGCTCGGCGCTGATGGGCATAGGTACTGCATCGGGCGAATCCCGTGCGGCCGACGCGGCCCACGCTGCCGTGTCATCACCGCTCCTCGAGACGACCCTCGACGGGGCGACCGGGGTGCTGCTGAACATCACGAGCAGCTCGAACCTGGGGCTGTTCGAGGTGAACGAGGCCGCCGAGGTCGTGACCGGCCATGCCGACCCGAATGCGAACGTGATCTTCGGCGCCGTCATCGACGAGTCGATGGGTGACGAGGTCAGGGTCACGGTGATCGCGACGGGCTTCGGCGGCAGGCCGCGCCGACGGCGCGTCGAGGCGTCGGGGGCGACGGCTCCGCCGGCTTCGGAGCGGCGGTTCGAGACACCGACGATGTCGGATGCCGAGATCGACATCCCGAGCTTCCTGCGCGAAGACTGATCGGCCCGCACACCCGGGTCGCGAGGCGCCACGGAGGCGGTAGAGTCGCGCCGTGAGCGACGCCGGTCTCCGAGCGGCACCCTTGCGCGACCGACACGTCGCGCTGGGTGCGCGCATGGTGCCGTTCGCCGGCTGGGAGATGCCGGTGCAGTACGAGGGCGTGATCCCGGAGCACCTCGCGGTGCGGAACGACCGCGGCGTCTTCGACGTCTCGCACATGGGCCAGTTCCACGTCGAGGGCCCGCGCCAGGCGGAGCTGCTGCAGGGACTCCTCTCCAACGACCTCGGTCGCCTGGGTGACGGGGGGGCTCAGTACACGCTGCTCACGACCGAGAGCGGCGGCATCGTCGACGATCTGATCGCGTACCGGATCAACCCGTTTCATACGCTGCTGATCGTCAACGCCGGCAACCGTGCAGCCGCCTATGCCTGGCTCAAGGAGCGGGAGATCTCGGGCTCCGAGGTGCGCGACGCGTCGGACGAGTACGTGCTGCTCGCGGTGCAGGGCCCGACCGCGATCGCCTCGCTCGGCCTGACGGAGGCTCCGGCCTTCACCCACGCGATGGGTGAGGTCTTCGGGGTCGAGGTGATGGTCTGCCGCACGGGCTACACAGGCGAGGCCGGTGTCGAGCTGATGTGTCCCGCCGAAGACGCGGTCGAGCTGTGGGACGCGATCGTCTCCTCCGGCACGACGCCGTGTGGGCTCGGTGCGCGCGATACGCTCCGGCTCGAGGTGTGTTATCCCCTTCATGGCAATGACATCACGACGGAGACGGACGCGATCTCGGCCGGTCTCGGCTGGACCTGCGCGCTCGACAAGGAGTTCACCGGGGTCGCCACGCTGCGGCGGATCCGGGAGGAAGGGCCGGCGAGCCGGCTCGTTGCATTCGTGATGGACGAGAAGGCGGTCCCGCGACAGGGAATGGCGTTCGTCGGCGGCGGGACGGTCACGTCAGGAACGCACTCGCCGATGCTCGACGTCGGCATCGGGATGGGATACGTCCCGAGCGCGGCAGCCGCGTCGGGCACCGAGCTCGTCGTCGACGTCCGCGGCAAGCCGAAGCGGGCGCACGTCGTCAAGAAGCCGATCTACACGAGGGAGGAGAACTAGGTGGCAGGCGCGGAGAGCTATCCGGATGATCTGAAGTACCACCCCGAGCACGACTGGGCGCGCATCGAGGGCGACGAGGCCGTGCTGGGGATCACCTGGTGGGCGCAGGATGCCCTCGGTGAGCTCGTGCACTTCGAGGCCCCGGCCGTCGGCGACATGGCCGTCAAGGACGAGGCGTACGGCGAGGTCGAGTCGATCAAGGCCGTCTCGGAGGTCATCTCGCCCCTCTCCGGCGAGATCATCGCGGTCAACCACAAGGCAGTCGACGAGCCCGAGTCGATCAACGAGGAGCCCTATGGGGAAGGCTGGCTGATCCGGATCCGGATCTCCGATCCGTCCGAGGCCGGCGACCTCCTCGATGTGGAAGGATATCGGGCCGTCGTGGCCGAGCAATGACGGCGGGGTACCTGTCGCTCACCGACCGGGACCGCGACGAGATGCTCGCGGCGATCGGCGTCGACTCGATCGACGACCTGTTCGAGCAGATTCCCGAGTCCGTGCGCTTTACCGGCGAGCTCGACGTCCCACCGGCGCTGACCGAGCTCGAGTTGATCCGCCACCTCGAGACGCTCGCCGCGAAGAACGCCCACACCGGCGTGGAGCTCTCGTTCCTCGGGGCGGGGATCTACGACCACCACGTGCCCGCGATCGTCGACACGATCCTCCAGCGCGGCGAGTTCCTCACCGCCTACACGCCGTACCAGTCGGAGATGAGCCAGGGCGTCCTGCAGGCGATCTTCGAGTATCAGACCGCGATCTGCGAACTGACCGGAATGGACGTGTCCAATGCGTCCGGGTACGACGGCTTCACGGTCGCGGCGGACGCGTGCTACATCGCCAAGCACGCCGCGGGACGAACCCGCATCGTGCTGGCGGAGACGCTCAACCCGCAGGTGCGCGAGGTCGTCAAGACCTACGCGCCCGGATTCGGGCTTGAGATTGTCGAGGTCGCTCACGAGGGCGGCGTCACCGACCCGGCTCGCATCGCGGCGGCCGCGGTCGACGCGGCGGCGGTGATCTTCCCGCAGCCCAACTTCTTCGGCTGTCTCGAGGACGCGCCCGCGCTCGCCGCGGCGGCGCGTGAGGCCGGCGCTCTCGCGGTCGCGCACGTCGACCTCACGTCCCTCGGGGTGCTCGAGGCGCCCGGCGTGTACGGCTGTGACATGGCGATCGGTGAGGGCCAGTCGGTGGGGAACGCGCAGAGCTACGGTGGCCCGCACTACGGCTTCCTGGCGTCGCGCACCGACTTCATCCGGCGGCTGCCGGGGCGGATCGTCGGCCAGACGACCGATCTCAACGGCGATCGCGGCTTCGTGCTGACGTTGCAGACGCGCGAGCAGCACATCCGGCGCGAGAAGGCGACCTCGAATATGACCACTAACCAGACACTGCTCGCGCTCGGCGGACTCGTGACGCTCGCCTGGCTCGGGCCGCACGGGCTGCGTGAGCTCGGCGAAACGTGCATGTCGCTCGCCGCCTACGCCAGGGAACGTATCGCGCTTCCCGTCGCGTTCGAGCAGCCGTGCTTCAAGGAAGTCGCCTTCCGCACCCCGCGCCCCGCGCGCGACGTGATCCGCGAAGCGCGCGCGCTCGGCGTCCACCCCGGCTACGCGCTCGGCCGCGACTACGAGGGCCTCGACGACGTGCTGCTCGTCGCGGTGACCGAAAAACGCACGCCGGCCGACATCGACCGCCTCGCGGACGTTCTCGAGGAGGTGTGCGCCTGATGGACCTCATCTACGAGAAGAGCCAGGCAGGGCGCCGCGCCGGGAGGGTGCCGGATTACGGCCTGCCTGTCCCGGAGGTACCCGCGTCGCTCGCACGCAAGGACCCGCCGCGGCTGCCGGAACTGGCAGAGAACGAGATCGTGCGGCACTTCACGAACCTCGCCGACCGCAACTTCGGCGTCGATACGGGCTTCTACCCGCTCGGCTCCTGCACGATGAAGTACAACCCCCGCGTCAACGAGATCGCGGCTCGGATGCCCGGCTTCGCGCAGCTGCACCCGCACCAGGACGACGACGGCGCGCAGGGTGCGCTCGAGCTGATGTGGGAGCTGCAGGAGATCCTCGCCGAGGTCGCCGGCCTGCCCGCTGTGACGCTGCAGCCGGCTGCCGGCTCGCAGGGTGAGCTCACCGGCCTGATGCTGATGCGCGCCTACTTCGAGGATCGCGGCGAGGGCGAGCAGCGCGACACGGTCATCACCGCCGATACGGCGCACGGGACGAACCCAGCGAGCGTGACGATGGCCGGGTACAAGCTCGAGAAGGTCGCGACGACCGAGCGCGGCAACCTCGACCTCGACGACCTGCGCGCCAAGGTGAACGAGCGCACCGCGGGGCTGATGCTGACGAACCCGTCCACCCTCGGCCTGTTCGACGAGGGCATCTCCGAGGTCGCCGAGATCTTCCACGACAAGGGCGCGCTCCTCTACTACGACGGCGCCAACCTGAACGCGGTCGTGGGCCGCTCGCGTCCCGGTGACATGGGCTTCGACATCGTCCACTACAACCTCCACAAGACGTTCTCGCAGCCGCACGGCGGCGGCGGCCCCGGCGGCGGGCCGGTGGCAGTGCGAGAGGATCTGGAGCCGTTCTTGCCCTCGCCGCAGGTGGTGAAGGAAGGCGACGCCTTCCGGCTCGACCGCGATCGGCCGAAGTCGATCGGCCGCGTGCGCGGCTTCGCCGGCCCGTTCGGCGTCTTCGTGCGCTCCTACGCCTACATGCGGGCCTACGGCACCGACCTGCAGGCCATGTCCGAGACGGCGGTGTTGAACGCCAACTACCTGCTCGCCGAGTTGAAGGATGACTATGAGGTCGCCTACGATCGTCTCTGCATGCACGAGTTCGTGCTCTCGGCGCGGGCGCTGAAGAAGGAGTACGGGATCACGGCCCTCGACATTGCGAAGCGCCTGATGGACTACGGGGTGCATCCGCCGACGATCTACTTCCCGCTCGTCATTCCCGAGGCCCTGATGATCGAGCCGACGGAGACCGAGCCGAAGGAGCGGTTGGACGCGTTTATCGCCGTGATGAAAACGATCGCGCGCGAGGCGGCGGAGAGCCCCGAGCTGCTCAAGGGAGCTCCGCACTCGCGGCCCGTGCGTCGCCTCGACGAGGTCAAGGCGGCGAAGGAGCCGATCGTCAAGCATGCGTTCGCTGAACGGGTACCGACCGGCGCGTAAACTACGGGGCGACGCTGCCCTCGACCCGATAATGCACGAGGGGCCCGATAGATCACGAGGAGGGCGGGGAGGATGCCCATAACAACGCGCTCCGATTTGATCGCGACGATTCCTCAACGGCGCCTCCATTACAAAACGCCAACACGCGCGGTTTACCGTGCACGATCGTGAGACGCACCGCACTGATGGCGATGCTCATCGGTACGAGCATCCTGCTCCTCGATGTCGCGGCCTATCGGGCCGTCGTCGCCGGACAATGAGGGCCGGGTGTCTCTCTCTCCGGATAGGGTTGCGACGAGGCCAAGCCACGACCGCCGTCTTTTGGGTAGGCCGCCGAGCAGATCGGTGAGTGGGCACACCGACCGTCTCGCCGCCCGATGAGGTCAAGGCGGCGAAGGAGCCGATCGTCAGCACGCCTTCAACGAACGCGTACCAACCGGCGCCGTAGGGGCGGGACCTGTCCCGCCCGCCGGGTAGGATCGCACGGTGGAAGCGCTCGCACGGCTCACAATCCGTGGCCGGTGGGCCATCGTCGCGATGTGGGTGCTCCTGACAGTTGCGGGAGCGATCGCCGCCGGGAAGCTCGCCGATCGGTGGTACCAGCAGTTCTCGATCCCCGGCTACAGCGCCTACGAAGCGAACCAACGCACGCTCGACCAGTTCGGCACGGGCCGTCAGTATCCGATGGTGCTCGTCTTCAGCGTCGAGGACGGCGACATCCGAAAGCAGACCGGCATCGAGGCTGCAATCGCCGCCGGCGTGGGCGTTAACGAGGGATTCCGCACGAACTCGTGGTTCGAGGCCAGGGACGACGCGTTCGTCTCGGAGGACGGCAAGACGATGTTCGCCCATATCTACGCCACCGGCGAGCCAACGTTCACAACGCCCTTACCCGTGGAGCAGACGCGGGAGGCGGTCGCGGCGGCCGTACCGGAGGGCGTCACGGCGAACGTCACGGGCGTTGACGCGATCATCCAGTCCCAGGGTGAGGCCGGAGGCCCGAGCGTTCTCATCGAGGTGCTCCTCGGCGGTATCGGTGCGCTCGTCATCCTGCTCTTCGTCTTCGGAACGTTGCCGGCCGTGCTGATGCCGCTCGCGGTGGCGGTCACCTCCATCCTGACGACATTCCTCCTCGTTTTCGCGCTGACGTACATCACCGATGTTTCGCTCGTCGTGCAGTTCCTCGTCGCACTCGTGGGGCTCGGGATCTCGATCGACTACTCGCTGTTGATGATCTTCCGCTTCCGTGAGGAGATGGATAGGGGCCTCTCGGTCGATGATGCGCTCGTCGAGACCATGCAGCACGCAGGCCGGTCGGTGATCGTCTCGGGCACGACGGTCGCAATCGGGCTCGTGAGCATGCTGCTGATCCCGCTCCCGTTCATCCGCTCGATCGGCCTCGGAGG
>SHVL01000070.1 GCA_009694305.1 Thermoleophilia bacterium
GCCTCCGCAGTCGTCATCTCACCCGAGATGACTGCAAGAACCAACCTCAACTTGTCTTCAACAGAGAAAACAGACGGACGTGACACAGCCAGCTCCCTTCACAAGGAGCCCGACACTAACCGCCCTGCCAGATTTCGTGACGCGGGACAGGCGGAATACAAACAGCAACCACAACAGGCGAGCACCGCCACAGCCCAAAAGAGCGAGACGAGAGCCGCTCCCTCCCTACATCCCCAGGCGCTCGATCATCTTCGCGTCGCGACGCCACCTTGAACGCACCCGCACGATCAACTCCAAAAATACGGGGTACCCGACGAGATGCTCGACCTCGGGCCGCGCGCGGACACCGATCTCGCGCACCATCGCGCCTTTCTTCCCGACCAGAATGCCTTTCTGCGACTCCGTTTCGACGAGCAGGAACGCCTGCACGACCCTGTCGCCGATCTCCTCGACAACCACGGTGATCGCGTGCGGGACCTCGTCTCGCGTCAGATGCAATGCCTTCTCGCGGATTACCTCGGCAACGCGATTCTCGATCGTGAGATCGGTCGTCTGGTCGAGCGGAAAGTACATCGGGCCCTCGGGCAAGAGGTGAACGAGGTCGCCACGCAACTCCTCCACGCCGTCCTTCGTCACCGCACTCACCGGGTGAAGAGCGTGGAAGTCACCGAGGGTGGCCGCCGTCTTCATCTGCGTCGCAACATGGCCGAGCTTGAGATTGTCGATCTTGTTCAGCGCGATGATCACCGGTATCCCGAGTGCGAAGACACGACGGGCGACGTAGCGGTCGCCCGCGCCGATCCGGTCACGCGCAGAGAGGACGAGCAGGACAACGTCGATGTCCTCGAACGAGGAATCGACGGTGTGTTGCATCCGCTCGGTCAGCGCGTCCATCGGCCGCTGGAAGCCGGGAAGGTCAGCGAGGACGAGCTGCCAGTCGGGGCCGTTTGCGACGCCGAAGATGCGGCGACGAGTCGTGTTCGGGACATTCGACGTGATCGCCACCTTGTCGCCACAGAGCGCGTTCACGAGCGTGGACTTGCCGACGTTGGGACGGCCCGCGACGGCGACGAAACCGGATCTCACGAGAGGTCGCTGGCATCGAACTGCTCGGGGAGCAGCTCGTCCACGGTCATCTCGACGATCCGACCACCGTTACGAAAGACCACGCGTTCGACCTTCATTTCGACGAGCCACTGACGGCAACCACCGCAGGGAGACGCGGTGATTGCTGCGACGGTGAAATCGCCGGGGTTGAAGCCCTCGGCAATCGCGCGCGAGAACATTGCTCGCTCCGCACAGATACCGAGGGGGTAGACAGCATTCTCGACGTTGACGCCCTCGACGACCGCTCCGCTGCGCGTGAGAACCGCGCAGCCGACATGGAAGCCCGAGTAGGGCGCGTACGCGCGCACGGCGATGGCCTCAGCCCGTGCGAGCAACTCCTCGTCGGTCATGCCGCGAAGAACTGAAAGATGGCAAATACCACGATGGCACCGAGGGTACCGCCGGTGACGACCTCGAGGGTGGAGTGAACACCGGACTCGACGCGAGTCTGTGCGACGAGTAACGCCATGATGAAGGCGAGCGACGAGACGAGGAAGCGATGTTCAGAGCCGTCGAGCGTGAGCGTGACAGCCATCCAGGCCGCGAAGGCGACGGCCGCGTGGCCCGACGGCCACCCGCCACGGAGAGGTGTGCCCCGGCCCGAGAGCGCCTTCAACGCGATCACGAGAGCGACGACGATCACGAGTGCGACAAGCGTCAGTTCGGCCGGAGTCCTCGAGAGCCTGTCGAGGAAGTCGTTGGAGCGATCCGCCACCTGGCCCGAGAGGACGAGATACCCGACGGCGAGAGCGTTGACGGCTGCGACCAACACGGCGCCTGCGGCGATGTCCTTCGCGATCTTCGCCGCCGGGTCGAACGTGGTCGATGCCATGTCCACCGTCGCCTCGATCGCGGTATTGACCATCTCCGCCATCAATACGAAGGCAATCGACAGCAGCAGCACGATCAACTCGATCCTGGACACGTCCACCGCGAGCGCCGCCATGAGCACCACCCCCGCGGCCACGAAGTGGATCCTCATGTTGCGCTCCGTACGGAGCACATGGATGATTCCCTCGAACGCGACGTTGAAGCTCTCGAGAACCGTGGGGGGACGGCTACCGGGGACAGGGTTCACGGAGCAGCCTCAAGGATCTGTTGCTCGCGGCGCTCCATCGCGTCGCCGTGCTCGTGGCCAAGCAGGTGAAGGATCCCGTGGACAAGCGGCCAACGCCAGTCGCCACCAACAACCTGGGGACAGATGACGACGTCGCCGAGAGCGCGAGGAACCCCTTCGGGCAAATCGCCAAGACCGTCGATCGGGAACGAGAGAACGTCGGTGGCCTCGTCGATCCCGAGATGCTCCGCCTTCAACGCCCGAATCTCGTCTGGCGGGACGAACGCAATCCCTAGCTCGGCGGCCTCCAGTCCCTCCTCGGCGAGGGCGTGACGGGCGAGCGTCACGGCACCGGCTTCGTCTACTTCGATGCCGCTGCGGTTCTCCACCTCGATCTCGATCACTTCTTGCGGGTGGTGCCAGTTTCCTCGGCGTGCCGCTTGTACGCCTCGACGATTCGCTGCACGAGCTTGTGCCGAACAACATCCTCGTGCCCGAACTCGACGACGCCGATGCCCTCGACCTCGTGCAGGATATCCCGCACCTGGATCAGCCCCGAGGCCTGTTCCCGCGGGAGATCGACCTGTGTGATGTCACCGGTGATGACCATCTTCGAGCCGAAACCGAGCCGCGTCAGGAACATCTGCATCTGCTCGGGCGTCGTGTTCTGCGCCTCGTCGAGGATGATGAACGAGTCGTTGAGCGTCCGTCCTCGCATGAAAGCAAGCGGTGCCACCTCGATCGTTCCTCGCTCCATGAACGCGGTCAAGCGGTCGGGATCCATCGTGTCGTAGAGCGCATCGAACAGGGGCCTCATGTACGGGTCAACCTTCGCGAGCATGTCGCCGGGCAGGAAGCCCAGACGCTCGCCCGCCTCAACGGCGGGGCGCGTGAGAATGAGGCGTCCCACCTGTTTCTCGCTGAGGGCCGCGACGGCGAGCGCGATCGCAAGATAGGTCTTGCCCGTCCCGGCCGGGCCGATCCCGAACGTGACGGTGCTCGACCGGATCGCGTCAACGTACCGCTTCTGGGTCACGGTCTTGGGAGCGATCTTCTTGCCGCGGTGACGCCAGACGACATCGTCGAAGACGTCGCGAATGTCTGCGGCCTGGTCGAGCGCAGCGGCGACCGCGCCGACCGTATCGGGTCCGATCGCGTGTCCACCCTCCACGAGTTCCACGAGCTCGTCCACGACCGCGCGGGCCTCGGCCACGCGCCCGTCGTCTCCGTCGAGCGTCAGCTTGTTTCCACGCAGCGAGATCGAGCAGCCGAGCCGCTCGCGCAACGAGTCGAGTACACCGTCCGTCACGCCGGCCAGCTCGGCAGCGACCTCGTTCGGGACGACGATGACGTCTTGCATACCGCCCAGTGTAGGGGCCGACTCGTACGGAGCCGGATGGCCGATCGTCCCGAGCGGCGGACGGGGCCTCGGCCTGGATCCAGGCTCAGCCCACCGACAACAGGTCCACCACGAACACGAGCGGCTCGTGCGGCTCGATCACGCCACCCGCGCCACGGGCTCCGTAAGCCATGGCGGACGGGATCGTGAGCTTCCTGCGGCCGCCGACCTTCATTCCCTGCACGCCGGCGTCCCAGCCAGGGATCACCTGGCCCTTGCCGAGCTTGAACTCGAACGACTGGCCGCGATTCCACGACGCGTCGAACTCCTCGCCGGTGGAGAACGCGACTCCCACGTAGTGGACGGACACCTTGTGGCCGCTCGTTGCTTCCTCGCCGTCACCGACGACGATGTCCTCGATCCCGAGGTCGAAGGGGATGTCGCCTTCCGGCTTGTCGATCTGTGGGCGCTCGTGTGCCATCTGCCCGGGAGCCTACTCCGTCCGCCGGGGCTGCGGCGGCAGGAACCGGAGGCGTCCCCGGGACGGGCGTCCGGGGAACCTGCCGCAGCATGCCGAACGCATGGACTCGAGGCACAGCGCCATGCGTTGTCCGGTAGCCGCTTGCCCCCCTGCTCAGCGATTACGCGAGCTTCTCGCGGACGATCTGACTGACGGCGGAGCCGTCGGCCCGGCCGGAGATCCGCGGCATCACATCCGCCATCACTCGACCGACGTCGCGAAGCGACGTTGCCCCGACCTCGGCGATCACGTCGTCCACGATCTCGTCGAGATCGTCCTCGGAGAGAGGCTCGGGCATGAAGGCCTCCAGCACCTCGAGCTCGTAGTCCTCCTTGTCGGCCTGTTCCTCCCGCCCAGCCGCTTCGAACGCGGTGAACGCCTCGATCCTCTTCTTGCGTTCGCGTTGCAGCACCTGCAACTCCTCGTCCGCGGAGAGCGGGCGCTGAAGATCCTTCTCCGCCGAGCGAAGGCTGGAGAGGATCAGGGTCAACGCGTCACGGCGGTCGTTGTCGCGCGCCAGCCGCGCCTGTTTGAGCTCGCCCTCGATGGTGGTAATGAGGTGCACGGTGACAGTCTGCCCTGTATTCGTGCTCAGTGGAAGCCGGGCAGCATATTTCCGGCAAGGATGTGCCAGTGGAGATGGAACTCGCTCTGGCCGCCACCGGGCCCGACGTTGACGATCACACGGTAGTCCACGAGGCCCTCGGCCGCGGCTACCTCGGCCACGAACCGCAGCATTCGCCCGGCTTCCTCGTCCGGGAACGCGTCGATCTCGCGGAACGTGGCGATGTGGCGCCGGGGCAAGACGAGCAGATGCGTCTCGGCCGCAGGGGCGATATCGCGGATTGCAACGAAGCCGTCTGCGACATGCACGTGGTCGCCGCTCTCGACGAGCCTGCAGAAGAGGCACTCAGCCACACGCCACCGCCCGTACTCCCTCGTCGGCGACACCGACGGCGCGCGCCCGGATCATCGCGCCGACGGGCGCCTCGACGAACCAGGGCGTGTAGTCGTCGGCGTAGCCGAGCCCCGGCCGGTCAACGAGAACGGCGTCCTCGCTGCCGACACGTCGCACCCAACGAGCCCGGCAGGCTGCGTCCGATGCCACCCGCAGCCGCGCGCTCCGCTCCTTCTTGACCTGCGGCGGAACCGGGTTTTCCGTCGCCGTCCGCGTTCCGGGCCGCGGCGAGTACGGGAACACGTGAACCTTCGTGATCCCGAGCCGGGCAATCGCGGTCATCGTGCTCTCGAACGCGCGGTCGTCCTCAGCCGGAAAACCAACGATCACGTCGGTCGTCAGGTTGAAGTCCTCACACGCTTCGAGCCGGGCCTGTGCCTGCCCGATCGAGTAGCGACGCCCCATCGCGCGCAGGACCGCATCGTCGCCCGACTGCAGCGGAACATGCAGGTGGTGCGCCACGGTCGGTGTCTCGCGCATCGCGTCGATCAGGTCCCGTGTGACGTGGTTGACCTCGATCGACGAAAGGCGCAGCCGCGCGAGACCCTCGATCCTTCCCGCTGCCCTGATCAGCCCTGCAAGGGTCAGGCCGGCGGCGCGATCACGGAAACAACCGAGGTTGACTCCCGTGAGCACCACCTCGAGGTGACCCTGCGCGACCCGGCGACGGATCTCCGCCAGAACAGCATCGGCCGAACGGCTGCGCGTCGCGCCACGGACGAGTGGGATAACGCAGAACGCGCAGGAGAAAGAACAGCCGTCCTGGATCTTGACGAACGCGCGGACGCGCTCGAGCCTGTGGTCGGCCTGGACGCACGCAATGGCTCCGACGTCGCCTGCGACCGCGTCTGCAACCTCCTCGCTCCGCCGGGCGACGATGGTGATCTTCTCCGACATCCCCTCGAAGACGGCGCCCGAGAGGTTCGCGGCGCAACCCGTCACATAGACGCGGGAATGCGTGCGTGCGGCGTGGGCTGCAGCCTGTCTCGACTTTGCGACGGCCTCGTTCGTGACGCAGCACGTGTTCACGACTGCCACCTCTGCCTCGCCACTCGTCTCGGTGTGCCCGTCTGCGAGCAGTCGTTCGCGGATCGCCTGCTCGTCGGCGAACGACACCTTGCAACCGAGAAACCGGGTCGTGAAGGTGGCCACTAGCCCGGGAGCCTAGACGTTCGGCGGAGAAAGTAGGTCGGAGCGGCCGCGAGGGACTACTCTGGGCCACATGATCGGGTTGGAGCCATCCTTCCCCGCCTGCCTCGCCGCGGCGCTGGGTCTGGCGCCGGAGCCCATGCCGGAGCCGGATGGTGACCCGGAGGTCTTCTGGCGGCAGTGGCTCGCCGGAAGGAACCTCGGCCTCGTGCCGATCGACGATCCGTGCTCGTTCTCGTGGCCCGGGTACTGGATTGCCGCCGTCGTCGCGGCCGACGGCCGTCGCGATGCGGTGCTGATGTTCGGTGCGCCGTCGGGTCCCGTGCTCGATCTAACCGACGTTCTCGTGTCCGGCGCGTCGATCGTCGAGGGTGTGGCACTTGCGCCGTTCGATCTCGGGCTCGAGCCGTCCTCGCCATACGGTGAGATGCCGGACGAAAACGGCAGCGTCGCAGCGATCCTGCTCGCGCCAGCCGCGACCGCAGCACCCGTTCGCGTCGCAGAGGCAAGGGCGATCGCCGGCAGCGGCCTCGAGGGCGACCGCTACGCCGACGGCGCGGGAACATTCTCGGGAACAGGTCGCGGCTACGCGTTGACGTTGATCGAGGCAGAAGCTCTCGACGCTCTTCAGGACGACGGGATCGAGATGATCTGGGAGGAGGCACGGCGGAACGTCGTCACGCGCGGGATCCGGTTGAACGCTCTCGTCGGCCGCTCCTTCCTGATCGGCGAGGTCGAATGCATCGGCCGTCGCCTGGCAGAGCCGTGCTCCCACCTGCAGAGATTCTCCCCCGAGGGTGTCCTCAGAGGACTCGTCCATCGAGGCGGCCTGCGGGCGGACATCCTCGCCGGTGGAACGGTGCGTGTGGGCGACCCCGTGGTGCCGCTCGGGGAAGATGACGGGACGAGATGACGGGCGGCTAGGAGGCCCGCTCGAAGCGGTCGGCTGCCCACCCGTCAAGCGTGACACGGTCGGTCGAGTACCAGTCCGGCGCAGCGGGATGATCGGTGGTGAGGTACCCGGAGGTGATCACGACCCCGCCATCGAGTCGGGCGAGGATGCGTTCGACCGGTGCCAGCAGGACGTTCGCGACGGTGATGGCTGCCGCTGGCAGTGCATCGACCTCACCGTCGAGGAGCGCAACCTCGATCGTGACGCTGTTGACCGCGGCGTTCGCAATCGTCGTCGCGACCGCGACCGGATCGTTGTCAACGGCGCAGACCGGTGTAAAACCGAGCCGGAACGCAGCAATCGAGAGTACCCCGGAACCGCAGCCGACATCGAGGAGCGAGCCTTGCTCCGACCGCGCGAGAAGCTCGACGCAGAGCTGCGTCGTCGGGTGCGCGCCGGTGCCGAAAGCAAGACCCGGGTCGATCACGACGGAGGGCTCGCCCGGGTTCGGCTGCTCCCACGGTGGCCCGACCCAGAGGCCGCCCACCCTGACGGGCCTGTGGAAGGCGCGCCAGTTGTCCTCCCACCCCGGCTCGACGTGGGCGACAGCGACATCGCCGAACGCGGCTCGGATCGGCTCGACGGCGCTCTCGTCAACGTAGAGCACGAGTGTCAACGCCTCATCGTCCTCTGACTCCTCGAACCCACCGGGCGCGAGGTCGAGGGCGAGCGCTCTCGCCTCCTCTGCCCGACCGAGCGGCACATGTGCCGAGACGCAGACGAGGCCGAGGGTCATCCGAGCTGGAACCGCGACGACATCTGCCACGTCCTGTCCTCCCGGCTCTCGTAGAGCCAAACGCTGTCCACCGTGAAGTGAAACGGCAACAGGGGCTGGAACTCGAAGCGTGCGCTCGCGACAACGCTCTCCGTGCTCTCATCCTGCGCAACGGCTGCGATCGTCAGGTGCGGCTCAGGTGCACGCGACACGTCCTCGGGGGCCGCAGATCCGGGGAACCGGTTGCGGGTAGCCGTGAGGAGATCGACAAAGCGCTCCCGCGGCTCGGGGGCGAGCCAGACGAAATGATCGAACCGACCCACGCCGGTCAACGTCGCCTCGAAGGGCTCGATAGCCGCGAAGTGAGCGGCAAGCTCGGCGCCCCTGTCGCGAGCGACGTTCACGCCATGCGCAAACGGGAACAGGACTGTGATGTGTGGCGGAAGGCCGCTTGCCACCGAGGCGGCGTGATGACGACGCCGGAAATCGGCGACCAGGGCGTCCGCTGCCACCGGCACGAGCAAGAACGTTCGGCGCTCGTGCGGAGGGACTGCCGTCATCGTCAGCGGAAGACGTTCTTGAGGCGCCCGAACAGGCCGCCGTCATCCCCGTCATCGCGGTAGGGCTCCTCGCCGAGCGCCGCGCCGAGTTGCTCCACGAGCACGCGTTGCTCGTCGTCGAGTTGCCGGGGAATGTGAATGCGGACGTGGACGTGCAAGCTGCCCCGGCGCCTGCCCTCGAGGGACGGCATGCCCTGTCCTCGCAGCACGAGAACGTGACCCGGCTGCGTCCCTGCCGCAATCTCGACGTCGATCGCTCCCGCGGGGCCGGGCACGGCAAGCGCGGCACCGAGCGCTGCCTGGGTCATCGTGAGCTCGACGGCGGTATGGAGATCGGCACCGTCACGCTCGATCCCGGACTGAGGTCTCACGTCTACCTGGACGAAGAGGTCGCCGCTCGGCCCCCCGAGTGCGCCCGCGTGCCCGCCACCACGCACCCGGATTCGCTGCCCGTCGTCGATGCCAGCAGGGATGTCGATGTCGATCTCGCCGTCGTGCAGGACGCGGCCAACGCCGTCGCACGTCACGCACGGCGTCTCGATGATGCTGCCGATGCCCTCACAGCGTGGGCAGGCACCGCTGCGGACGAACTGTCCGAAAACGCTCTGAGAAACCTGCTGCACGCGCCCGGCCCCGGCGCACGCGTCACAGATACGAGGAACGGTGCCGGGAGCTGCACCGTTTCCGTCACACGTCTCGCATCCCTGCGCTACCCGCGTAGGCACACCGACAGCGAGTCCGGTGAACGCCTCGGCCAGCGAGATCTCTGCGCGCGCCGTCACGTCACCACCACGATTGGGCCCACCCGGATGGGCCGCCTGACCGAAGAGCGACTCGCCGAAGAACGCGCCGAAGATGTCCGAGAGATTGCCGAGGTTGAAATCGGCGGGCGCGAACCCGCCGCCGCGGAGGCCTTCGCGGCCGTAGCGATCGTACGTTGCCCGGCGTTCAGGGTCAGAGAGGACTTCGTAGGCTTCGGCCGCCTCACGAAACCGTGCCTCGGCGTCGGGCGCGTCGGAGACATCGGGGTGGAGCTCCCGTGCGAGCTTCCGGAAGGCACGCTTGATGTCTGCGTCCGGGGCACCTCGCTCGACACCGAGGATCTCGTAGTAGTCGCGCTCGGCCGTCGCCATCAGACCGCCGAGGGTACCGGCAGCGGCCACGTGGGCGGATCAGATACCTGGTTCCGCAGCGGCGTGCTCGGCGATGCCCGGGCCGCGCAACGGGGTCGGCGCGGCTCGGGTGAAGGCCGGTTGCCTGCTCCGTACGACCGTGCTGCGCTGTGCCAGCGGCCGGGACAGGTTCCGCCGCTACGGGAACGACCAGGGCTGTGACCCGAAGGCACACGCCGTCGGCCACCCCGTGTCCGCCGCCCCCCGGCCGCCGCCCCCCTCTGCCCGCGGGCGGCCGCGGGCACGAGCTCGCGGCGGCTCGCGAGTCCGAGCTTCGCGTTACGGTGAATCCGCATCTGGTCCTCCTTCTGGCCGAACGTCGTCGCAGACGCACAGCCTCGAAGGAGGACCGGATGAACCTCAGCCGTTCACAACGTGTGTAGGCACGAC
>SHVL01000071.1 GCA_009694305.1 Thermoleophilia bacterium
CAAAATGAGACTTGTGCCGCCGGAACGCGCTGGGCGGCACGCTGCTTCGTCCTCGGTCGCCCAGATATGTCCCATATCTGCGGCTCCCTGCGTCCTCGCATCGCACTCGCCCATCACGCCCCAGCGACGAACCGTCATTCTGATTCGAGGTCTGAGGCGGCCTCCCGCCGCTGGCCCGCGTCAGCCGGTCGTCGGGATGCGCCGGAAGTGCGCCACGGTCGCGGTGACGCCGTCCGCAAGCGAGGTGCGCGGGAATGCGCCGACGTCGCGGTCGAAGCCGACGGCCTCCAGCGCGGCGGGGAACGGGAGCCGGTCTCCACTCCAGGTGATCTCTGCCCCCGGAATCTCGGCCTGGATGCAGGAGACGAGGTCGGTCACGTCCGCCGGCGCGCCAGGCGTGTTGTACACGCCCGTCGTGCCGTCGGACGCGTGCGCTGCCATCACGCAGGCACGCGCGACGTCGGGGGCGAAGTCGTACACCGCCTCCCCCGAGAAGCCGATGTGGAACGGCTCGCCCCGGACAGCAGCGAGCATCGCCATCGTCGGCCCCGAGGTCATTCCCTGGTCTCGGGCGGGACCGTAGACGACGTAGGGCCGCAGGCCGATCGACGGAACGCCCGACTCCGCGCGGTAGACGCGCGCAACGCCCTCGCCGGCGAGCTTCGAGACACCGTACAGCGTCTCCGGGCTCGCGCCTCCCGCCTCGGGTGCCGGTGACGGGTCAGACGCGTTGTACACCGCCGCCGAGCTCGCGTAGGCCACGCCGGGAATCCGGTCGAGCCGGCGCGAGACGGCGTCGAAGACGTTGACGGTGCCCGCGACGTTGACGTGCATTCCGAGCGGTGGGTTGGCGCGGACGAACGGGACCTGGAGCGCAGCGAGATGGACGATGCGCGTGATCTCGTGCTCGTCGAGCGCACGTTCGAGCGCGGCGAGATCCGTGATGTCGCCGCGCACGAGGGTCACCGTGGACTCGTCGTCCCCGAGCACGAGCTCGAGGCGCGAGCGGTTCTCCCCCAGGTCGAAGCCGACCACGTCGTCGCCGTCGTCGAGGGTGCATCGTGCGACCCAGGCACCGAGGCAGCCGAGAGCCCCGGTGACGAGAATTCGTTCAGGCATTCGGTGCGTCCTGGTAGACGGTGACGGTCTCGGTGTAGAACTCCATCGCGGCCCGGCCCTGCTCGTGTGGGCCCCAGCCAGAGCTTTTGAGGCCGCCGAAGGGCACGTGGACGTCGGCGCCGGCTGTCTGCGAGTTGATGTGGAGGATGCCGGCCTGCAGCTCGTTTGCGAAGCGCTGGGTCGCGTGCAGGTCTCGGGTAAAGATCGCCGCGGACAGGCCGAACTCGACGGCGTTCGCGCGTTCGAGAGCCTCGTCGAGCGTCGAGAACCGGTAGAGCGAGGTGACGGGGCCGAATACCTCTTCGCAGGAGAGGAACGCGTCGTCGGCGACGTTCTCGAAGACGGTTGGTGCGATCAGGTAGCCCGTCTCGTCCGCGCGGATTCCTCCGGCCGCGACGGTGCCTCCCTCGGCTTTGCCTCGTTCGATCGCGGCCATGATCTTCTCGAATGGCCCTGCTGCGACAACGGGGCCGACCTCTGTTGCCGGATCGGCCGGGTCGCCCACCTTCGCACTGGCGATGCGGGCGAGCAGCTTCTCCCGGAACGTGTCGTACACGCTGTCCTGCACGAGGATGCGTCGTGTTGCCGTGCACTTTTGACCCGCCGACCAGAAGGCTCCCGCAAACGCAGCTTCGGCTGCCCGGTCGAGCTCTGCGTCCGCCATCACGATGAAGGGATTGTGGCCTCCGAGCTCGAGCTGCACGCGGCAGTTGCGTGCCGTTGCCTCGTTGCGCACCGCGTAGCCCACGGCGACCGACCCGGTGAACGACAGCGCCCGAACGTGACGGTTCGAGACGAGCTCGGCCCCGACCTTCGAGCCCGCGCCGGTGACGACGTTCAGCACGCCGGCAGGGAGGCCGGCCTCGGCAAAGCACTCCGCGATGTGGAGACCCGTGCGTGGGGCCTCGTACCCGAGCTTGAGTACCACCGTGTTGCCGTAGATGAGCGCCGGGGCAAGCTTCCACACGGGAATGGCGACGGGAAAGTTCCACGGCGTGATGAGAGCGACGACCCCGAGCGGCCGGCGGCGCGTGTAGAGCGTCTGGTTGCCGACGGACGGCTCGTACACCTCACCTGCCGGCCGGTATGCCTCGCCCGCCGAGTACCGGAGAATTGCCGCCGCTCGCGCCGCCTCCATCCGGGCCTCGCGCAGGGGCTTCCCCATCTCGGCCGTCATGTCCTGCGCGATCTGCTCCACACGGGCCTCGATCGCGTCGGCGGCCTTGAAGAAGAATGCCGCCCGCGCCGGCGCCGGGAGAGCGGCCCAGCCGGGGAACGCTTCGATCGCGGCCTCGACGGCGGCGATCGCATCGTCGGCAGAGGACGCGGCGAAAACACCGGTCACTTGATCGGGCTGCCACGGGTTCCGCTTCTCGTACGTCTCGCCGGACTCGCTCTCGCTCCACTCGCCTCCGATGAAGTTGCGGGCGGTCGTGGGGGACGTGGTGTCGGTCACGCGGGGCCTGTCCTTTCGAGGACGTCGGCGGCACGAATGACGGGGTTCGTCAGCGTGCCGATCTCGGGCACGTGGATCTCGACCACATGGCCCGGGAGAAGGGTGAAATCGTCGGGCGGCACGAGCCCCGTGCCGGTCAGCAGCACGCTTCCTGGCGGTACCGGGTTGTCGCGTACGAGCCAGCTCACGAGGTCGGGGAAGTTCCGCCTCATACGCGCCGTTGACGTCGAGCCCTCGAACACGACGGCTCCGTGCTCGTCTCGGATCGTCATCTCGATCGAGAACGGAGCCTCTCGGTCCTGCGGGACGTAGACAGCGGGCCCGAGTGCGCACGCGGCAGCGAACACCTTGGCCTGGGGGAGATAGAGGGGGTTCGCTCCCTCGATATCGCGCGAGGAGACGTCATTTCCGATCGTGTAGCCCACGATCGAAAGGTCGTCGCCGAGCACGACTCCGATCTCGGGCTCGGGCACGTTCCACGCCGAGTCGAAGCGAATTGCAACCGGCTCACCGGGACCGACGGTACGGCGACACTGCGCGTCCTTGAGGAAGAGCTCGGGCCGGTCTGCGTCGTAGACGAGCGCGTAGACGTCGCTGCCCGACTCCTCGGTGCGCGCATCACGGCTGCGTTCGTAGGTCACACCCGCACACCACACCTCCGGTGGGTCGATCGGCCGCACGAGCGTGGCCGGAGCCTCGAGGGTGAGCGACCGTTCGTCGGCCACGAAGGCTTGCGTTCCCTGCGGCGATTCGACACAGAGCCGCCCCTCGTGGGAGCTCACGACGCCGTTGCGGATGAGGCCGTCTCCGGTATCGAAACGAACGCGCCGCATCAGCGAAGTCGGATCGTCGCCGGAGTCAGGCCGTTAGTAGACGGCACGGCCGCCTGAGATGTCGTAGGTCGCACCCGTCGAGAACGAGCACTCCTCGCTCGCCAGCCAGCAGATCAGGGCCGCGACCTCCTCGGCCTTGCCCATTCGGCCCAGGGGGATCTTCTCGACCATGTAGTCGATGTGCTCCTGCGACATGTCTCCGAGCATCGCTGTCTCGATCACCGCGGGTGCGACGCAGTTGACGGCGACACCGGTGCGTGCGAGATCCTTGCCGACGGCCTTCGTCAGCGCGATCACGGCGGCCTTCGACGCCGAGTACGCAGCCGCCATCGGGTTGCCCTCCTTGCCGGCGATCGAGGCGACGTTGACGATCCGGCCGTAGCCACGCTCGGCCATCCCGGGGGCGACGGCGCGGTTGCACCAGAAGACGCCGTCGGCGTTGATGGCCATGACCCGCTTCCACTCCTCGTCGGTGACGTCCTGTGTCCGCAGCGAGTTGCCGGAAACACCGGCAGAGCAGACGAGAATGTCGATCGGGCCGAGTTCGGCGGTCGCTGCCGCGACCGCGGCGTTCACGTCGGCCGAGCGCGACACGTCTCCGGTGAGCGCGAGCACGCCCTCGACGTCGGCTGTGCCGAGGTCGAATCCTGCCACCTTTGCTCCCTCGGAGAGGAGTCGGCGGGCAGTGGCGGTGCCGATGCCACTTGCGGCGCCCGTGACGAATGCGACGCGTCCGGAAAATCGATGATCGTTTTTCATCTCCCCCGGGAGCCTATAAAGTTCTGACGGATGACGTTCGATCCAACCGTCCACTATCCGCTCGGCTCGCGTCGCCCCGACCTCGTCGAGACACCTTCGGGACTCGCTCTCGAAGAGGTGACGCTCGAGTCTGCCAGGGCTGGAACGCTCGTTGCAGCCGACGTCCGGGCGACATCTGCCACCCTGCGCCGGCAGGCGGAGGTGGCACGGGTGACGGGCCGGACGCAGCTCGCAGACAACCTCGACCGTGCCGCAGAGCTCACCCGCGTGCCCGACGAGGAGTTGCTCGAGATCTACACGGCGTTGCGGCCTGGACGGTCAACTGCGGGCGCACTCGAGGCGTGGGCACGGCGACTCGAGGGGTGGGAGGCCCCGCTCACGGCGGCTTTCGTCCGCGAGGCGGCGGTCGCCTATGTGGAGCGAGGGCTCGTCGGTGGCTGAGGGATCCGCCCGCTTCGCCTCACGCGCGGCAAGGGAGCTGCGACGGGAGTTGCTCGTCACGCCGCTTCCCGAGCTCGGGCTCGTGGCGGCGAACGGCCCGAACGACCCGGAGCCCGAGCTCGTGGTCGAGGATGGCGTTGTTCTCCGCATGGATGGGCGCGCTGCCGCCGATTTCGACGTGATCGACCGGTTCCTCGTCGCGCACGGGCTCGACCTCGAGATCGCCGCCGAGGCGATGGCGTTGTCAGACCTCCAGGTTGCCCGGATGCTCGTTGACGTGGACGTTCCGCGCTCCGCGGCCGTCAGGCTCGCCCGTGGCTTGACGCCGGCCAAGCTCGCTCGCGCCGCAGGCCTGCTCGACCCCGTCGAGCTGATGTTCGCCCTCAAGAAGCTGCGCGCCCGGCGCGCGCCCGCAAATCAGGCGCACGTCACGAACCTGAAGGAGAGCCCGGCGCTCCTTGCTGCCGATGCGGCAGAGGCCGCGGCGCGTGGCTTTGCCGAGCTCGAGACCACCGTCGGGGTGGCGCGGTATGCACCGTTCAACGCGATCTCGCTGCTCGTCGGCTCCCAGACCGGCCGGCCCGGCGTGATGACGCAGTGCGCGGTCGAGGAGCGGCGCAACCTCGAGCTCGCGGTAAACGGTCTCGTCACCTATGCCGAGACGCTCTCGGTCTACGGGACGGAGCAGGTCTTCGTGGACGGTGACGACACGCCGTGGTCGAAGTCGTTCCTCGGTGCCGCATACGCGTCGCGCGGGGTGAAGGTGCGGTTCACCTCGGGCACGGGCTCCGAGGCGCTGATGGGCCATGCGCAGGGGATGTCGATGCTCTACCTCGAGGCGCGGTGCATCTCGGTCGTGCGCGCCGCCGGCTCGCAGGGCGTGCAGAACGGCTCGATCTCGTGCGTGGCGCTCGTGCTCTCGCTTCCGGGGGGGACGCGCGCGATCCTGGCCGAGAACGTGATCGCTGCCTGGCTCGACCTCGAAGTCGCATCGGGCAACGACGCGATAGCCTCTCATTCGGCGATCCGCAAGACGGCGAAGCTGATGGGGCAGTTCCTTCCCGGTACCGACTTCGTCACCTCCGGCTACTCGGTGATGCCGCGCCACGACAACACGTTCGGCGGCGGCAACTACGACGCGGATGACCTCGACGAGTGGATGACGATCCAGCGCGACTGGCAGGTGGACGGCGGGATCGAACCGGTAGACGAGGTCGAGGTGACGCGTGTGCGTGACCGTGCGGCGCACGCGATCCAGGCCGTCTTCGCAGAGCTCGGTCTTCCCGAGATCAGTGACGCGGAGGTGCATGCCGCCACGATCGGGTATGACGCGAGCGACATGCCTGACCGCGACCGGGCCGCAGACGTTGACGCAGCCGACGAGGCGCTCGAGCGACGGGTCTCGGGTCTCGATGTCGCACTCGCCCTCGACCGGCACGGATTCGAGGATGTTGCCCGGGCCGTCGTCGGCATGCAACGGCAGCGCGTCTCCGCCGACTACCTGCAGACCTCCGCGGTGATCGACGAGGACGGCTACGTGCGCTCGGCCGTGAACGACCCGAACGAGTACGCGGGCCCCGGCACCGGCTACCGGCTCGAGGGCGCCCGCTGGGAGAGGCTTCAGGCATTGCCTCACGTGGTTGACGCCGCGCGCCTCGGTGCAGGCGACAGCGCGGCAGCACCGGCGGTCACCGAGGTCGGAGAGGCCTTGGCCGGCACCGACGAAGCGGAGGTCGTGATCGCGGTGGGCCCCGCCTTCGCAGGGGCGATCCGGGAGACCATCAACGGACTCGATCACGGGTGTGTGCTTGCGGCGGTCGTTGACGGCGTGACCGACGGGGGAGCCGTGCCGCGCATCGTCCGCATCAGAAGGGTCGCAGATGTTGCGTTCATCGCCCACGACGGAGCCCGTCTGTCGGGCTCGGGTATCGCCCTGGGGATGCAGTCGAAGGGCACGGCGGTGATCCACCGTGCCGACCTGCAGCCACTCGACAACCTGGAGCTGTTCGGGATGTCGCCGCTCTACTCCCTCGAGAGCTACCGTGCCATGGGCCGGAACGCAGCAGGCTACGCCCTCGGGAATCGTGTGGGTCCGGTGCCGACCGAGCTCGACAACTTTGCCCGAGCCAAGCTGATCGTCCGCACGACACTGCTGCATGCCCGTGAGACGCGCTCTGCCGTCAAGGGCGCAGCACCGGTCGAACTCGAGCTGACGGCCGCTGTCGAGACTCTGCCTCTCTGACGCTCGGAGGCACCTTTCCTCTACAGCAAACCCTCGGTGCGCTGTCGCTCCTGCAGCTCTCGTTCTGCCTCGTCCTCCTCGCGGAGGAGACGCACGAGCAGCCAGGTGATCATTGTGAAGAAGACGAGCGCCTGCTCGGTCGTCATCAGGATGCCCCCCAGGTTCTGATCCTGCGCGACACTGATGCCCCACAGCCGGTCGGGCAGCCTCTCGTAATGCCTGTAGAGCGGCGGCGCGAACGTGAGTGCCAGGCCGAGGAACGCCGAGCCGACGAAGGCGGCGAAGACGTACGCGATCCTGCCGAGCGTCGGCAACGACCGCGGCGCGTCGCTCAGCACCGGCCACCAGAAGAGCAGGCCGATGGCGATCATGAAGAGGTGCTCGCCGTTGAGCAGCGCCGGAGTCCGTAGGGCAGCGTCGTAGACGCCGCCGAGATGGACGGCGTACCAGCCCACGAGCCAGACCGGGAGAGCGACAGCGGGGCGTGTCATCCAAGCGAACGGGCTGCCTCCGCTGTCGGCGATCGCCGACCGCATCGCGGGGGTGAGGCCGAGGATCAGGAGCGGTGGGGCCCAGTCCGAGATGATCACGTTCTGGAGCAGGTGAAACAGCACGAGATAGTCCACTGCGATGGTCTCGAGCGGCGAGTTGAGCGCCAGCACGATCATGACGACGCCGGCGCAGAACGCAACCGCCCGCGCGCGGCCGGGTGGGTCGCGGCGGGCCGCCCGTGCGTAGGCCCAGAGAGAGGCCACGCCGACGACGACGAACAGTGGCTCGAACGTCGGGGCCCAGGGAGAGGTCATACCGGCTGTCTGTCCCGGAACGCCGGGAGCCCAGCTCGACGCTTGTGGGCGGCGCGAAGGAGCAGCCCGAACGCAATCCCCACGGTGAGAGCCTGCTCCACCATCATCACGACGCCCGCGAGCTTCTGGTCGGTCAGGGGCTCGAGACCGAGGAGGCGCACCGGCTGCTCGACGTAGGTCGGAAAGAGGGGGCTGAAGTAGAACAGGATCCCGTAGGCCATCACCTGACCCGTCCAGAAGACGAGGGCGGTGAACCCGAGCCGCTCGTTGAGGGTCAACCGGCGATGGCGTGACGGGTCGATGATCTGCGTCCAGACGAGGATTCCGCCCACGACGAAGCTCAGGTGCATGAGGTCGTGCCAGAACAGGTTGTGCAGCGCTCTCTCGTAGAGCCATGGCACGTGCCACGAGACGAGAGTGACGACCCACACGGCGTAGCTGACCCCCGGCCGCAGCAGGAACCGCAGCGTCTGGCGGAGCCATGTCATCCGCGCGAGCGGCACAAGCAGGTTGCGTGGGAGGAAGAACACGGTCAACGGCCCCCGGACGGCGACGACCGTGAGGGCGATGCCGAGGTCGGCGATGAGGACGTGCTGGAGCATGTGGACGCTCTGCAGGTAGCGCTCGCCGATCGCGTCGATCGGCGAGATGATGGCGAGCACGGTCACGACGGCGCCGGCGACGAAGAGCGGGATGCGCGTCCACGGTGCGAGGTCGGTGCGGCGCCGTCGCAGCCTCCTCCAGCCGTGCAGGAAGAATGCGATCGCAACGAGGCCGCCGCCGACCACGACGGGCTGGAACGACCAGGCGCGCCACAGGTTCTCGGTCGCGAGCACGGCACCCACTGTTCGGGCAGGCTAGCGCGTGTCAGCCGGTTGCGAGGATGGCGCGTGCTGCGGCCCGGCCGGAGCGAACAGCGCCTTCCATGTGCATGTGGCCGACACCCGCGATATCCGTGCACGCCCAGTGGACGGGGCCGACGGGCCGGTTCAGGTCGGCACCGTGCCGTGACAGCCCACCGATCCCGAACGTGGCGGCGTAGGCGCCGCGCGTCCATTCCTCCTGCGACCAGTCCCGTTCGATCACCTCGAGAGCGTCGAGGGCGCGCGGGCCGAAGAAGCGTGCGAGACCGTCGAGGACGAGGCGATGGCGCTCGGCCGGCTCGAGTCGCTCGGCTGCCTGTGCCTTCTCTCCGGCAAGGAAGAGGCAGAGCACTCCCGGCCGTCCGGCGGGCGGGGTGTTGTCGTACACCTCGCGGACGAACTCGTACGGGGCGAACCCTTCTCCCGCGAGCCCCTCGGCGCGCCAGAACGGCTCGTCGTAGACGACGAGTAGTTTGATCACGTCGCCCTGCGTCATCGCCTGGTGCAGCCGCATTCGCCACGCGGGCAGCGACGGCTCGAAGCGAATCAGCCCGGCGACGTTCGGAGGAACCGCGACGATCGCAGTACGGGCCGTCACGTGGTGCTCTCCTGCTTCGACGTGGACGCCGCCCTCGGTCCATCGCAGCGTGCGCACCGGCGCATCGAGAATGACCCTGTCGCCGAGGGGCTCCGCGAGCCGGAACGGAATGAGCTGGGAGCCGCCGACGACGCGCGAGTGCAGACAGAGGTCGGGCTCGAACAGGTTCACCACACTTCCGGCGCCCGCGACCGTCGCGAGTGCGCTCAGGACCGAGAAGATATCGGCAGGCTTCGTCATGTATCCACCGGCCATGAAGGCGCGCATCAGGTCACGCGCCAGGGTGTCGTCTATCTCGGCTGCGAGCCACTGCTCGAAGGTGATGCTGTCGAGCTCCGCCGCACGAGGGTGCTCCCACGGCGCCTCCGGGTCGAGCTCCTCGACGAGCGCGTCGAGCTTTGCGACCGCGGCCTCGTAGGCTCTGGCCGAAACCTCGGGCAGCGGATCGTGGTCGTCGTCGTGGCGATGCACCACGCCGTCGGGGTCGATATAGATGTGGTCGCCCTCGCGGTAGGCGTGGAAGAGCTCGATTCCGAGCTCGGCGAGGAGCGCGTGCATCTCGCTCTGGTAGGGCGCGATCCACTCGCCACCGAGCTCGTTCGGCTCGCCGCCGATCTCGATGTTGAGGAGTCGTCCACCGACCCGGTCGCGGGCCTCGAGCACGACGACTTCGCGCCCTGCGGCAACGAGATCGGTCGCGGCGACGAGGC
>SHVL01000072.1 GCA_009694305.1 Thermoleophilia bacterium
TCGTCGCCGTGCTTGCGATTCCTCGGTTGCCCCGGGCCGCTCAAGCTTCGCGGGATGCGCGCCGATCCAGAGTGTGCGGCCATGACAGGGAATCACCTCACAAAGCACCACCTGACCACGGCAGGGTTCTCCCTCGCAGTGCTCGCCGCACTGTGTCTCAGTCCCTCGCTTCTCGGAGACCGCGTGAGTGAGGCCGTTAGAGGCCTCGATGCCGCCGATCCGGGCAGCCTCTGGATCGCAGGCATCGCCTTCGCCGTGGCGAGCCTGGGTGGGGCCCTCGCGTGGAGAGCGGCGCTTCGGGCAAGCGGTTCGCCGTTGCCGGTCGTTGACGCCTCCGCCCGCTACGCCGTCGGCTGTGGTCTGAACGCCGTTGCGCCCGCACACGTCGGGTCGGCCGCACGGATTGCCCTCTTTGGCCGCGTGACAGACGGCGGGTGCTGGGCCGTCGGAGGTGCCGCCGCCGTCGTCGGCGCGACCCGCACCGTCTGGCTTGGCGCACTCATCGCTATCGGCAGCATGGGGGGCGTCCTGCCCCGCTGGCCGTTGCTCGTGATCGGAGCGATCGTCGCCGGCTCGGCTCTCCTGGCGTTCGGATCACAGCGCTTCTCTCTCCCCTCGAGGGCCAACCAGGTTCTGATTGCCTTCCGATCGCTCGCGTCATCTCGCCGTGACCTCGCAGCCATCGCAGGATGGACGCTTCTCGGCGCTGCCGCCAAGGTCGCGGCAGCCACCGCTGTCGGTAGTGCCTTCGGGATAGACAACCCGCTCCGGGCCGCCTTCGTCGTCGTCCCGGCAATCGAGTTGGCCGCCATTCTGCCCCTGACGCCCGGGAACATCGGCCTTGCGAGCGCCGCCGTTGCCCTGGCTCTCGGCTCCCAGGGCGTGGACTCCCAGACAGCTCTCTCGGCAGGGATCGCCTTCGGCGGTGTCGAGCTTCTCACCGGAATGGCGATAGGTGCCGCAGGCGCACTGGCTCTCGCCGGCCCGTGGGTGCGGCCGTACGTCCGGGTGGCCCTCGCCGGCACCGCGACCACAGTGGCAGCGATCGCCTTTGGCGCCACAGTTCTTCTCCCGGCCGTCTAGGCCTGGATGCACCGTTGTTGCGCAACGTGCTCCTGAGCCACGTTCAGAATGAAGCCCTGTCCCGCCTAAACGTGCTCCTACTGCAAGAAGCTTGGCAACTCGGCGTCTTCGCTCGAGGTACTGCGCGGCGATGCAGAAGCAACGAATGAAGGAGCTAATGACCGGCGCTGGCCTCCAGCGAGGCCCGTCGCGATCACCGTCACCCACACCTGGCCGTTGAGCCGTTCATCGACCGTGGCACCGAAGATGATGTTCGTGTCGTCCGTTGCAGCGCCACGCACAACCTCTGCCGCCTCGTTGACTTCCAGCAAGGTGAGGTCTTCGCCTCCGGCGATCGAGAGGAGAATGCCCCTGGCGCCCGTGATCTCCGTGTCGATCAACGGCGACTTCAATGCTCGCTCTGCCGCTTCCCGGGCCCGGTTTGCGCTCTCCGAATATCCGATCCCCATCAGCGCCGAACCGGCATCCGACATGATCGTGCGGACATCCGCGAAGTCGAGGTTGATCAGGCCCGGCATCGTGATCAGGTCGCAGATGCCCTGAACACCCTGACGGAGCACGTCGTCGGCGACCTTGAACGCATCGACCATCGAGGTAGATCGGTCGAGGACGTCGAGCAGCCGGTCGTTCGGGATCACGATCACCGTGTCGCACGCAGCGCGCAGCATCTCGACACCCGTGTCCGCCGACTGGCGACGCCTTGTGCCCTCGAACCGGAACGGCGTCGTCACGATCCCGACGGTGAGTGCGCCGAGTTCCCGGGCGATTCTCGCCACGACCGGTGCTGCGCCCGTTCCTGTTCCTCCACCCTCTCCTGCGGTGACGAAGACCATGTCCGAGCCACGCAGCGCCGAGCGCATCTGGTCGTAGGCTTCCTCGGCTGCCTTCCGACCGGTATCCGGGTCGGCACCCGAGCCGAGGCCCTGCGTGAGGCTCTCGCCGATGTGAATCTTGACGGGGGCTTCCGACAGGTTGAGTTGCTGCATGTCGGTGTTGACGGCAATGAAGTCAACCTGCGCGATTCCGGCGTCCATCATCCTGTTGACGGCGTTGAGCCCACCGCCGCCGACGCCGACCACACGGATCACGGCAAGGTACAACGCAGCCTCACCGCCGACATTGAGCCTCGGTGCGCCCTCGGGCATCGACCCGATGAACCTGCTCGCAGGCGGCTCGTAGGGCCGATCAGGCTTCGCGATCGGTTCAGCGGCCTTCCGAGCCCGCTTGACGACGGGGCCCGGCGCCGACGCCACCGGGGCGACGATCACCTCGGCCACCTCGACCGCTTGTTCGGCGAGTGCATCCGGGACGGAGTGAAAGTCGTGAACGTGTTCGACCGTCTCCTCGAGCGCAGCCTCGTCGCGACGACTGAACGGGGGAGCCTCGGGCGCAGGCGCGCTCGAAGGCGGTGGCAGCAGCACCGTCTGCTGCTCGTCGGCCGCGGGCGGCAGCGGCAGCGGCTCGTCGGTGGGATCGTCGTCGCCCTCCTGGCGCTGGGCGGCCTCGGTCGCACGGAACAGCTCGGCTAGCGGCCCCTCACGCATGCTCGCTCGCTTGCGCGCCATGCAGTACCTCCTTCGCAAGCTCACGATACGCCTCGGCAGCGGCACCGGTCGGGTCGTAGCCCAGAACCGAGCTGCCCTTCACCGGAGCCTCCGCATAGCGAACGGTCTTCCTGATCCGCGTCCTGTAGACGAGATCACCGAAGTTCTCCTCGAGAATCTCCACCGCCTCGCGCGCGTGGAGCGTGCGACCGTCGTACATCGTCGGCACGATTCCCTCGATCCCGACCCTCGGGTTCAGGTTCTCCCGCACCATCGTAAGCGTGTTCTCGAGCTGGACGAGGCCGCGCAGGGCGAGGTATTCACACTGCACCGGCACGATCACTCCGGTGGCTGCCACGAAGGCGTTGATCGTCAGGAGACCGAGCGAGGGTGGCGTGTCGATCAGGATGAAGTCGTAGCGGTCGCGCACCTCGACGAGCGCCTTCTCGAGCGAACGCTCGCGTCCGATGAGCGCCGCCAACGCAAGCTCGGCACCGGCAAGGTCGATCGACGCCACCGCGAGATCCACCTCGCGCCGCTCGATCACATCCGAGATCGGGATCTTCCGCACGAGCACGTCGAACATCGAGGTCTCGATCGTGTCGGGATTGAGTCCCTGGCTCATCGTCAGGTTGCCCTGCGGGTCGAGATCGATGAGCAGAACGTGATAGCCCATCTCCTTGAAGGCGACTCCGAGATTCAGCGTGGTGGTCGTCTTGGCGACGCCGCCCTTCTGATTCGCGAAGACGATGATCCTGGTACCGGTCGCGCCAGGCGTTGGCGCCTGTGGCACGAAGACGGTAGCGGGGGCGACGGCAGAGATGGAGGGCTCCTCGATGTCCGGCGATGCGACAACCACCGGCGCTTGCGCAACGGGCAGCGCGCGGTCGAGTTCCTCGAAATCGGTGGGAGTCTCTGGCTCGAGCTCGCTCATGGCGAGATCCGGCCCATCATCGACCACCGGAATTGGGGTGCGAGAGGAAGAGCGCGGCAGCAGGCGGACGAATCCCATTGCGCCTCGTTCACCGCTGCTACTCGCTCTCCTGCAACCCGGATCCATCATCTTGTCGAACCGCACGGCGCTCACTCCGGCCGCCGGGGCGAGCGGAGCCGGCATCGTGCGGCCCCGTGACCGCCACTACACCGTTTGCGTACGCGGCAAACCGCCCGGGCCGAATCACCCGGCAGAGACGCAACGGGGCTTTGGCCCGACCGTACGCACCCTGAAGAACCGGAGGCGGTGCAGGGCCCGTGCACGGCGGTGGATCCGTACTCGGAGACGTGAGCCCGGATTTCAATCCTCACCGTCCCAGTAGTCGGCCTGCTCGAGCCGCCCTATGACTCCAACCCCACGGAAGAAGATCTTTCCCGACCTGGGGTAGTAGACGATGTCGTTCGGGTCGCGCGTTCCGAAGGCAAGGAGCGTGAGGCCGTCTGCTCCCGCCCGCAGAGCATGGGCCCGCCGCGTGCCCGCGGGACGGGCGACCGTGCAACCCGCGTGCAAGGGGAACTCTTCGATCTCGCCTGCCGCATCGGGGGCCGGGTACAGCATGAGCACGCCGCTACCCTCGAGAACGACGAAGATCTCCTCCTCTGCCGCATGCGCGTGCGGTGGGTTCATCAGTTTCCCGGGCTGCACGACGTAGTGCGAGAGCCCCGTGCGTTCCGATCCAGCCCGGTCTCCGAGCTTGCGAACCACACTTCGCACCGTCTCCGTCTGTGCCCCCCGCTCCGTCGCCTGAACATCCGTCACGTTGACGATGCGCGGCGGTCGGTCGGCCAACGTATCCCACGTGGGAGGGCCGACGGCTGCCTCCCGTGCAAAGGGGTGGTCTTGCGGGGCTCCCTCGAGCACCCAGGTGGGCCCGAACCACGACACACCGGCTCGCGGCAACAGCGTATTCGACGCGTAATGACGTTGGCCGAAAGCCAGTACGACGAGGTCGTCGGCTACCGCACCGATCGTGTGGGCGTGCTCGAGGGCCAGATGCACGAGGCAATCGCCCGGGCCAACAGCGAACGCCTCCTGCCTCTCCCCGTCACCCTGCACCGACACTCCGGTGCCCGAGAGCACGTAGAAGATCTCTTCCTCCGAGCCCTCGAGATGCAATGGGGTCGCCCAGTAGCCGGACGCGATCGAAATGCGCTGAACGCCGGCGCAGACAGAGTTGGTACCGGTCAGGTTCTGCCACGAGGCCGCAATGTGACCCTTCTTCCTCTGCCTGCCCTCGATCTCGTGCCAATCCGTGATCACGGCGTCAGTGTAGGCCATCGCGGAGCAACCGGAACGCGCGCTGCAAGACAGGCCGGAACACGAACTCGGAGGCAGGAAGGCGCTGTCGGCCGGCCTCAGCGTCGATCCAGGCTCAGGCCGGAACCGCGTCGCGCGCAAGCGCCTCGCGAAGTCGCGTCACCGCATCGTCTGCCGCATCACCTCCCTCGACTCGTACCCAGGCCTCGGCATCGTCGAGAAGTCCGCGCACTTCCCGGAGGACATCTGCCGGGCTCGCGGTTGCCCGGTCGAGTGCGTCGATCCGCTCCAGTCGCTCCATCACTCTGCGTGCCTCGTCCATGTGCATCAGGCTAGAGGCAGAGGTGTGACGTGTCTGTTCCGTCTGTGTGTCAGCTCTGCGCACGAACGGCAGCCGCCGCGATGTTCTTCAACATCCCGCCAAAGATGTAGCCGTGGAACGGCCACAGCGCGTACCAGTAGACGAGACCGAAGAGACCCGCGGGGTCGAAGATCGCCGTCTGGGAGACGACCGAGCCGGAGCCGTCCTTGTCCGGAGAGACCTCGAACTGCAGCCATGCTCGACCCGGCACTTTCATCTCGGCGCCGAGGCGCAGCAACCGACCCGGCTCGATTGCCTCTACCCGCCAGAAGTCGAGCGCATCGCCGACCTTCAGACCCACCGGATCGCGCCGCCCTCGCCGGAGCCCCGGGCCGCCCACGACGACATCGGCCAGTCCGCGCAACCGCCAGAGCAGAGACCCGTTGTACCAGCCTGCCTTGCCGCCGATCACCTGAATCGGCGCGAAGGCTGCAGCCGGAGGCACCGGGACGACAATCGAACGCGAGTCCACGAGGCGCGACCCACGGCGCGTTCCCCCGTACGCCGGCTTCTCGGCAAACACCTCGTCCGACCAGCGTGTCTCCGCAATCTCCCTGTCCTCGAACACGAGTGCACGGGCAATCGCGTCGTGCACGCCGCGTGGCCTCACAGCGAAGAGCTCGAGTGCCCGGGGGTCTTCGACCACGGTCTCGTTACGCAGCGAGTCCACGAGCTTTCGGCCAACGCCCGCGTACACGGGCGTGACGAGCCACAACCACAGGCTCGAGAGCCGCGGCGTGAGCACCGGTACCGGAATCATCGTGCGTCGCAGGCCCCTCTGCGAGGCGTACTCGTGCATCAACTCGAGGTAGGTGACGCGATCGGCGCCACCGATCTCGTACACCTCGCCTCCATCCGGCTCGTGGTCGAGCGCCTCGAGCAGGTAGGCGAGGATGTCCTCGATCGCGATCGGCTGCGCACGCACGCGAACCCAGCGGGGCGTGACCATCACCGGCAGCTTCTCGACGAGCGCCCGGATCATCTCGAAGGATGCGCTTCCCGAGCCGATCACGATCGAGGCGCGGAACTCGATCGTCGGCACGCCAGAGGAACGGAGGATCTCCCCGACCTCCTGCCGGGACGCAAGATGAGCGGAGAGGTCGCCTTTCCCGAGACCACCGAGATAGATCACCTTGCGGACACCGGCGAGCCTGGCGGCCTCGCCAAACGACTGCGCAGCTACCCGATCGTCCGCGTCGAACGGACGGCTCGAGCTCATCGAGTGCACGAGGTAGTAGACGCTGTCTACACCGGCCAGAGCGGGTGCGATCGTCTCTGGCTGGAGCACGTCCCCCTTCACGACCTCCGTCGTGCCCAAGACGCTCGGCCGTAGATACTCGGGCCGGCGGGAGACACAGCGAACGCGCTCACCCCGCGCCTCGAGCGCGCGAAGCAAGCGGCCGCCGACATAGCCCGTGGCACCGGTCAGGAGGATGAGCCGCCCTTCTGCGATTGACCTATCCTAGATGACCGACCCAGGCCAGGGTCTCGCTTCTTGCGGCAGACCCGGGCTCAGCCGGCCAGGCGGAGCGCACGACGGTCGCGCACGCCGAGCAGCGCCTCGTCCAGCTCGCGCTGCAGCGCAAGACGATCACCGTGTTGCAGGGCTTCGACGAGGACGCGTCGCGCAGCATCCGCTGCGACAGCGGTGTGCGCCTCTCCGCGAGCAAGCCCGATCAGGTCTGCATGCAGGCCCGCCCGCCCGGTGGGATCCGCCTCGAGCAGAACGGCGGCCCGCAGCGGCCAGGTCTCCCCGAGGACGGCATCGAACGTCGCGCGAAGCTGCTCCGAGCGAAACGGTTCCTGCTGAAACAGTGACAGTTCCCAGCGATCGAGTGCCTCGGCGAGAGAGCTGTCTGCGTCGGCGAGCGTCAGGCGCAGAAGCAACGCACCAGCAAGAGCCCCGCGGAACGAGTCGAGCCGTGTCGCCTCTCCGGGTGGCTGCGTCGCGGCAATCGGCAGGACGGGCCGGACCCCGAACGGACGGCCGTCGAGCGTCTCGAAGAGCACGGGCCCGGCCGCGAGAGGCGCGGCCGTCGCAAGCCGGATCGCGGTCACAGCATCGGCAATCTCGGCCGGTGCATCGGGCGGGTCCTCGTCGGCAGCAAGAGCAGCTCGGAGCTCGAGCACGCAGTAGCGATCAGTCTCTCGCCCGAAGTCCTTCGGCACCAACGACGCAACCTCGGGCCAGTGGCGGGCGAGCTCACCGTCGGCAACGGCGCGCACCCGCAAGCCGGCCACGAGCTCGAGCTGCGGTGCTACCGAGAGCCCGACGAGCGGCGCCACCGCCGCGTATGTCCGTCGCTCGCCGTACAGCGACCGCTCGAGCTCCGTGTAGGCACGATCGAACGATTCGTCGTCCCAGTCGAACCCGCCGCACGCCTCTGCCGTCGCAACGAGGAGCCCGAGCAGAATCGTGCGGAAGAGTGCCTCGTCCTCGGAGGGGCGCCTGCCGACGTGGGCGCGCGCGAAGATCGCCGCGGCGGGCTCTCGCTGCAGCTCTTCGAGGGCAATCAGGGCGTCGTCCCTTCCGCGCAGCCGCGCCGCACGCTCCTCGACGAACGCGCGCACGAGCGGGCGGTATTCGTACAGCGCGGGCCCGCCGGCGTGCTCGTGCTCCACGAAGGCGACCGGAAGCTCGGCTCCCTCGTCGAGCTCGCGAAGGAGATAGGCAAAGGCACCGAGTACGAAACCCCGCAAGGACGAGTAGAGATAGGGAGCTCTTGGAGCCATGTGTCGGTCTACGGGGTCGGCGCGCAATCTCCTGTCACGAGCCCCCCGGTCAAGAACAACCCCGTATGCCTGGAGACCGTTGTCAGCAGTGGTCACTTCCACCTCATCCACGCCGGTCGGGAGCGTTTGAGACGATCCCACGCGCGCCCGAAGGAGCAACCGCCGTGTGGGAGACCGGATCACGCGGGCAGGCCGTGGTCGCGTCGGAGACTTTGCTGCAACCACGGATGCAACAGAGGCCGGAGCAACGCGCCGGGCACGGCGGCTGACACCATCGTTGACGCTACGTGAAAGACCACGACGCTGATACCTGTAAAGTCCGTGGTCGTAGTTCGCCCCGAAAAGTCGTCGGCGAGCAGGTGGAGCATCGAACAGGATCAATATGCAGATCTCACGAATACTCGGAGCGTCGATCGGACTGGTGCTCATTGTCAGCGCGCTGATCGCCGGACAGGCGAACGGCGCACGACCGGTTGACCCCGGGTACAAGACCTACTTTGACGGGAGCACGACCGACGTCACCACAACCCCGCTCGGCGGAGCACTCCTCGCCGGCGGCGGCACCGACAGCGACGTGGGCATGAAGTGGCTCCTCGCCCAGGGTGGTGCGCGAGGCGTGGGCAAGTACGGCGACGTGGTGGTGCTGCGTACAAGCGGGAGCAACGGCTACAACAAGTGGCTCGTAGGTTTTGGTGCAAACTCTGTCACTTCGATTGTGATCTCGTCTGTCGCCGGAGCCAACAGCCCCGTGGTGGCCGCCGCCATTGCGAAGGCCGAGATCGTGTTCATCGCCGGTGGCGATCAGGCTACCTATGTCCGGCTCTGGTCGAACACCGCGCTGCAGACCGCTGTCAACCAGCGCATCAACGCGGGATACCCGGTCGGCGGCACGAGCGCCGGACTCGCGGTGATCGGCAACTACGTCTTCGCAGCGCTCAACGGCACCGCCTACTCCTCGACCGTCCTCGCCAACCCCTACGACGCGACGGTCTCCCTGGGGCCCGCGCTGTTCTCGGTGCCACCCATCCTGACGAACGTCCTCACTGACTCGCACTTCGCCGTTCGCGACCGGATGGGCCGGCTGGTCACCTTCCTCGCCCGGCTCCAGCAGGATGGGACTGCCTCTGCTCCACGCGGCATCGGCATCGACGAGGCCTCGGCGGTAGGCGTCACGCAGGGCGGGACAGGCACGGTCTTCGGCACCGGGAACGGCGCCTATCTCCTGTCGGTCACGGCCGTTATCACCCGTACGTGCAGCTCGGGCATCCCGCTGATCTACACACCGGTCAGTGTTCAGCGGGTTCCCGTGGGCCAGCAGTTCGCCGTGGGCACCTGGAGCAATATCACCGTAGGGGCCGCGGCGGCCTACACGCTCGGCGCCGCGAACAAGGCGCTCTCGTCAAGCTCCGGATCGGTCTACTAGTGCACTGTCTCTAAAACAGCTTTACAGCGTCCGACCTTGGCGAGGATCGAGTCGATCGAGGCGGTCCAGACGAATGGCTTGGGGTCGTCGTTGTGGGCGGCGAGGAACTCCTCGATTGCTGCGATCAGGCCGGGGACGCTGTGGAAGACGCCGCGGCAGATCGCTTTGTCTGTGAGTTCGCGGAACCAGCGTTCGACGAGGTTGAGCCAGCTGCTCGAGGTCGGGGTGAAGTGGAGGTGGAAGCGTGGGTGTTTGGCGAGCCAGGCGTCGACGTTTTTGTGTGTGGGTGCGGTAGTTGTCGACGATCAGGTGCAGGTCGAGGTCTTGGGGGAGTTCGCGGTCGAGGGTGCGGAGGAACTTGAGGAAC
>SHVL01000019.1 GCA_009694305.1 Thermoleophilia bacterium
GATGGCGTCATGCACCTCGATCTCGATGTGACTCGCTATCACGGCTGCGCTCGCAGGCGGGCAGCCGCGCGAGGTGAGGGTCTCGAAGCGATCCCTCAGGAGTCCTTCTACCTCTTCTGCGTCAAGGGTCTCGAACTGTGCTGCAGTCACGATCGTTCTCCTCGGGGTGGGTGGGTACCACTCGAACAGAACACCTATCGGCAGGATCTCGATGCACCTGAAGGCGAAGGCCTTCGATCCCCGGTGGCAGACGAGCAGTCGGCTCCCGTCATTCTTGTCCGGGTTCCTCCCGGGACCGAGGTCGTTGGTGCGACGATTACACGGCCTGGACAGGGGGATCCCGGCGCAGCAGCAGGTAGAGCATTGCGCCCAGAAGCACTCCGACGATGTCTCCGAGTCCGCCGCCACCGAGGACATCGCGCGAAACCCAGCCAGAGATCAGCGCAAACCCGAGGACGAAGCAGCGTGCCGCCCAGCGCGTTCCGGCGGCACAAGTCTCATTTTGATTCGAGTTCTAAAGGCGTTGAAGCCATTTACCGCCGCCAGTGACGTTCCCAGCATGATCAGCGCAACGGTTGCCGTCCCGCCCCCACCAAGCAGCGATCCAACGCGACCATCGGATTATCCAGCGCAGCACTGGTAGACGTCCATGCCCCGAGTCCGCCGAGCAGCAGCAGCGCCGTGATGCCGAGAAAGACGCCGGCAAACACCTTCCGCGGCGAAATTGTGGCAGGCAGGGTGCGTGAAACGTCGGAGGCTTGGACGGACCGTGAGATCGTGAGGGCCAGACCCAGCATTATCGCCACGAGTACCTGCGGGACAGGCACGCCGCTGCTGTCTTGCGGAGCCGGTGCGGCGGGCAATCCAGCCGCGCCGATGATCAGGAAGATGACGATCACGAACATCACGCCGGTGACCAGGTAGCCGATCTTCTCCATCAGAGCGACACCGATGCAGACGATCGTTATCTCGAGCCCAGTGACTGCGAAAAGCGCTGCACTGAAGGGGACGTCCAGCGCGTTGGCCAGGGCGTTGACTGCAAACAGATCGTGGAGGCAGTTGTAGGCGATCGAGCTGAGAATCAGGAACATCTGGGGGATGAAGTTGAGGCGGCCGAACGAGAGCCCACCCAACGGCATTTGCGCCATTCCGGTACGCGGCCGGGACCCGCAGTGCCGCCGGCGGCAACCAGGCCGACGATGAACGTTCCCGGTACCAGCATCATGCCACCCCAGAGCGTCCCAGCGAAAAGGTCGAACCGCTTCGTTCATCCTCCGGTAGCCGCTTGCTTTCCGAGCGAGCAGACGAAAAATTGGTCTCGAGTTCCGAAATGACTTCCTCTTGGTCATCGCCTCCGGAGAACCGTCTTCGGTGACCGACGACTCGGGCACGGCGTACCCCATCGAGGCGCTTTACGTTCGTACCCCGTGCCTCCAGTACACCCGTGCAGCCGGCCGGTCGTTGATGGCGACGTGAGGGGAGCGAGAGGCCCCGCATCCCACTCCGCGGGGCAGTCAGGCACGCACAGCAGCCGGTCAGTGCCGCAGTGAGCCACCCATCCACGCGTGCGTCCAAGCCGCTCAACGGTGGCAGCATTGACTGGCAGTGGGGCCCCTAGAGCCAGCGTTTGAGGCGGAAGAAACCGAACATGCCGATGATCGTCGCCAGCATGAATCCGAGCACGATCCAGAATGCGATCGTCGAGCCCGCTCCGGGGAAGGCGACGTTCATCCCGAAGATGCCGGAGATCAGGGTGAGCGGCAGCACGAGCACGCTGAAGATGGTGAGCACCCGTAGGACATCGTTCTGGCGGTGCGAGATCACCGACTCGTTCGTTGACTCGAGGCCGTCCACAACCTCCTTGTAGTTGTCGAGCTGATCCCAGATTCTCTCGGCCGAATCGACGATGTCGTCGAAGTAGAGATCGAGTTCCTCGGACAGGAACTTGTCCACGCGCCGCTCGAGCGCCCGGAGTGTCGACCGGCCCGGCTTGATGACCTTGCGGTACGAGATGATCTCCTGCTTGACGTTCGAGATGTCGCGTACGACATCCTCGGCATAGCCCTCGAACATGTCGTCCTCGATGGAATCGAGCTTGTGCCCGATCTTGTCGAGGATCGGGAAGCAGTAGTCGAACAGGTCGTCGAGCACCTCGTAGAGCAGCCGCCCCGTGCCCTTGGCAAACAGTCCCTCACGGAGGGAAGCGTCGTGCTCGCAGCGGGCAAAGAGCCGCGTCACAGGCAGGAGCTCTCGGTTGGGGATCGTGACGAGGTAGTCGGGTCCGATGAAGACGTCGATCTCGGCGGCATTCAGCCGTTGGACCGCCTTGTCGTAGACCGGGAAGTGGAGGACGATGAACAGATAGCCGTCATCCTCGTAGTCGTCTACCTTCGGGCGCTGGCGCTTCGAGACGATGTCCTCGACGTCGAGGGGATGCCAACCGAAGCGCTCCGCAAGCAGGGTGGCCGTCTCGACGTCGGGCCCGACGACGTTGACCCAGGTGAGGCCGCTAGCGTCGAGCTGACGGGCAGGGGCGGGGCGTGCAACGACCTCCGCTGTGGCGTGGCTGCGCGTTCTGCGTGTGATCCGGGGCAGGCTCGGCATCGATACTGAGAGGGTCGTCTATCTCGAGTTCCACTCTGCCATTATACCCTTTATGCCAGCAAATGGGAGGATTCTCTCGCCGCGACCGGGGAACCCCGATCAGGTGACGGGATCGGCCTCGGCAAACGAAGGCCGTGCTAGCAGCGTCTCACGCCAGCGCGCGAGATTGTCGTAGCGCTCGAGGTCGAGACCGGTCTTCGTGGTGCGGAACAGGATCGGCGCGGCAGCGACGTCGGCGATCGTGAATCGGCCGAGCGCGAAACCGGATGGGCCGACCACGCTGTTCAGCAGCTCCATCGTGGAGGCGATAGCTGCGGCGACCTGCTCGAGCTCGTCCGGGCGCGGCGGGCCGCCCAGCATGCCCTTGCCGAGGACGAATCCGAGCGCGGGCGATTCGTACCGGAAGAAGGCGGGGCGAAAGGTCAGGGCAAAGCGGTCGAGGAACTCGTCCACCGCTGCTCTGCCCCGCAGGTCGGCCGGGTAGAGGTCGTCACGTTGCTCGCGGCCTGCGAGGTAGCGCAGGATTGCATTCGACTCCGCTAGCACGACACCGTCGTCGGCGAGCGCCGGAATGCCTCCGACCGGGTTCACCGCCACATACCACTCGGGCCGGGGAAGGTCGAACGGCACCGTCCGCCGCTCGTAGGGCAGGCTGAGCTCGGCAAGCAGGAAACGCACCTTGAGGGCATTGGACGACAGCGGGTTGTCGTAGAGCACGAGAGCCATCGCTCGACCCTACCCGACCGTCAGTACACTGGCTGCTCGAGCGCCCGTAGCTCAGGGGATAGAGCGCGCGCCTCCGGAGCGCGAGGTCGAAGGTTCGAATCCTTCCGGGCGCATCACGTTGTCTCGCGGTTCCCGCATGCTCGGGATCAGCAAGACGTACTATTGCCCGATGGAGATTCACGCCGACGTCGTCAGGCTGCAACTGGCCGAGACGTTCACGATCGCGCGGGAATCGAATGACTGGGATGACGTCGTGCAGGTCGAGATCCGGCGCGGCGACCACGTTGGACGGGGCGAAGCAGCCCCGATCGAGCGCTACGAGGAGACGCCTACTTCCGCACTCGCGTTCATCGAAGAGCACGGAGCGCTCGTTGGCGACGACCCGTTCGACCTCGAGCAGATCGGCGCTCGACTGGCCGAGTTCCCGGGTGAGCACGCAGCCAAGGCGGCGCTCGACGGCGCCCTCCACGATCTCCAGGGCAAGATCCTCGGGGTTCCGGTCTGGCGCCTCCTCGGTCTGCCGCGGGTCGGGCCGCCGACGTCGTGGACGATCTGGCTCGGAGACCCGGACGACATGGCCCGCCGAACAGAGAAGGTCACGGGCAGGTTCAGGCGATTGAAGTTGAAGCTCGGGGGCGCCGACGGCCTCGATGTCGAGCGCGTCCGTGCTGTCCGTTCCCGCACCGACCTTCCCCTCCAGGTTGATGTCAACGAGTGGTGGTCGCTTGCCGAGGCGCTCGATGCCATTCCACAGCTTGCCGAGCTCGGTGTCTCCTACGTCGAGCAGCCGTTGCCGGCGGGAGATCCGGGGGCAGAGGAGCTGAAGGCGCGCTCGCCGCTCCCGATCTACGTGGACGAGGACTGCCACACCTTGTCCGATGTCGTGCGATGCGCCGACATCGCAGACGGAATCACCATCAAGCTTGCCAAGTCCGGAGGGATCCGCGAGGGCATCAGAATGGCCCACGCCGCGCGCGCCCTCGGCCTCGGAGTGATGGTGGGATGCATGGTCGAATCGGGGATCGGGATCGCAGCCGGCTGTGTCATCGCCCCGCTCTGCGACCACGTAGACCTCGACGGCAACCTGCTTCTGGCCGAGGATCCTTGCCCCGGCGTGCTGTTCGCCGACGGTTTTCAGGTTCCGTCAGATGGGCCAGGCCTCGGTGTCGGGTAGCTCCCCGCGACGACTGATGATTCTCGCCGAGGGCTACTCCGGGGATCCACACTGGGCGAAGACGATGAACGGCGTGCTGCGCTACGGGCAGGACGAGGTCGTTGCGATCCTCGACTCGACGCGTGTGGGAGAGCAGGAGCGGGGGGTGCCGATCGTGGGCGACGTCGCTTCGGTGCTTCCGTTCCGTCCGGAGGCGGCGCTCGTCGGCGTCGCGACGGTCGGTGGACGGTTTCCGCCCTCCTGGAGAGAGCTTCTGCGGGAGTGCATCCTGCAGGGGATCGGGATCGACAACGGCCTCCACGAGTTCATCGAGGACGACCCCGAGCTTGCCACTCTCGCGGCCGCATCCGGTGCGACGCTGCGTGACCTGCGGCGGCCGCCCGCCGGTCTCGAGGTGGCGACAGGTGCCAATCTCGACGTACCCGGCGATATCGTCCTCACGGTCGGCTCCGACTGTGCGATCGGCAAGATGACCGTCTCGCTCGAGCTCGCCCGTGAGGCCGAGGAGCGTGGGATCTCCGCCCGGTTCGTGCCGACCGGGCAGACCGGTATCGCGATCGCGGGCTGGGGTATTTCCGTGGACGCCGTCGTTGCGGACTTCATTGCCGGTGCTGCCGAGCAGCTCGTGATCGAAGGAGGCCGGCGCGGGGGAGATCTGCTTCTCGTCGAGGGCCAGGGCTCGCTTTCACATCCCGGGTATTCCGGTGTCACACTCGGCCTCATCCACGGTGCCGCTCCGCACGCGTTCGTCCTGTGTCACATGGCAGGCGCAACCGAGATTGATGGCTACCCCGGTCACCCTCTACTCCCGCTGGCCGAGCTTGTGGAACTGCACGAGCGGGTCTCGCTGCCCTGTCGGCGCGCTTCGGTCGCGTGCATCGCGCTCAACACAAGCAACCTCGACGACCACGGCGCTCGGGCGGCAGTCGCAGCTGCCGAGGCCGAGACGGGCCTCGTCGCAGACGACCCGCGCCGGTTCGGCTCCTCCCGGTTACTCGACGCGCTGATCGAACATCTCGCGTGCCTGCCGGGACGCCGTTAGAATGCCTCCTGCCCGGCTGGGGTTCAGGCGGGATGTGCGTCACTGGAGGGGTCGGGTGCGGAGAGCGGTGGCAGTGTCATTTGCTTTGGCGGCGCTCACGGGAGTGGCTCTCGCGGTAGCGCGAGCAGCGCCTGCCGCCGACATCGGCGCAAATGACGACACCGGAAAATGGGCGGCCGACTCGGGGGCCATGTTCTTCTCCCGGATGGTAGGGCTCGGCCTCCGGCAGTCGGTGATGACCGTCAGGTGGACGCCGAGCGACCCTCTGTCGATCCCGGATGAGGATGCTCTTGGCCTGGCGATACAGACCGCGGAGCTGGCCGGACTGCGTGTCGTGCTCGCGGTCTACCCCTACCCAACCCGGGAGGTAGAGGCAGGCCTTGCCCGCCCTGCCGCCTTTGCTGCCTGGCTCACCGGAGTTGCGAACCGGTACCCGACCGTGAAGCAGTACGCAGTCATGAACGAGCCGAACCAGCCGGCATTCCTGCGGCCACAGTTTCGGCGCGATGGCTCGAACGCGTCGGCCGCCATCGCGGGTGCCTTCCTCGCCGCCGGCTACGACGCGCTGAAGGCCGTGGACCCGACGATCCTCGTGGTCGGCATCGGCCTCTCGCCGCGAGGCAACGACCGACCGAACGCACCGAACAACATCTCGACCTCGCCCGTGCGTTTTCTCGCCGCCCTCGGAACCTGGTACCGCGCGAGCGGCCGTCAGCTCCCCCTCATGGACGGGCTCAGCTTCCATTCCTACCCCGATCGCCCGACCGACCCACTGACCCGTGGTTCTGCCTGGCCAAACGCCGGCTTCGCAGATCTCGGACGGATCAAGCAGGCAATCTGGGACGCATTCCGGGACACACCACAACCGACCACCGTGAACGGTCTCCGGCTCTATCTCGACGAGGTCGGCTGGCAGGTCGCCACGGTTGGACTGCCCGGCTATGCCGGGGAGGAGAACGTTGCGGTCACCAGCGAGGAGACGCAGGCGGGGATCTATGCGTCGCTCGTCCGGAGCGTTGCGTGCGACCCCCAGGTGGCGGAGTTGAACTTCTTCGGGTTCTACGACGATGCCGAGCGCGGAGGGTTCCAGGCGGCACTCCACCAGGTAGACGGCACGCCGCGGCTCTCTGCCGCAGCCGTGCAGGCCGCCATCACCGAGACGGCCACCGGGTGCGCGGACTCGGTGGCGCCGTGGTTTCCCGCAAGGAGGGTGATTGGTGCGGTCGCCCCGGCCTGGGTCGTCACGGAGCGTCGGACGATCCGCTTCTCTGCCAAGGCCCTGGAGGGCGCAACCGTCGTTGCTTGCCTGTTCCCCGGGCGTCTCCGGGCCCCTGCGGCCGCGGCAGCGATGGAGACACGTACGGCCGCGAGCACTGGCTGCCATGGAGCAACGGCGCTGCCACATCGGCCGGTGGCATTCGCCTTCCGCAGGGTGGGGCGCCTCGCGCCAGCCACGATAGCCGTGCGTTTCGTGGCCGAGTCGAGCGACCGTCGATCGAGGACATTCTCGCGCACGCTCGGGTAATCTGGCACAGCACTTGACACCGAACATATGTTCGTGCATACTATCGAACATATGTTCGGTCGTCTTCTTCTCGTTCTCGCCGTTGCCGTCGCTGCCTGGGCGCTCATCGCACGCGATTCGGACGCCGGAGCCTCGGCAAGGTCATACCGCGTGCAGTCCGGCGACACCCTCTGGTCGATCGCGACCACCGCGTACGGTGGCGACCCGCGAGACGGTGTCTGGAAGCTTCGTGATCTGAATCACCTATCGGGCACGACCATCGAGGCGGGTCAGATACTCAAGCTCCCCTAGCGGTGCCGAAGGCCAAATCGCCCGCTCTGGCCGGTCGCGAATCCGGGTCGGCCTCTGACCCCGGTAGACTCCCCGACTGTGGACCTCGATGTCGTGTTCCTCGGGACGTCGGGTTCGGCTCCCACAGCCCGCCGGGCTACGTCGGCCACGCTCGTGCGCCGTGGGGGTGACCGCCTGTTGATCGACTGTGGCGAGGGTACCCAGCGGCAGTTGCTCCGTTCCGACGTGGGCCTCGTGGATCTCGAGGAGGTGTTTCTCACCCATCTGCACGCCGATCACTATCTCGGCCTTCCCGGGATGCTCAAGACGTTCGCGTTGCGCGGGCGCGAGGTGCCTTTGACCGTCTACGGCCCGAGCGGGCTTCGCGACCTCCTCGGCGCACTCCGCCGCGTCTTCGGGAAGGTGACATACCCGATCGAGACGGTAGAGATCGGACCCGGAGACGTACTCCCTCGCTCCGGCTACGAGATCCGTGCTTTTGCCGTTGACCACCGCACCGAGGCCATCGGCTACCTGATTGCGGAGGCCGCACGGCCAGGCCGCTTCGACGTCGCGATCGCCGCCGACCTCGGCGTGCCGCCCGGGCGGGAGCGCGGGGCCCTGCAGCGGGGCGAGACCGTGACCCTCGCCGGGGGCGAGACAGTGCACCCCGATCAGATTCTCGGGCCCGAGAGGCCGGGCCGCTCGGTCGCTCTGAGCGGCGATACGGCGCCTGCTGCCACGGTCGTCGCCGCCGCAGAAGGAGCCGACCTGCTCGTCCACGAGGCGACCTTTTGTGCCGACGAGCTACAGCGAGCACGTGAGACCGGCCATTCAACCGCAGGTGAAGCTGCGCTCGTCGCCCGGGAAGCGGGAGTGCGCATGCTCGCACTGACGCACGTCTCGAGCCGCTACTTCGGCGGCGAGGCCGGCGAGGAGGCGAGGCAACTCTTTCCCAACTCGGTCGTACCGGCAGATTTCGACGTCATCGAGATTCCGTTTGCGGAGCGCGGAGAGCCGACACTCGTGCATCGGGGTGCGCGCCGGGGTCGCTCGCCGGCGGCCCGGGGAGAGCCGCAGTCGTGACCGCGCCGGCGCGCCCCGACTTCGACGCTCGCGCCCGCAGCTATGACACGCTTCGTCCGACCGACGCGAGCTGGTGGGAGGCATTCGCAGCCCTGGTTGAGCTGGGTGATCTGCGCGGCCGGCGCGTTCTCGACGTCGGTTGCGGCACCGGCCGGCTCGCGGCTGCGTTGGTCGACGAAGCGGGTGCGAAGGTGTGGGGCATCGACCCGAGCGACGAGATGGTCGCCGTCGCCCGCGCGACTCTCCCGGCAGGTGTTGGCGTACGCCGGGGAAATGCGGAGCAGCTTCCGTTCCGGGACGGCTGGTTCGACCGGGTGACAATGTCACTCGTCCTCCACCTCGTGGACCGTCCCCGCGCACTCGCCGAAGCGCGGCGAGTCGTTCCGGCCGACGGCCGGATCGCGATCAGCACCTTCCATCCACAGCACTTCGAGTCGTACTGGCTCAATCCGTATTTCCCGTCTATCCGGGAGATAGACGAGACCAGATTCCCGACTCCCGAGGCGATGCGACTCGAACTCGCGCAGGCCGGGTTCGTGCGCTACGAGGAACGACTGCTTACAACCGCGGGGACAATCAGCCGCGAGGCGGCGCTGGACCGGATTCGCGGTCGGCACATCTCTACGTTCGATCTTCTGACCACGGAGGAGGTTGCGGAGGGGACGAAGCGCGCCGAGCGCGAACTCCCCGACAGCGTCCAGCAGCGGCTCGTCCGACTCGTCGTCGTCGGCCGCGCAGGTCGAGCTACATTCTGACGAACGCGACCCTGGTCGATCCGACCAGGCCGGCGCTCCGGATCTCAAACGTGCATCTTCCTGCGCCGTTCGCGTTTTTCGGTGCCGGGACAGAGCCGCTCCAGACCTCTTCTGATGCAAGCGGTATCCGCATAACCCGGGTGCCATCCACCGCGATCACGACCGGCGTGCCCTGCTTTCCCAACAACGTGAGTTCGAGGCGTCCCTTCGCGCACCCGTAGACGTAGACGCGCACCGGCTCGACTATGTCGCCGTTCGGTTTCAGGCCTATCGTCCAGGTCGAAAGTCGCGGCGACCCGGGCGTACGCCAGATCCGCAACCCCGCCTGATCGAGATCCACTTGCGCGATCTCGGCCAACGGCTCGCCAAAGAACGTGACGGCGGTCGACGCAACGATCTCGCGGCCTCGGAGCGGACCACCTTGGTCCGTGAAGAGAACGCCGTCGTACCTTGGCGACGCTATGGCTGCAGAAAGGAACCCAGGTGCCGGTCCGGGAAGACGCGCAACCCGCTGGATGCGGTCGTTCCAGAACGCTGTCTTCCAGACCCCGTTCCAGTAGCTGCTGCCGCCGTAGAGGTACGTGACCGGTTCGGTCGCAACGTCGTTCACCCATGTCCTTGCGGCCGTCCCGAAAAATCGGTCATTGTCGATACGCGCCAGTTTCGTGATCTCGGACGACGCGAGCACCGACGCGCCGGCAAGGCCGAAGCCAATGAGGATCGGAACCAGTGCGGCGGCGCGCCGAGGCAGTATCACCGCAACGGCGACGAGTGATACGGAGAAAATCATCCACGCGAATTCGAGAAAGTGGCCAGATGTGGCCTCCAGAAGGCGGTCGAGCGGCACCGTCATGAACGCGTCCGGCGTCGCGAAGGGCGTGACGAAGGTCCGAATCGGGAGCACCACCGCGGGGACTGCGACCGCGAAGGCGATCATCGAAGTCGCCGGCTGAGGGCGAGGGAGCCCGCGTGCCAGCCAGACGCAGAGACAGGCGAAGAGCGGAGGCGCGGCCACGATCAGGTCGCGCTCCGCGAGCTGCCCGACATATCGGGAAGCGAACGCCCCGACCTGAATCGTCAGCCACAGCGACGTGGACAGCGAAACGGCAACCAGAGCGCGTACGCCGGGGTCACTCTCGCGACCCCGAACAGCGCCATACGCGAGCACACCGAGTGCTACGAGTGGGATGCCGAGCACGACGAGAAACAGGTCGCCGACGTGGTAGAGAACCCAGCGAGCGACCTTGCCGGTGTCATAGGCCGTGCTGACCGTGTCGCTGTAGGCGCCGAGCACCCCTGTGATGCTGCCGTCAGCGGCGAGCCGGAACCCAACCCAGAGTACGCCGACTGCGGCGATCGCGATCCACGTCGGGGCGAGGCGAACCATGACCCGTCGGTCGCGGGCGAACCACGCATCGAGAAGAGCTGCGGTCACGAGGATGGGGATCAGGATCGCCCCCTGGAGCCGTGCCGCGATCGCGAGTCCGAGCGCAACGACGAGCACGATCTGGCTTGCCGGCGATGGCCGCACGATGGCGCGTGCCACGAACCACAAGGCGAGCGTGGCGGCTGGCAGGAACGCGGCCTCGCTCATCAGAAGACCGCTGTAGGCGAGTGACGGCAGGCACGCGGTGAGGGCGGCGGCGACGAGCGCCCAGGTATTCCCTGCCAGCGGTCGAACCCAGGCCCAGACGACGGCCGCAGCGAGTGACATCAGGATTGCCTGGCCCAACTGGATCGCCGTGACGCCGGCGGCGGGGCCTAGTACGTGAAGCGGGAGGCCGACGAGGAGTGGGTATCCCCCGTAAAATGGCCCCGTCGCGCCGATCAACGTGCCGTGGCCCGTGTCCCACAGCGAGCGGCCGAGCAGGCCGTAGATCATCTCGTCCGGCGCGATCCACGGCGCCGCGAGCGATCTCGAGGCCGCAAAGCGCAGCCCGGCCGATGCGGCGACGAGGACCACGATAGGCAGGGCGGGCCACATCCACAGCCTCGCGACGCGATTCATTTCTCGGCGATCTCCGTCACAGGCACACCCGTTTCCTTTCGATTCGTCAGCGGCGACAGGGATAAGCGTACCCTTGATTCGGCGTCGTCAGATTCATGCCGTATACTTCCCTGTGAACCTTTAAACCGGCCCGGAGAGGCCGGAAAGGAGCACGTTGGGAAAGCACGCCCCGGGCCAGTCGGCACCGAAGATTCTGCTCGACTCCGCTGCAATCGCACGGACGCTCTCGCGGATAGCGCATGAGCTGATCGAGCGCAACGCCGACCTCGAGAACCTTGCGCTCGTCGGCATCCACACGCGTGGTGTGCCGATCGCCGGCCGCCTGCAAGCGCTCGTCGCCGAGCGATCCGGCGTTCTCGTCGATATCGGGGCCGTGGACATCACCTTCCACCGTGACGACGTACTCGCCCGCGGCGGCGGCTCGCCGCTCCATGCCCAGCCCGTCGTCCGCGGCACCGAGCTCGACTTCCCGCTCGAGGGAAAGACGGTCGTGCTCGTGGACGACGTCCTCTACACCGGCCGCACGATCCGGGCGGCAATCGATGCCCTGCTCGAGTACGGCCGCCCCGCACGGGTGCAGCTGGCAGTCCTCGTAGACCGGGGGCATCGTGAGCTCCCGATTCGCCCCGACTACGTCGGCAAGAACGTCCCGACCGCGAGCAGCGAGCGAGTGAGCGTCGAGCTCGGCGAGACCGACGGCCACGATCGTGTCCTGCTGGCCGGGAGCCCCGATGACTGAGGCGGCGTCCGTGCGGCTACCCGTCGTCCGGCAGGATGACGATGCTCGACCGCGCAGGCACCTGCTCGGTATCTCCGACCTCGACCGGGACGACATCGAGCGACTTCTCGGCACTGCTGCGACGATCTCGCGCTCACTCGACCGTGAGGTCAAGAAGCTGCCGGTGCTCCGCGGCCGCCTCATCATCAACGTCTTCTACGAGTCGTCTACGCGCACACTTTCCAGCTTCGACCTCGCAGCCAAGCGCCTCTCGGCCGACACGATGGCCGTCAGGTCGTCGGGCTCCTCGGCCGACAAGGGCGAGTCGCTGAAGGACACCGCTTTGACGCTCGCGGAGTACGACCCCGACGTGATCGTGATCCGGCACCCGCACATCGGCGCCCCCGATCTCGTTGCGAGGGCAACGCGCGCCCACGTCGTCAACGCAGGCGACGGAAAACATCAGCATCCCACGCAGGCACTTCTCGACCTCTACACGATGCGCGAGGCACTCGGCCGACTCGAGGGTCTCCACGTCGCGATCGTTGGCGACGTGCTCCACTCACGGGTCGCCCGTTCGCTGATCGAGGCCCTCACGCTCGTCGGCGCGAGGACGACGCTCGTCGGCCCGCCGACACTCATCCCGCGGGGTATCGAGCAGATGGGCTGCGAGGTGTCCACCGCGATCGGTGACATCGAGGCCGCCGATGTCGTCTACGTGCTTCGTATGCAGCAGGAGCGGATGAGCGCGGGCGCTGCGTACGTCCCCTCGCTGCGCGAGTACGCCGCCGAGTGGGGCGTCACACCGGGGCGGCTGCGTCCGGGGCAGATCGTCATGCACCCGGGCCCGATGAACCGCGGTGTCGAGATCGATCCTCGCGTGGCCGACTCCGACGTCTCTCTGATCAGCACGCAGGTGCGCTTTGGCCTCGTCGTGCGGATGGCCGTTCTCTACGACCTGCTCGCCGGCGGCCCGACCGGCGACGGACTCCCTCTTGAGGTTGCATGACGCTCTTCTGGCCTGACAGGCCGGGCGACAGCCTGGCGATCCGCAGCGCGCGTGTCCTCGATCCCGCAACGGGAATCGACGGCGCCTTCGACGTCACGATCGAGGATGGCGTCATCACGTCGCTCGTGGCAGCGGCCGAGCCGGCCCACGGTCTCCTGCTTGCGCCCGCCTTTGTTGACCCACACGTGCATCTCCGTGTACCCGGCCGTGAAGATGAGGAGACGATCGCGACGGGCACGGCAGCCGCAGCAGCGGGCGGCTACTGCGCCATCCTCGCGATGCCGAACACCGATCCGGTCGTGGACTCGGCTGCGGTGCTCGGTGCGTTGATCGAGCTGGCGCGCGAGGACGCCGTCATCCCGACCGGCTTCATGGCGTCGATCTCGAAGGGCCAGAGGGGAGAGGAGTTGACCGAGATGGTCGAGCTCGCGCGTCTCGGCGCGGCCGGTTTCACCGACGACGGCTTTCCGGTGGTCTCGGCCGGCCTCATGCAACGCGCCCTCCAGTACAGCGCTGTCGCCGGGAGGCTGCTGACGCTCCACGAGGAGGAGCCGACGCTCTCCAGGGACGGACAGATGAACGAGGGCCCGGTGTCAGCGGCACTCGGCCTCGCCGGCTGGCCGTCGGTGGCCGAGTCCGTGATGATCGAGCGCGACTGCTCTATTGCCGCATATCTGCAACGCCCTCTGCATATAATGCATTTGACAGCGCGGGAGTCCGTCTCCGCGGTACGTGCCGCCCAGGCCCGTGGCGTTGCCGTGACCGCCGAGGTCTCCCCGCATCACCTCTGCCTGACCGACGAAACAGTGCGCACTCTCGACACCAACTACAAGATGAATCCGCCGCTTCGCTCGGAGGATGACCGGCAGGCGCTCATCGAGGGCCTCCGGGACGGCACGATCGCCTGCATCGCGACCGACCACGCGCCGCACGCCCGGCACGAGAAGGAGACGCCGTTCGAGGAGGCGGCCTTCGGTGTCACGGGCCTCGAGACGTCGTTCGCTGCGATCTACACCTTCCTCGTCGAGACCGGTGAGCTCGATCTCGACCTCGTGCTCGAGCGAATGTCTACCGGCCCGGCGCGCGTGTTCGGCCTGCCCGTGCCCCGGATCGCCGTCGGTGAGCGCGCGAACCTCGCCCTGATCGACCTCGATGCCGACTGGCGCGTGACCGAGGACGGCTTCCGGTCGAGGTCAGCGAACTCCTGGCTCCTCGGCGAGACGCTCCACGGCGCGATCGTGAAGACGATCGCGAACGGCAGAGTGGTGCACGCGGCATGAGCAGCGGCTACATCGCGCTCGAGGATGGCACTGTGCTCGCCGGCCGGTCGGTCGCCGCGCCAGGTATCGCATTCGGAGAGGCGGTTTTCACCACCGCGATGACCGGCTATCAGGAGACGGTCACCGATCCGAGTTTCGCCGGCCAGCTCGTCACTTTCACGGCACCGATGATCGGCAACTACGGGGTGGCCGACGGGCGTCTCGAGTCTCCGCAGCCCTGGGTCAAGGGAGTGCTGATGCGCCGGTGTGGCGGCGTGGCGTGGGCCGAGTGGCTCGCAACGCACGGCGTCGTCGCCCTCGAGGATGTAGACACGCGCATGCTCGTGCTCCGGATCAGGGAGGCGGGTGCCATGCGGGCAGCGGTTGTCGGCGACGAGGGTGAGCTGAACGCGGCCGCGGCGATCGACCTGATCAGGCAACAGCCCTCGATGGAGGGGCAGGCGCTCGTCTCGACCGTCTCGTCTGTCGCACCCAGGCGATTCAACGACAACGGCCGCGTACGCGTAGCTGTCGTGGACTACGGCGCGAAGGCGTCGATCATGCGCCGTCTGCAGCGCGCGGGAGCGTCGGTCACGGTGGTTCCCCATGCTGCCTCGGCGGATGACCTCGCCGGCTACGACGGCGTGCTGCTCTCGAATGGGCCCGGTGACCCGGAGCCGCTCGTAGACGAGGTTGCGGCCATCCGCGATCTCCTCGGACGCACGAGCGTCCTCGGCATCTGCCTGGGACACCAGTTGCTCGGGCTCGCCACCGGGCACGAGACGTACAAGCTCCCGTTCGGCCATCGGGGTACGAACCATCCGGTACTCGAGCGCGCCACGGGCCGTGTTCTCGTCACGAGCCAGAACCACGGGTTCGCCGTTGCCGCGACCGGCGACCGCGAGGCGACCTACGTCTCGCTCTACGACGGCACCGTCGAGGGGTTCGACTACCCGGAACTGAACGCCCGTTCCGTCCAGTTCCATCCCGAGGCAGGCCCGGGCACGCATGACGCATGGCCGATTCTCGAGCGCTGGGTCGAAGGGCTGCAACCCGCCTGATGCCACGCCGCACCGATATTTCGTCGATCTGCCTGATCGGCTCCGGCCCGATCGTGATCGGACAGGCCTGCGAGTTCGACTACGCGGGGTGCCAGGCGCTGAAGGTGCTGCGCGAGGACGGATTTCGCACGATCGTCATCAACTCGAACCCCGCCACGATCATGACCGACCCGGGCTTCGCCGACCGCACGTATATCGAGCCGCTGGACGTGGCGGGCGTCACCGACGTCCTCCGTCGCGAGCGTCCCGATGCGCTCCTGCCGACGCTCGGAGGGCAGACCGCGCTCAATCTTGCGATCGAACTGGCAGAGGCGGGAGTTCTCGACGAGCTCGGTGTCGAGCTGATCGGCGCCCGGGTGGACGTGATCCGAAGGGCCGAGGATCGCTCGCTCTTCCGCGACGCGGTCGAGAGTTGCGGCCTGCGCACACCCCGCTCACAGATCGTCACCTCTCTCGACCAGCTCGGCGAAATCCCCGCCCCGGCGGTGGTACGGCCCGCATTCACCCTGGGCGGGCACGGCGGTGGCTTTGCGGAGACGGAGGAGGAGTTGCAGGCGGTGGTGGAGCGGGGGCTGCGAGAAAGTCCGATCACGCAGGTTCTGGTCGAGGAGTCGATCCGGGGCTGGGACGAGTACGAGCTCGAGGTGATTCGCGACCTCAACGACAACGTGGTGATCGTGTGTTCGATCGAGAACCTCGACCCGATGGGCGTGCACACGGGAGACTCGGTCACGGTCGCCCCGCAGATGACGCTCTCCGACGAGGCCTACCAGGAGCTGCGTGACGCCTCGGTAGCGATCATCAGAGCGGTCGGGGTCGAAACCGGCGGCTCCAACATCCAGTTTGCCCGGCATCGCGAGACCGGCGACGTCCGTGTGATCGAGATGAATCCGCGCGTGTCGCGGTCGTCCGCGCTCGCCTCGAAGGCGACCGGCTACCCGATCGCCAAGGTGGCGGCGAAACTGGCCGTCGGCTACACCCTGGACGAGATCCCGAACGACCTCACGAAGACGACGCCGGCGAGCTTCGAGCCGACCCTGGACTACGTCGTCGTCAAGTTCCCAAGGTTCGCGTTCGAGAAGTTTCCGGGCGCCGACACGACACTCGGCACCCAGATGAAGTCGGTCGGTGAGGCGATGGGGATCGGCCGTACCTTCACGGAGGCGTTCCTCAAGGCGTTCGGCTCCCGCGAGCTCGATCCCGGCTCTGCCACCCCCTGGGCGACGTTCGACGACATTCCCGACGGCGTGCATCCCTGGTTCAAGGAACAACTTGCCCAAGCACGGCGGGAGCTGTCGTCGCTCGACATCCTCCGCGCCAAGCGTGCGGGCTGGGGTGACGACTCGATCGGTGCAGCGTGGGGCACGAGCGGCGACGACGTGCGGCGCGTGCGGAAAGCGAAGGGCATCAGGCCCTCGTACCGGCGCGTGGACTCGTGCGCGGGAGAGGTAGATGCGGGGTCGAACTACTACTACTCAACCTGGGGTGAGGAGGACGAGGCGCTCCCCGCGGCGACGAAGCCGCGTGTCGTGATCATCGGCTCGGGCCCGAACCGGATCGGCCAGGGAATCGAGTTCGACTACTGCTGTGTTCACGCAGTGCAGACGTTCCGCTCGCTCGGCTACGAGGCGGTGATGATCAACTGCAACCCGGAGACGGTGTCCACGGACTACGACACCTCCGACCGGCTGTACTTCGAGCCGCTCTCGCCCGAGGAGGTGCTCGCCGTCCTCGACCGGGAGCTTCCCGAAGGCGTCATCACGCAGTTTGGAGGCCAGACGCCGCTGCGCCTCGCACGTCACATCGAGGCCGCGGGATACAGGATCATGGGAACGCCGCTGACGGCGATCGATCTGGCCGAGGATCGTGAGCTGTTCGGGGCGCTCGCCGAGAAGCTGGGTATCCGCTGTCCTCCGTGGGCCACGGTAGAAGGGGCAGACGACGCTCTCGCCGCTGCCACCGAGATCGGCTATCCGGTCCTTGTCCGCCCGTCGTACGTGCTCGGCGGCCGTTCGATGCGGGTCTGTTACGACGACGCACAACTCCGTAGCGCGATGAGCGCCGTCTCGGGCTCTGTCCTGGTCGATCGGTTTGTCGAGAACGCGGTCGAGATCGACGTCGATGCACTCTGTGACGGTGAGGACGTCTATATCGCCGCCGTCATGCAGCACGTGGAGGAGGCGGGCGTCCACTCCGGTGACTCCTCGTGTGTGCTGCCTGCCCCGTCGCTCACCCTCGCAAAGACGCTCGAGGTGGAGCACATTGTCAAGCGCCTGGCACCCGCACTCGGTGTCGTTGGCCTCCTGAACATCCAGCTTGCGATCGCCGACTCCACCGTCTACGTGCTCGAGGCGAACCCGCGCGCGTCGCGCACCGTTCCGTTTGCGTCCAAGGCAATCGGCATCAACCTCGTCGAAGCTGCGTGCAAGCTTGCTGCGGGGGAGAAGCTTTCCGACCTCAACCTCCCTCCACCCAGGCCCCAGCAGGTGAGCGTGAAGGCGGCCGTTCTGCCCTTTGCCCGGTTCCCGGGCGCCGATGCCGTGCTCGGGCCCGAGATGCGTTCCACGGGCGAGGTGATGGCGAGCGCCTCGGATCTGCCCACTGCGTTCGCAAAGGCCGAACGAGCCGCGGGACGGCCGCTCCCGGCAACAGGAACCGCGTTCCTCTCCGTCAACGACAACGACAAGTCGAGCGTCGTCTCGATCGCAGCAGCGCTCGCGGGCCTCGGATTCGAGCTCATGGCAACAGACGGCACTGCGGGCACTCTGCGTGCGGCAGGCCTCGAAGTGGGGGAGGTGGCAAAAGTCGCAGAGGCGGCCGCAGACGAACAGACGGTCGTAGATCTCATTGCCGAGGGCCGGTGCGACCTGATCATCAACACGCCGCAGGGTTCGGGGGCCCGGGCCGACGGGTACAGGATTCGCGAGGCCGCGCTCGGTGCTCGGGTGCCGTGCATCACGACCATCGCAGGAGCGGCAGCGGCCGTGCACGCGATCGCGAACGCCAGGGCCGAGACGGCACTTTCGCTGCAGGAGCGCATCGGGACGGTGGCATGACCGGTCCCGTCACCGGCGCGACCGGGGAAGCAGCCCGGGTCACGGGAAAGGAGACGATCGGTCCCTACACGTTGCTGCGGGTCGCAGCCGGAACGATCGAGGCCGGCGTTCCCGGACAGTTCTTCATGCTGCACCCGCCCGGTCACGTTCTGCCACGGCCGATGTCCCTCTGCTTCGCGGAGGCCGGCGAGCTCTGTTTCCTGATCGACCCGATCGGGCCCGGGACGCGGACGCTCTGCGACCTCTCGGCCGGCGATGCCCTGCACGTGCTCGGCCCGCTCGGCAATGGCTTCGACCTCACGGTGGCGCACCCACTCATCGTCGGAGGTGGCATCGGCGTTGCCCCGTTTCCTTTTGTTGCCCGCGCCCTCGGTGGCCCTCCCGCGATACTCGGTTTCCGCTCCGCGCACCACGCCGAGGCTGCAGCCCTCGTGCCCGGCGCCGAGGTGGTGCTCGATCCCGTGCTCGTGACCTCGCTGTTGCCGGATGACCCGATGGACGTTCTTGCCTGTGGCCCGGAGCCGATGCTCGAGGCGGTGCGACGGCGCGTGCCCCGTGCCCAGCTCGCCTGGGAGGCGCCGATGGGGTGTGGCTACGGCGCCTGCTACGGCTGCGTCGTCGAGGTAGACGGGCGGCTGCAGCGCCTCTGCGTTGCGGGGCCGGTGCTTCGCGCGGCGTGACGGTCATGCTCGTCAACGGGAGCGGGTGCCTCGATGCCCTGGCGGCACCGGGCGTTGCAGCCCAGCTCGACGCGTTCGTGACGAAGACGATCACCCCCGAGCCTCGTGAGGGGAGCCCGCCCGTCAGGATCGCGGAGACAGAGGCCGGAATGCTCAACTCGATCGGACTGCAGGGGCCGGGGATCGACGCGTTCCTCGCGGACACGTTGCCGGCGCTCGCAGCACAGGGCCTGCGCATCTGGGTGTCCGTCGGAGGGTTTTCTGCGCCCGACTATGCCGGTATCTGCGAGCGTCTCGACGGACGGCCCGAGGTCGAGGTGATCGAACTGAACCTCTCGTGCCCGAACGTCGAGGAGGCGCCCGAGTCGTCCGCCCAGATCGTGGCGGCCTGTCGCTCACGGACGACCCGGCCTCTCTATGCCAAGCTGTCTCCGGCAACCTCGGATATTGCCGAGTCGGCCCGGGCTGTAGTCGCAGCCGGAGCGGACGGTCTGACCCTCGTGAACACCCTCCGCGGGATGGCTCTCGACCCGCTCACGCTGAGGCCGAAGCTCGCCCGGGGCTTCGGCGGCTACTCGGGGCCTGCGCTCCGACCGATTGCGCTCGCCTGTGTGTCGGCATGCGCTCGGGCGGTAGACGTTCCTATCGTCGGGCTCGGCGGCGTCGCGTCCGGGCAGCACGCGCTCGAGCTTGTCGCAGCGGGAGCGAGCGTTGTCTCACTGGGCACCGTGCTGTTCTCAGATCCGAGCGCACCCGAGTCGATTCGCAGGGGCCTCCGGCACGAGTCCACGGTGCGGGGATACACCGATTCGCTGGCCGCACGCGGAGTTGCCAATAGTATCTGATGTATTTCTGCTGCAAATGGGCGAAAATACTTCTACTTGACCGCTGACCTCAGATTGCCTAGACTCGTTCGCTCATGGTTGAGACAAAGATTCAGGTGCAGGCTCCCGCACGGTCACTCGACCAGAGGATGGAAGCACTCAAGCGCGCAAACGACATTCGTATTCGGCGAGCGCGACTGAAGAAGGATCTCAAGGACGGCACCGTCCAGATCGAGGGTGTTCTCCTCGATCCCCCCGAGTACGTATCGACCGCAAAGGTGTTCGACATGCTCATGGCGGTGCCGAAGTTCGGCCGTGTCAAGGCCGCACGTCTCCTGAACCAGTGCAGGATCAGCCAGTCGAAGACGGTCGGCGGCCTCTCGGAGCGTCAGCGCGCCGAACTCGTGTCGCTGTTCAATCGATAGCGCCTGCGGCTCGCCGCGTGAGTCCCGCTCCCGTCTTCGTCGTCACTGGCCCGTCGGGGGCCGGCAAGGGAACGCTGATCAGGATGCTCGTCGAGCGGATTCCGGTGCTCGAGGTGGCGATCTCGGCCACGACGCGTCCACTGCGGCCCGGTGAGCGAGACGGGGTCGAATATCACTTCCTCGACGAGGAGGACTTCGGTGGGAGAATCGAGGAGGGTGCTTTCCTCGAGCACGTGGAGTACGTCTCCGGCAAGCGATACGGGACGTTGCGATCCGAGATCGACCGGGTTGCAGACGACGGGCGGATCTGTGTTCTCGAGCTCGAGCTCGACGGTGCGCTGCGGGTGCAGCAAGACGTGCCCGGGAGCGTGACCCTCTTCATCGCCGCACCGGTCGAGGAGCTCGAGCGTCGGCTGCGCGAGCGCGCTACCGAGTCCACGGGTGAGATCGGCGACCGCATCGACCTTGCTCGCAGGCAACTCGAGCAGGCTCACAGGTTCCGCTACATGGTGCGCAACGATGACGTCGCCCGTGCTACGGGATCGTTGTGTGCCATCGTGGAGCGGGAGCTTGCGTTCGCAGCTACACTGTCACCCTCGTGATCGAACCTCGCATAGATGACCTCCTGGAGCATGTCGATTCGCGCTACGCGCTCGTCATCGTCGCCGCCAAGCGGGCACGGCAGATCAACAACTATCACCACCAGCTCGGTGAGGGCATGGGCTTCGACGGAGCCCCGCCGCCGTTGATCGAGTCGAGGTCGAAGAACTACCTCACGATGGCGATGGAAGAGGTTGCTCAAGGGAAGATCCGCTACACCTCGCCCGCCTCCTAGAGGGTCGCCCTACACCCGAAATCGGGAACGATGCGCGCCCGGGAACAACGGGAAGTTGTGCGCTGATCTCGGTACCGGTTCCTAGGACATCCAACCGCGGGTGAGGACGTAGTTCACGTTCGCCGTGCACCTGTCCACGCCGCCGACGCTATTGGCTCTCAGGGTGAGCCGTATCGTTCCGCGGTCGTTGGAGTTGAGCTGTCCGCGCAGTGAAGCTGTACGTGAAGCGGTTGAGCGAGAGCGCATGCCGGACGGTGCTGGTGGAGGAGAAAATTCGCTCGTTGGCCTCGTTGTTGGCCGTGTCCACACACGACATGATGGTCTGAATGCTGTTCACCTTCACCTTGCCACTACTGACCGACAGCCGGATCGTGCCCCAGAGAGGGACTCCGTCAGCGGTGACCCGGTGCGAGACCGTTCCACCCCACAGGACAGTGGGGGACGCAACAGCGCCTGGTACCAGAGCACCGAGGGCGGCAAGAAGAACAGTGCACCGTGGCTATACGAAGCATGTCAGAGCTTGCACCACAGCCGTCGGCTGCCCGCCGCCTGGCCCGGAACGGGCCTAGGTAGCCGGCAGCGCGGTGCGCAGGAAGCGAAGCAGGTTGCCACTGCCGACGGCTGTGATGTCGGCCTCACTCCACCCCCGCGCGTCCATTCGTGCGAGGAGCGCCGGGTAGTCCTCCGGTCCCTTCAGGTTCTCGATGCCGGCCCCCGGCTCGAGGCCCTTCGGCATCAGGCCGTCCGCAGGCTTCGACATCGGCGGCAAGACCTTGCTGAGCCGTGTCGTGAAGTCGCTGCCGAAGCAGACCCGGTCGCTGCCCATCACGTTCACGGCGTGCTCGAGGTGGTCAACGACACGGTCGAGGGTTGGCGCCTCGTGCCCTATCGCGAGTGGATGCAGCATGAGGCCGAGGAGCCCGCCGGCGTCGGCGAGTGCTCGAAGCTGGTCGTCTGTGAGGTTGCGTGGGTGATCGTTGAGCGCCCTGCAGGCTGCGTGGGAGCAGATCATCGGAACGCCCCCGGCCCGCGCAATGATGTCGGCGAAGGTCGTCGGCGAGGCGTGGGCGAGATCGACGATCACTCCGAGCTCGACAAACCTGTCCACGAGTGCGCGCCCGAGCCGAGAAAGCCCGCCACCCTCTTCGGCAGCACCGTCGGCGTAGGGGTTCCGGCGATTCCAGGTCAACCCTGCCATCCGCATGCCGAGCTCCCAGAACGTCTCGGCGGGCCAGAGCTCGTAGCCGAACTGCTCGACGCCTTCGAGGGACAGCATCAGACCGATTCGCTCTCCCCGTTCGACGGCATCGAGGTCGGCCGCCGTCCGAACCCCCACGATGCGGTCGGAGCTCTCGCGCACGGCGCGGGCAAGGCACGCCGCCTGGCCGAGCGCCTCCCTCAGAGTTCCCTCCGGCTGCCGCTCTAGCTCGACGAACACGGGGCAGACCTGGAGTCCGACGCCGCCGGCTTCGAGCAGCGGCTGCCACGTACGGGCGAAGGAGCCGGTCTCACCGAAGCGGAGTTCGCGATACCCGAGCTCGCAGAGAAGGTCGAGATGCGCGTCTGCGATCACGGCGGAACTATACGGCTCCCCCGGCGGGACACGGTCTCTTGCCGGCCGCGCACCCACTTCGTCCGCGGATTACCGGCACACTACGCCAGTGGCGCGGATCATTCTGGGAATCACCGGCGGGATTGCCGCCTACAAGGCGTGCGAGGTCATCCGCCTTCTGATCGGCGCCGGCCACGAGGTGCTACCTCTGCCGACCCGCGGTGCCGAGAGGTTCGTGGCCGCCGAGACGTTCGCCGCGCTTGCGCGCACGCCGCTCACGACCGACCTCTACCCGCACCTCACGCGCGCCGACCTCATCGTGGTCGCGCCGCTGACCGCGCACACGATGGCCCGGCTCGCACACGGCCTCGCCGACGACGTCCTCACCGAGACCGTCCTCGCGCACGACGGCCCGATCCTCGTTGCTCCGGCAATGAACACGCGGATGTGGGAGCACCCGGCCACACGGGCGAATCTCGCTCTGCTGCAGGCCCGAGGGGTAGGGGTCGTCGGGCCCACGAGCGGCGACCTCGCCGAAGGCGAGGTCGGGGTCGGTCGCATGGCCGAGCCGGCCGAGATCGTGGCGCGCGCCGAGGCACTCCTTCGGCCGCCGAGCACGCTCGACGGCCTCGATGTCGTCGTGACGGCAGGGGGAACGCGCGAGCCGATCGACTCGATTCGCTTCATCGGCAACCGCTCCTCGGGGCGGATGGGAATCGCCATCGCCGCCGAGGCGCGCCGACGGGGCGCTCGCGTCACGCTCCTTGCGGCAAACGTCACCGTGCCGCTGCCGGTGGGCGTGGAGGTGATCGAGATCGCGACGGCCGCCGACCTCGAGCGTGAGGCGCTGGCCCACGGTAGCGCCGACGTGATCGTGATGGCCGCAGCCGTGGGAGACTATCGCGCCGAGGAGCCGATAGACGGGAAGCGCGCGAAGGACGGTGCGGTCTGGAACGTTGCTCTCACGCCGACCCCGGACATCGCGGAGGCACTCGGCAAGCGGCGCTCTGCCGCACAGGTCTTCGTCGCGTTCGGAGCCGAGCACGGGACTGCGGGCCTCGAGCGCAAGCGAACCATGCTCGTCGAAAAGAACGTGAATCTCGTCGTCTACAACGACGTTGGGGGTGACGGTATCGGCTTCGACGCGGCCGACAACGAGGTCACGCTCGTCACCGCAACGGGAGACCGCCACGTGCCGCGTGCCCCGAAGGCACTGATTGCGATGGCCGTTCTCGACGAGGTCGAACGGCTGCTGGCAGAGCGCTGAGAAGGCGCACAGCGAGGCGCCTCCAGGGCATCCTCACGAGAGGATCGCTCCGCCGCTGACGAGCTGACTGGCACCATGCGTGCGTGAGCGAAGCGTACGACCTCTACCAGCTTGGCCGGGCGAGACTCCGCGACGGAGAGGCAGCACAGGCGACCGTCCCCCTCGAGAGGGCCCGCCGCCTCGAGCCGGAGAAGGCCTCGATCCGCGAGGCACTCGGCATCGCCTACTTCCGGATCGCGCACTGGCCTGCCGCCGAGGCCGAGTTCCGCAAGCTTCTCGAGCTCTCGCCGGTGGACGAGTATGCCCATTACGCTCTCGGGCGCTCGCTCACGCAACAGGGGCTGCCCGAGGAGGCGGCAATGCATCTCAAGCTCGCCCACTGCCTGCGGCCGCGTGGGACAGACGAGTTGTCGGTCGAGCGCAGCAGCTAATCCTGACGCACTACTCTCCGCCGAGGTCTGCGAGCAGCGTCGCGTAGCGGCGGAAGCCCCGGGTGGCCTGTCGCGTGAACTCGCTTGCGTACGCGGTGGCGGCATCGTCGTCGAGTGACCGTGCGTAGCTCTCGCGGATGTCGAGCAGCCTGTCGGCGATCGCGTCCACCACGAGCTGATAGTCGCCGTAGGCATCCTCGGCCGACGCCGCCGAGGCCGAGTTCCACGCGGACTCCGCCTCGACCGCTTCGGCGAGCAGGTTGGCGTCGTCTTCGCGAAACAGGTCGAGTTGGCGCTCCACGAGGTCGTGAAAGCGCCTGCGGCGGCGGAGCCTCACGCGACCTCCTCGTAGAGCGCGAGGTGGGCCGCGGCGGCTTTATCCCACGTGAGGGCGTCGCGCGCCCGGGCAGCGCCGGCGCGCGCCTGGGCGAGCTCGTCGGGATCCCGGAGCAACAGGCGAATGGCCGCCGACAGGCCGGCTACATCGCCCGGCGGCACGACGCAACCGGCACCGAATGTGCCGACGATCTCACCGAGGCCCCCGACGTCGTACACGACTGCGGGTACACCTGCGCCGAGCGCCTGCAGGAGCGCCCCCGACTGGTCGATCTCTGCGCTGTACGGGAATGCGGCGATCGTTGCCGCCCCGAGAGCCACTTCGATCTCGGTCTCGCTCAGGTACCCGAGCCGCCATTCCGCTCGACTGCCCGCTGCGGCACGGAGTCCGTCGAGAGGGATGCGCGCGTCCCCTGCGACGAGAAGCTGCGCTCCCGCGACGGCGAGCACGGCCTCGACGGCATCCGGAAGGCCCTTGTATGGCCGGATCACGCCGAGCGCCAGCACCGTCCGGCCGTCGTCTGTCCGGGACGGGTCGCTCCGGAAGACCGGGTGGGGGATGACGCGCAACTTTTCCTCGGGTACGCCGAAAGCGGCGAGCGTGCGGCGGCCGCTTTGGCTGTGCACGACGATGCGATCGAAGCGATGGAACAGGCGGCTCCAGGTGTGCGTGTGGTGGGCCGTCCGACGGGGCAACAGGTCGTGGGCCGTGAACACGAGCGGCGCTCGTGTTCGTAGGAGCCACGCGTCGGCGTCCGGCGAAGCAACCCACTGCAGATGAACGACGTCGCACGAGGACAGTCCCAGACGGGTCAGCGCAAGCGGATGCTCGAGGGCCTTGACGGCAAGGCGCGGGCGCGTGCGGCCGATCCCGGTCGAGAGGCGGTAGAGGCTGTCGTCGATCGTGTAGCCCGTGGCGGACGGCACGGCGCCGTACCTGAAGCGAGAGGTGAGGAGATGCACGTCGGCCCCCAGACGCGACAACGCCTCCGAGAGTGCGTGGTCGTACGGTGGCGTGTAGGCGGGCGGATCGGCGATGACGACGCGCATACCACCTCTACCGTAGAGAAGCCGGCGGGTGTCCCGTCGCTCTCTGAGTGGCAAGCGGCAACTGTGGGCTACGTTCGGCACTGTCTTTGTGCAGAATGAGGGCGTGGCCCCACTGCTTGCCGGCACTGACGAGGTGCCCACCGGTTTCGCCGAGGCGCGAGAGCAGTTTCCGGCGCTCGAGCGGATCGCGTACCTCAACGCGGGCACGTTCGGACCGCTCTCCCGTGTAACCGCGGACGCCATGCAGGGTGCGCTCGAGCGCGACTTCACCGAGGGCCGTAGCGGCATGCCGTACTTCGAAAGCGTTCTCGAGCTTCGCGCGACCGTCCGGGCTGTCATGGCCTCTCTCGTCGGCGTCGAGACACACCACGTTGCCCTCACGGCGAGCACGACCGACGGGTGCAACATCGTGGTCGCGGGCCTCGACCTTGGCCCCGGCGACGAGGTCGTGACGACGGCAGAGGAGCATTTCGGGCTTCTCGGCCCGCTCGGGGTGTCGGGCGCGCGCGTGGTCGTAGCAGCCCCCGATCCCGACGCGATCCTTGCAGCGGTTACCCCGCGAACGAAGCTTCTGGCCCTTTCGCAGGTGCTCTGGACAACGGGGCGCACCTTGCCCGTCCGCGCACTGCGCGAGGCGAGCGGTGTTCCCGTACTGGTAGACGGAGCCCAGTCGGTCGGGGCGATCCCCGTCGATGCCACCGGCCTCGACTTCCTCACCATCTCGGGGCAGAAGTGGCTGTGCGGCCCCGACTCGACCGGCGCCCTCGTCGTGGCCGACCCCGACCGGCTGCGCGTTGCCTCGCCGAGCTACTTCTCACAGACCGGGCACAAGAGCGACGGGACGTTCGTGCGCCGCCCCGGTGCAGCACGGTTCGACCCGAACTGGTCGTCGCCGTCCTCGCTCGCGGGCCTTGTTGCAGCAATCGGAACGCGACCGGCCTGGGCGTTCGATCATGCGGCTGCCATGGCTGAGCGATGCCGCAAGCGACTCGGCGAGGTCGTCGAGGTGGTAACGCCTCCCGACCCCTCCACCATCGTGTCGTTCAGGGTCCTACGCGAGCCCGCGGAGGTCGTCCGGGAGCTGTACCTTGCGGGAGTGCACGTGCGCGAGATCCCGGGAGCTGGCCTCGTTCGGGCCTCCTGCGGCTGGTGGACGTCGAACGACGACATCGACCGTCTCGTTACTGCTCTGACTCCGTGAGGGAGGGGGCGTGCCCGTGCCGGGCCGTCTCCTACGCGGCCGGAGGCCCGGTGCGCGATCTACTCGTCTGTCACTGCAACGCCTGCGTCGAGGCAACCGGCGGCCCCTGGGCGGCGTCCGCCGTGGCACGCTCGCATCTCGGTGTCACCGGAGACATGGCTCTTGACTGGGAACGAGCGCCCGTCTCGCAGCACGAGGCGAGCCGGGGACGCTGTCGTGGGTGCGGGACGGTGGTCTTCTGGGATGCGCCCGGGCTCGCAACGGTGTCGTTTGCTGCAGCCACGCTGTCGGATGCGTCCGGGCTCGAGGTTGCCGGGCACATCTGGGTAGACGAGGACGCCACGTTCGCGGTTGCGGGCGCTCTCGGCGTCTCCTACCCCGGTGGCCTGCCTGCTTCGGTCGTCGTGCCCTGGAGGAGCTGACCGGCCCGAGCCTGAATCCACTCTCGTCCGCGGGTCTATCCCGTGGGAACAGGCAGCCCGAGCGTTCCGGCGATCGGACGGAGGGCTGCAACGACGTTTGTGATGTGCTCGTCGAGCTCGAGGCCGAGCAGTTCGGCACCCGCGTAGACCTCGTCACGATGCACGCCCGCCGCAAACGAGGGCTGCTTCAGCTTCTTGCGCACGGATTTCGGTTCCAGCCCCTCGAGGCCCTTGGGCCGCACGAGACCGCAGGCGTGGATGAAGCCGGAGAGCTCGTCACACGCGAAGAGCGTTCGTTTGAGCGGCGTATCCCGGGGCATCGCGAGGTGCTCGGCGTGCGACAGCACGGCCTCGATCACGATCTCCGGGTACCCCTCCTCCCGGAGGATCGGCGCGCCGTCCTGCGGATGCTTGTCGAGCGTGGGGTGCACCTCGTAGTCGAAATCGTGGAGCAGAGCAGTGCAACCCCAAAGTTCCTCGTCCTCACCGAAGTATCTCGCGTACCACCGCGTCGATGCTTCCACGGCCAGTCCATGCCGGAGCAGGGACTCGCTCTTCGTATATCGCGTCAGGGTCGCCCATGCATCGTCTCGGGTCACATCCACGGCACGGGTACGATAGCTCACGCCTCATGCAGTCGTTTGTGATCCAGGGCGGTCGCCCGCTTTCCGGCACGATCCGTGCGTCCGGAAACAAGAACGGCGCCCTGCCGATCCTTGCGGCGACCGTGCTCGCCTCGGAGGTGGTCGAACTGTCCAACGTGCCGCGGATTCGTGACGTGGAGGTGATGGTCGAGCTCCTCGTCGATCTCGGTGCCGATGCCGTCTGGACGGGGCCGAACAAGGTGCGCGTTGACAGCTCCGGCATCTCGAAGACCGACCTCGACCCCGACCTCTGCCGCGAGATCCGCGCCTCCTTCCTTCTTGCCGGGCCGCTGCTCGCACGGTTTGGCCGTGCTGCCGTGCCGCCACCGGGCGGCGATGTGATCGGGCGCCGTCGGCTCGACACCCACATTCATGCGTTTACCGAGCTGGGAGTCACGGTGGAGGTCAACGGGGCCTACGACCTGCGCGCCGAGCGTCTCGTCGGCAAGCGGATCTACCTCGACGAGGCCTCGGTGATGGGAACGGAGAACGCCGTCATGGCGGCCGTGCTGGCAGAGGGCGAGACGATCGTTGGCCATGCTGCGTGCGAGCCTCACATCCAGGATCTGTGTCGGTTTCTCGTCGGCCTCGGGGCACAGATCGAAGGTATCGGCTCCAACATCCTCCGGATTCAGGGGGTCGAGCGGCTCGGCGGCGGCTCCTACCGCATCGGGCCCGAGCACATCGAGGTCGCCAGCTTCGCCGTGCTCGCCGCGGTCACGGGCGGTGATCTCACGATCGAGGACATCGAGCCCGACGATCTCATCGCGATCGTGCCGGCATTTCGGAAGCTCGGTGTCGAGTTCGAGGTCGGAACCTCGACGCTGCGGGTGCGCCCCGACCAGCGGCTCACCGTGATCGACGACCTCGGAGGTCAGATCCCGAAGATCGAGAGTGGCATCTGGCCCGCATTCCCGGCCGACCTCACCTCGATCGCGGTCGTCGCCGCGACGCAGGCGGCAGGCACCGTGCTCGTCTTCGAGAAGATGTTCGAGAGCCGACTCTTCTTCGTGGACAAGCTCGTCTCGATGGGGGCGCGCATCATTCTCTGCGATCCGCATCGCGCGGTCGTCACCGGGCCGGCCAGCCTCTTCGGCCAGCGGCTCGAGAGCCCGGACATCCGTGCCGGCATGGCGATGGTGATCGCCGCACTCTGCGCCGAGGGAGAGTCGAGCATCGGCAACATCCGGCAGATCGATCGTGGCTACGAGCGAATCGACGAGCGGCTCCGTGCACTCGGGGCCGACATCGTGCGCGCCGACCAGTGAGCGCAACCCTGGCCTGACCCGGAGATGGGCCTGCTCGGCGTTGCGACGGGTTCACCACGGATAGGGTGCCGGTGTATCTCTCACCTGTCCAGGCGCGGCGCTCGCCGACGCTCTCACCACCGAAAGGCTGAAGATCTCATCATGGAGAAAACCGTCATCCATACCGAAAACGCGCCCGCCCCGTTCCAGGGAGCGCCGTACAGCCAGGCGATCCGGGTCGGCGACCTCGTGTTCGTCGCAGGGCAAATCGGCATCAGGCCGGGCGAGTCGTCGATCGAGGGTGACATCGCCGCCCAGACCGAGCAGGTCTTGCGCAACCTCTCGGCGATCCTCGAGGCAGCAGGGAGCTCGCTCGCGAACCTCGTCAAGACGAGTGTTTTCCTGCAGGATCTCGGCGATTTTGCGGCGATGAACGAGGTCTACGCACGCCATGTCGGAGGCCGCCCGCCGGCGCGCTCGACGTTCGAGGTGGCAAAGCTGCCCTCCGGAGCGGTCGTCGAGATCGAGGCCGTGGCCCACCTGTAGGGGCACGACGCGCCGACCACCGTCCAGCGCAGAATCAACGCTATGCCCTCGGAGATTCGCTCCTACATCCGCTCGCTCGCGATCGACGCGTACGTCGTTGGCGGTGCCGTGCGCGACGAGTTGCTCGAGCTGCCCTACCGGGACGAGGATTTTGTCGTTCCCGGTGTCGATCAGGCCGGCTTGCGCGCGCTCCTCGAGCCGCACGGACGGGTCGAGGACATGGATGTCCACGGGCAGCTCGTCGGAGTGCGCCTTCACCCACGTGACCGTTCGATTCGTGCCCTGGCGCCCGCCGGTATCGAACTGACACCGCCACGCGCCGAGCGTTCGACCGGCCCCGGCCACCGTGACTTCGTGATCGTCAGCGACGCCTCGATCACGCTCGACGAGGACATGGCACGCAGGGACTTCACGATCAACGCAATTGCGCGGCGGCTCGAGGACGGCACTCTCGTCGATCCGTTCGATGGGCAGGCCGACCTCGCGCTCCGTCAGATTCGCACCGTGGGCCCTACGAGCTTCGCCGAGGATCCGCTGCGACTCCTACGGGGGCTGCGCTTCGTCTCGCAACTCGGCTTCGACCTCGCTCCCGGCACGCTCACAGAGATGAGAAACGAAGCATCGGGCCTCGCTCACGTCTCTGCCGAGCGCATCGGTGGAGGCATCGAGGCCGACGGTATGGGCGAGCTCTCGAAGCTTCTCCTCGGTCGCTCGCCGCAGAAGGCGCTTCTCCTTGCGCGCGACACGGGCGTGCTCGAACAGATGATCCCCGAGTTCACGCCTGCGCTCGGCTACGCCCTCACAACAGACCGCCGCCGGCAACCCCTCGAGGAGCACATCTTTGCCGTCGTCCAGAGTGCCGCCGATGGGGGCGCACGACTCGTGGTGCGGCTCGCCTGCCTGCTCCACGACCTTGGCAAGGTGGATGCCGCCGCGAGCAGCCTGAGCCACGCGGCCGTCGGCGCCCGCCTTGCCGGCACCATTCTCTTGCGGCTGCGCTACCCGACGGACGTGCAGCTTGCTGTTGCCCGCATCGTGGCCGGTCACGGCTTCGGGCTCGACGGCCAGATCGACGCGCTCCATGCGCGGCGGTTCCTCGCCGGAAACGGTGACGTGCTCGCATTCGACCTGATCAGCCACAAGCACGCCGACCTGAATGCGAAACCGGAAGCCGGCGTGAAGGGTGAGCGCGAAGCGCTGGCACGCTTCGAGCAGCTCGTACGACAGGAGCGCGAACAACCGCATCGCATCGCAGACCTCGCGGTGACCGGTGACGACCTCATCTCGGCGGGCTTCGGAGAAGGCCCGCGGATCGGTGCCGTCCTCGCGCTCCTCCTCGACGCCGTCGTCACCGATCCTGCGAGAAACGACTCCGCCTGGTTGCTCGAGCGCGCCCGCGAGGAGCTCGCGTGAACGTCGAGGCGATCGCCGGGGCCTACAGGGCCGTCTGTGACGAAGCGGGATCCGGGGTCACCGTTGTCGCTGCCACCAAGTACGTCGCCGCCGGAGACATGGGCCTGCTCGCCGACGCGGGCATCGAGGTCGTCGGGGAGAACAGGGTGCAGGACATGCAGCGGAAACATGAGCTGCACCGCGACCGTTTTCGCTGGCACTTCATCGGCGCGCTGCAGTCCAACAAGGCGCGCGTGGTCGATTCGATCTGCGAGCTCGTTCACGCCGTCGAGTCCGACTCCGCAGCCCGGCGCCTGACGATACCGGCGCTGCTCGAGGTCAACCTCTCCGGTGAGGCATCGAAGAGTGGGGTGGACGAGCGCGAGATCGAGGGTTTCCTGTCGCGGCATGCTGGCCTCTGCGGGCTGATGACGATGCCGCCGTTTGCCGACGACCCCGAGGCGAGTCGTCCCGCGTTTCGGCGGCTTGCGGAGCTCGCACGGCAGTACGGACTCGAGCAGCTGTCGATGGGCACCTCGCAGGATTGGCGGATTGCGGTCGAAGAAGGCGCAACGCTGATCCGCGTCGGCAGCACCCTGTTCCACGGCTGAGCCCCGCCGGGATCCGACATCTGGGATACCATCTTGCCCGTCATGGGCTTCTCGGACTTCTGGAATCGGACGCTGGTCTACTTCGGCATCGCCGAAGACGAGGAGTGGGACGAGGACGGTGCCGGGACACAGGAGGAGCTCGACCGCGAGTATCGCTCCCGATCGACACGGCAAAACGTCCGACGCCTACCGCGTCGGCGTGAGCCCGACGGATGGACGGACGACAGCACGAGCGTCGAGTCGGCTGCCCCGTCCTCGTCACGGTCTCAGCGCCCGGCGAGACTGCGATCGGCCGATACCGGTAAGGCAAGCGTGCACCTCGTGCTCCCGCGCAGCTTCAACGACGCCCAGCAGATCGCCGACAAGTTCAAGGACTCTGTCCCGGTCATTCTCAACCTGCAGAGCGCCGACAACGAGCTCTCCAAGCGGCTGATCGACTTCGCGAGCGGCCTCACCTACGCGCTCAACGGCAGCATGCAGCGGGTGGCCGACAAGGTCTTCCTGTTGACACCCCGAAATGTCGAGGTGTCGGCCGAGGAACGTGCCCGCATGCTCGACAAGGGCGGTTTCTTCAATCAGGCATAACCTCGGGCAGGGCTTCGGCCGCACCCGGACCGGGGCGCTCCTCACACGGCGTTAGCAGGAATCGGGACTGCCACGCCGAACGTCGGCCTGTGGGCTTCGCCGACACCATGCTTTCGCTTGCACTGATCGCACCGACTCTGCTGCGGTTCGTGGACGTCTTTTTCACCGTCTACATCCTGTTGATCCTCGCCTACGTCCTCACCTCGTGGATCACGATGCCCTCAGCTCTCCGACTCGTGCAGCGGTTTCTCGACGACGTCTGCGAACCCTACATCCGCATCTTTCGCCGTGTGCTGCCATCGCTTGGCCCGCTCGACCTCTCGCCGATGGTCGCTGTGATCTCGCTCGTTCTCGCCCAGCGCCTGCTGGTCGGCCTCATCGGCCGGCTGCTCTAGAAAAGGAGGAAGACGTCATGCCCTTGACCCCCGTGGAGATCAGACACATTCAGCTCAAGCGTGGCCTGTTCGGATACCGAAAGCCTGCCGTCCACCGGATGATGGAGGACATCGCCGAAAGCTTCGAGGCCGTCTGGCGTGACCGCGCGCAGGTCAGCGAGCGGGCGGAGGAACTCGAAACCGAAGTGGCGCGTCATCTCGAACTGGAGAGCCTACTGCGCTCGACGCTTGTCTCGGCCGAGAGCGCCTCAAAGGATATCAAGGAGCATGCGCGACGAGAGGCCGACATGATCGTGACCGAGGCCAATGCCGAAGCACGGAAGGTGCTCCGCGACGCGGTGGCGGAGAAGGAGCAGCTCATGGGGGATGTGCGTCGGGTGCAGGCTCTGCTGCGGTCGGCACTCGCCGTGGTGGACGAGTCGCACCCGGCTCCGACCTTGACGATCGATGTCTCCGAGAGCCCGTCAGGGGACGGCCCGATGGCGGTGCCCGAGTGGGCCCCTGGGCCCCCTGTAACGCATCCACGGCCTGTTTCACTGCCCACACGCCTCGAAACCGACGATGTCAGGAAGCTCGCGGGGTAGGCGTGACTATCCTGTGGGGCGATGTGTCCCGGCGTCGTGTCCAGCACCATCCGTCTTAACCTTCGGGTTTCACCCGGAGGTGTCAGGTCGGCCGTCGTGGGCCGTCACGGTGACGCATGGAAGCTCCGCGTCGTCGCAGCCCCGGAACGTGGACGCGCCAACGACTCAGTCGTGGAACTGCTCGCGTCCACCCTCGGCCTCGGTCGTCGCGACGTGAGGATCGTCAGTGGTACCACGTCGAGGAACAAGATCGTGGAGATCGTCGGGCTCACGCTAGACGAGACAGAGAGCCTCCTCGCCCGCGCCCGGGAAGGCACGGCATGACGAACGGCCCCGGATGCGGACACGCTGCGCGCAGTCAGAGGCGGAGATGAGCGAGCCCTCGCGCACCGCTCCACCCCGACGGACAGATGTCCGGATAGGGTCGTCCACGAACGCCTTGCAACCGATCTCCGGCGTCGAGAGAAGCCGCCATGCCGGTAGCGCCCAGTGGCTCGCCCTGCTCATGATCGCGGGAGCAGCGATCCTTGCCGACCAGCTGACAAAGGCGCTCGTCTCCCGACGGCTCCCGATCGGCGAGGTGGTCGCGGCGATCGGACCGTTCAGCATTCACCACATCCAGAACACCGGGATCGCCTTCGGGCTCTTTGCCAACTCGACGACGGCCGTGATCGTGCTCACGGGTGTGGCGGTAGGAGCCATGCTCCTGGTTTTTTCGAGGACGGCCCGGCGACACCCTCTCGTGCCCGTCGCCCTCGGCCTCGTGATCGGTGGCAGCATCGCGAACCTTCTCGATCGCGTTCGTCTCGGTCACGTCACCGACTTTCTCGATTTCGCCTACTGGCCGGCATTCAATCTCGCTGATACCTTCATCGTCGTCGGCGTCGGGCTGCTCTTTGCCTCGTTCGTCGCGGCCGACCGGGCAAGCGCGCGCGTTGGCACAGCTCCTCTTTCACGTTCCTGAGCATCAGGCCGGGGCGCGGCTCGATCGCGTCCTCGCCGAGTGCCGGGAGATTCACTCGAGAGCGCTTGCCGAGCGCCTGATTGCAGCGGGGCTTGTGCTCGTCAACGGTAAGCCGCGCGCGAAGAGCTTCCGCCTCGAAGGAGGAGACGAGATAGCGGCAGACATTCCCGATGCGCAGCCGCTGAAGGGCGAGGCGCTCGACATCCCGATCGTCTGGGAGGACGAGCACCTTCTCGTCGTGGACAAGCCCGCCGGACTCGTCGTGCATCCGGCCGGATCGACGCGGACGGGAACGCTCGTCCAGGGCCTGCTCCGGCACGGAGCCGAGGGGGGCGACGACGACGACCGGCCGGGGATCGTGCATCGGCTCGACCGAGACACCTCCGGGCTCCTCGTGGTCGCGCGCTCGTCGGAGGCGTACGACCTCCTGCAGGAGATGATTCGCAAGCGCGAAGTGGAGCGAACCTATGCAGCCCTTGTACGCGGCAGGCCGCAGTCGGCCTCGGGGCGCATCGAAGCACCGGTCGGGCGCGACCGTCGCGACCGCACCCGGCACTCTCTCGACACGCCCACGCCCCGTGATGCGGTGACGTGGTTCGAGATCCGAGAGGAGATGGGCGACCACACGTTGCTCGACGTGAAGCTCGAGACCGGCCGCACCCACCAGATCCGGGTGCATCTCGAGGCCATAGGGCTGCCTGTGAGCGGAGATCCGGTCTACGGTGTCGCCGGCGACCTGGGGCTCGAACGCCAGTTTCTCCATGCCCGGCGACTCGTGTTCACGCACCCGCTGACCGGGGCCGGGATCGACATCTCGTCAGAACTCCCGGCCGACCTTTCGGACGCGCTCCACCTCGCGCGAGCCTGAGACGCCTACGCGAGAAGAAGTGCCACTCTCGGGTACAATCGGATGTTCACGTTCCAACTACCCGACGATCAGTGTCAGGGCGGTGGTGCCGCGGCTCCGCGATCGGAGCCCGGTTCCGTCAGGACCCGTCGGAGCTCGACTTCTGAAACCACACTGAAAAGGGGCTGGTCCCACATGGCAGTCATCTCCATGAAGGAGCTACTGGAGGCCGGAGTGCACTTCGGCCACCAAACACGTCGCTGGAACCCGAAGATGAAGCGATTCATCTTCAGCGAGCGCGGCGGCATCTACATCATCGACCTGCAGCAGACGCAGCAGCTCGTCGAGGACGCATACGACTTTGCCCGCAACATTGCGGAGCGTGGGGGCACGATTCTCTTCGTCGGCACCAAGAAGCAGGCCCAGGACGCTGTGCGCACCGAGGCCACTCGCGTCGGCATGCCGTTTGTCTGCAACCGCTGGCTGGGCGGCCTGCTAACGAACTGGGGCACCATTTCCAACCGGATCGCGTACCTGCACGACCTGCGGAGGCTCAAGAACGACGGCCAGCTTGTACTTCTGCCTGCCAAGGAGCGCATCACGATGGAGGCCGAGCTCGAGAAGCTCGAAGCCAACCTCGGCGGCGTGGCCGACATGAAGCGCCCGCCCGACGCGATCTTCATCGTAGATCTCAAGAAGGAGGCGCTCGCGGTCCGTGAGGCACAGCGCCTGCACCTGCCCGTGATTGCAATCGTTGACACGAACTGCGATCCCGACGAGGCGCAGTTCGTGATCCCCGGGAACGACGACGCGATCCGCTCGTGCTCGCTCATCGTCAGGGCGCTCGCCGACGGTATTGCGGCGGGCCAGGCCAAGGTCTCCGAGAAGGACTTCGCTGCGAAGGCGGCAGCAGCCGAGACAGCAGCCGCCGAGGCCGCAGCAGCGGAGGTAGCGGCAGCCGCCGAGGCCGCAGCGGCACCGACAGAAGCTCCGGTCGAGGAGTCTGCTCCCGCGAGTACCGGTGACATCGTGGAGATCGAGGGAATCGGCCCGGCCTACGCAGACAAGTTGCGGGCGGCGGGGGTCGCGACAATCGACACACTGCTCGAGAAGGGCGCGATGCCCGAGGGTCGGGCAACGCTCGTCGAGGAGACCGGCATCGACGCAACGCGCATCCTTCGCTGGGTCAACCACGCCGACCTCCTCCGTGTCTCCGGTGTCGGCCCCGACATCGCAGAGTTGCTCGAGGCCGCCGGCGTGGACTCCGTCCCCGAGCTTGCACAGCGGAATGTGGAGAACCTCGTCACGGGGCTGACCGAGACGAACGAAGCCCGAAGCCTCGTGAGTCGCGTTCCGAGTGCGGACGAGGTAGCCGACTGGATCGAGCAGGCGAAAGCGCTTCCGCGTATCGTCGCCCACTGAAAGGAGACACGGTGACAGAGATCAGTGCAGGCCTCGTCAAGGAGCTCCGTGAGCTCACGGGCGCGGGCATGATGGATTGTAAGCGGGCGCTCCAGGAGACGGAAGGCGACCTCGAAGCCGCCCGTATCCTGCTCCGCGAGAAGGGCATGGCGCAGGCCGGGAAGCGTGCAGGGCGCGAGACGACAGAGGGTCTTGTCGGCGTGGTCGTCGAGGACGGAGCCGGCTCGATCGTCGGGGTCGGTTGCGAGACGGAGCCGGTGTCGAAGAACGACGAGTTCCGGTCGTTCGCCGAACGCGTGTTGCGCGCGGTCCACGCCGACGGTGTCGCTGCGGCCGATGGCTTCGACGAGGAGCGGCTCGGTCTGATGGGCAAGCTGGGCGAGAACATCGTCGTCGTCGGAGCAGAGCGGTACGACACGGGCTCCACGATCGTGGCCTACGTGCACCCGCCTGCCAACAAGATAGGCGTGCTCGTGGAGCTCGACGGTGGTGACGTGGCTCTCGCTCGCCAGCTTGCGATGCACATTTCGTTTGCGGCCCCGGAGTGGGCGACGCGCGAGGAGGTTCCTGCCGAGACGATCGAGGCGGAGCGGCGGGTGTATCTCAACTCGGACGAACTGCTCGCCAAGCCGGAGGCTGCGCGTGACAAGATCGTGGACGGCATGTTGCGCAAGCGTTTCTTTGCAGCGTCTCCGGGAGGCGTGCTGGCCGACCAGGCCTGGATTCACGATCAGTCAACGTCCGTCGGCACGGCGCTCGCCGCCGCGGGTGCGACGTTGCTCGCCTTCAAGCGGATCTCGGTCGCCGGGTCGTGAGCGCGCAGGCAGACGACGCGGTGGTTCGGTCTCCTTCCGGTGCCGCCTCGCGCTTTGGCCGCGTCATCCTGAAGCTGTCGGGCGAGAGTCTCATGGGAGACAGGGAGTACGGTGTCGATCCGAACACGTTGGCTTCCATCGCCCGTGAGATCGTCGAGGTTCGCGCGGCCGGAACGGAGGTTGCGATCGTCGTCGGTGGCGGCAACTTCTACCGTGGCATGGCCGCCGCGGCCGAGGGAATGGATCGGGCTACAGCCGACTACGCCGGAATGCTGGCGACGTTGCTGAATGCGCTTGCACTCCAGGATGCCCTCGAGAGGGTCGGAGTCCAGACGCGCGTGCAGTCCGCGATAGGCGTCTCCGAGATCGCCGAGCCATACATCCGTCGGCGTGCGATCCGCCATCTCGAGAAGGATCGGGTCGTCATCTTCGCGGCCGGCACGGGCAATCCGTTCTTCACGACCGATACCGCGGCGGCGCTCCGTGCCCTCGAGATCGGTGCCGAGGCGATCCTGATGGCCAAGAACGGTGTGGAGGGTGTCTACGACGGCGACCCCCACACCGACCCGAACGCCCAGCTACTCCGCGAGATAACGCACCTCGAGGCGATCGAGCGCGGCCTCCGCGTGATGGACACAACCGCGCTGTCGCTGTGCATGGACAACGACGTTCCACTCCACGTCTTCGAGCTCGCGGAGGGCAACATCGTCCGCGTCTCGGCGGGGGAGCGGATAGGCACGATCGTCTCGACGCGAAAGGCGGAGTGAAGTGACTGCGATCGAAAATTTCCTGATCGACTGTGAGCTGCGAATGGACAAGTCGATCGGTGCTACCCGCATCGAGTTCAACAGCGTGCGCACGGGCCGCGCGTCGGCTGCACTGCTCGACCGGATCACGATCGACTACTACGGTACGCCGACACCGCTCAACAACATCGCCACGATCTCCTCGCCCGAGGCCCGGCTTCTCTCGGTCCAGCCGTATGACGCGACGCAGATCAGGGCGATCGAGAAGGCGATCCAGGAGTCCGATCTCGGACTGATGCCGTCGAATGACGGCAAGCTGATCCGGCTGCCGATTCCGTCCCTCACCGAGGAGCGGCGCAGGGATCTCGTCAAGGTTGTCCGTCGCTACGCCGAAGAGGGCAAGATCGCGATCCGGAATGTCAGGCGCGACGTGATGAAGCATCTCGAGGAACTCGTCCATGACGGTGCCGTCGGAGACGACGAGGAGCGCCGGGCCGAAGCACAGGTGCAAAAGCTCACGGACGAGCACGTGAAGAAGCTCGACGACCTCCTGAAACACAAAGAGGCCGAGATCATGGAGGTCTAGTGCGGGCCTCCTCGTCACCGTGAGCGGAGCCAAGAAGATCCACAACCAAACGGAGGTGGGCGTCGTGGCTCCACCGCAGACCGTTGCGATCATCATGGACGGGAACGGTCGCTGGGCGGCCGGCAGGAACCTGCCGGTCGGGGACGGGCACCGGGAGGGGACACGTGCCCTGCGGCGGACAGTCGAAGCGGCGATCGACCAGGGCATCGCCGTACTGGTCGTCTACGCCTTTTCGACGGAGAACTGGGAGCGCCCTCCCGCCGAGGTCGCGACGCTCATGGAGATCCTCGGAGAGACGATCGATCGTGAGTTGCCGGATCTCGCACTCCAGGGAGTACGAACCCGTTTTCTTGGCCGCCGTGACCGGGTGCCATCCCACCTGAGCGAGGCGATGGGAGAGCTCGAACGTTCCACGGCGCACCTCGAGACGCTCTGCCTCTGGATCGCGTTCGACCACGGCGGCCGCGACGAGATCGTTGACGCAGCCCGGCGGCTCATCGAGGATGGTCTCGCATCCGAGGAGGTTGACGAGGCGGCGATCGCGGCGAGGCTGAACGCGCCCGAGTTGCCCGAGATAGATCTGTTGATCCGGACGTCTGGAGAGTTCAGGATCTCGAACTTCATGATCTGGGAGACCGCGTACGCCGAGTTCGTCTTCACCGACACGCTCTGGCCCGATTTCGACTCCGAGGATCTCCGCTCCGCGCTCCAGGCGTTCGCCGCGCGCGACCGGAGGTTTGGAGGCCGATGAGCGCGTTCTGGTCGCGGATCGGGATAGCTCTCGTGCTGCTGCCGCTCGTCCTCGGCCTCGTCTGGATCGGTGGGTGGTGGCTCTTCGCTTTCGCCGTCCTCGGTGGCCTGACCGCGCTGCACGAGCTGTACATCATGGGGCGCGGCCTGCGGCCCATCGTGCTCGGCGGCTACGTGGGTTTGATCCTGACGCTCGTCGGGGCCGAGACGGGGAGCATCGTCTGGATGGTCGGTGGTCTGTTCTCGACTGTCCTCGTCGCGTTTGTGGTCTTCGGGTTCTCCGACGCTCGCCCGTCCGCGACCGCAGCGATCTCGCTGACCCTGCTCGGAGTCGTCTGGATCGGTGGAGGGATCGCCTCACTGCTCCTCCTCCGCGACATTCCCGGGAACGGCCGGCTCGCCATCTTCACCGTGCTGATCGCGGTGTTCGCCGACGACACCGTCGCCTACGTCGTCGGCCGGTCGGTCGGGCGCCACAGGATGGCTCCGACGATCTCACCCGGAAAATCCTGGGAGGGGTTCGTGGGTGGCACGGTGGCCGCAATGGCCGTCGCCTTCTTCGCCATGTACGACCAGGGGTTCCTCACCGATCTCGAGGCACTCGTACTCGGCGCGGCCATTGCCCTTGCCTCGACGCTCGGAGACCTCTTCGAGTCTGCGATCAAGCGCGACCTCGGCGTGAAAGACTCCGGCCGCGTTCTGGCCGGCCACGGAGGTGTGCTCGACCGCCTGGACTCACTGCTCTGGGCCGGTCCCGTTGCCTTCTACGTCGTCCTTGCCCTTACATGACATGCTGCCCGACAGGCAGGGTATGTCCCTGAAACGGGTAGCCCTCCTCGGCGCCACCGGCTCGATCGGCCGTCAGGCGATCGAGATCATCTCGGCCCGGGATGACCTCGATCTCTGCGGCCTGATGTCCGGCTCACGGCCGCTCGATGCGCTCGGGGCGGCAAACGGCACCGCGCACACGCAGATAGGGGGGTCGGCCGTCTCCCTGCTCGAGGCCTGCGAACCGGACATCGTGCTCAACGCGATCGTCGGGTTCGCGGGTGTCGAGGCGACCCTGTGGGCGCTCGAGCAGGGCGTCACCCTTGCGCTGGCGAACAAGGAGAGCCTCGTTGCCGCCGGCGAGCTTGCCGTCGCTGCGCATCGGCGGGGCGGAGGGCTGCTGCTACCGGTAGACAGCGAGCATTCGGCACTCTTCCAGTGTCTCGAGGGACGGGACCCGCAGACGGTCGAGGCGCTCGTCCTCACGGCCTCGGGAGGCCCATTTCGGGGGCGCTCCCGCGGTGATCTCGCCCACGTCACGGTCGCCGAGGCGCTTGCTCATCCAACGTGGTCGATGGGGCAGAAGATCAGCGTGGACTCGGCAACTCTCGCCAACAAGGGCCTCGAGTTGATCGAGGCTCACTGGTTGTTTGGCATTCCCTACGCGCAGATCGAGGTCGTCGTGCATCCCGGGTCGATCGTGCACTCACTCGTCCGTTTCCGTGACGGAGCGCTGCTCGCGCATCTCGGAATCCCTGACATGCGCGTGCCGATCTCTTTTGCCCTTGGATATCCCGACCGGCCTGCCCTGGCGGTCGAGCCGCTCGACCTGTCCGGCGGGCTCGACCTCCGGTTCGAGGCCGTGGACGGCGAAACCTTCCCGCTGTTGCCTCTTGCGCGGGCAGCGGGAGAGCGCGGAGGCACCGCCCCGTGTGCGTACAACGCGGCCAACGAGGTGGCCGTGGCGGCATTCCTCGAAGGGCGCGCGGGCTTCCTCGCCATCGCCGATACGGTTGCCGCGGCTCTCGACGAGGTGGACTGCTCCCCGGCCCGGGATCTCGATGATCTCGTCGCAGCAGATGCAGGGGCGCGTCGGGCCGCGGAACGGAGGGTTGTTCTCGGATGACGATCCTGATCTCGATCGTCGGCCTCGGATTGCTCATCTTCATCCATGAGCTCGGTCATTTCTCGGCGTCACTCGCTCTCAGAATGCGGCCGCGCAAGTTCTACATCGGTTTCCCGCCGGCGGTCGTCAAACACACTCGTAAAGGCATCGAGTACGGCATCGGGATGATCCCGCTCGGGGGTTTCGTGAAGATTCCGGGAATGCACCGTCCGGCTGCCGCCGATGTCAACCAGGCATTTGGCCGGGCAGTCGAGGAGGCCCCGGAGCTCGCGGGATCCGCAGACCGCCTGCGGCACGCACTCGCCGCCGGTGACCACGAGACGGCGAGAGAAGAGCTTCCCACTTTCGCCGGGCTTGCAGCGCGAAGTCACCTCACGGAGGCCGCCGCCCGTGAGGTCGAAAAGGGTGTGACCGACATCGGAGACGCGCTCGGGCCCGACGCCTACTGGCGCGCGGCGACGTGGCGGCGCGTCCTCGTCATCTTCGCGGGCCCGGCCGCAAACATCCTGTTCGCGATCGTGATCTTCACGGCGCTCTACATGACCGCAGGAGGCCAGGCGACAACGACAGTTGAAGGCGTGCGCCCTGGCAGTGTCGCCGCCGCAATCGGGATGCAGTCGGGCGACCGGATAGCCGCGATCAACGGTGTGCCGATGACGGGACTCACGATCGCGCGTGCGATCGACTCGTCGGGAGGGAGGCCGCTGACCCTCGCCGTGGTGCGCGACGGTTCGCGGCTGACGCTCGGGCCCCGCTCGGCTGCGAAGGACAGGGGGATCTACCGGCTCGGTTTCGTTCTGGCCGGCGAGGGCCTTTCGGCACCGGCAGCAGCCGGTGAGTCGCTCCGGGTCACGGGGAGGATCTCACAGGACGTCCTCGCGTCTCTCGGCCAACTCGTCACGGGCGACGGCCGGAAGGACATCTCGAGCCCCGTCGGCATCGTTCAGGGGTCCTCCGACGCCGCGAAGGACGGCGCAGACAGCTTTCTCTGGGTGCTCGGGCTGATCTCGCTCTCGATCGCGCTGCTCAACCTTCTGCCGCTTCTGCCGCTCGACGGCGGCCACATCGTCTTCGCCATCATCGAGGGAGTCACGGGGCGGGCCGTCGCACGTGGCGTCTACGAACGCGTGTCGATTGTAGGCATCGGGCTCGTCTTGCTGCTCTTCGCGATCGGGCTGACAAACGACATCGGCCGGCTGTCGTAGCCTGAAATCGTCGGCCGTTCGCCCGCCACGCGGCCTACGACACGAACGCATCGGGCAGCAGCAGGGCGGCGTCGAGCAGCCGGTCGATACTCGCCCCGTTCGACCTCGACCGCTCCGAGCGTACGTCGGTGCGGTGTCGCCCACTGCACGTCGAGAAGCCACGTCCCTCCGGCGGCCTCCGGATGGAGGATGAGCGCTAGGAGAGCAGCCTGCGAGGCACCTGTGCGCCGATGCACCCTCGACTCCGCGGCGAACAGGTCACCGATCCCGTACAACCCGCCAGCGAACCCGTCGCCGAAGGCCGTGTCGATCCTGACCTCGTACCCGCGCGCTGCCCTGCGCAGCGAACGGGATGCGGCGAACCCGGCTACCGGAATCATGGCCCGCAGGGGCGGAGACCACCAGACGAGGTTGGCATCGACCCGCATCGGGAACGTCCCGCGCCGGTACGCGGCCAGGAGCGTTCCGGGCTCGAGATCGGCACCGAGCGCCCACACGTCATGCGGATCATCTGCAGGGTGGGCGCGAGAGCGACCAGGGGGTGGGAGGGGGCCGATCGGCATGTCTCTACACTGGGTGGGGATGGGCAGTCTCGCGCAGATCCGGGTTGGCGGTGTCACGATCGGTGGCGGGGCTCCCGTCGTCGTTCAGTCGATGACCTTGACGAAGACACACGACGTCGAGGCGACGATCGCCCAGATCGCAGCCCTCGCTTCCGCCGGGTGTGAGGTCGTGCGCTGCGCGGTGCCGAAGATCGAGGATGCAGACGCCCTTGCAAGGATCGTCCGCCTCTCGCCGATCCCCGTGATCGCCGACATTCATTTCAACGCGTCACTCGCGCTTCGAGCGATCGAGGCGGGTGTCGCAGCCGTGCGGATCAACCCGGGCAACATCGGTGGGCCCGACAAAGTCGAGCTCGTCGTGAAGGCCGCGAAGAAGGCGGGCGTGGCGATGCGGATCGGAGCCAACTCCGGCTCGCTGCCGGCACACCTCACGGCGCTTGCGCAGCAGGATCAGGCAGAGGCGCTCGTTGCCGCCGCCCTCGAGGAGGTGACCATCCTGGAACGGCTCGACTACCGTGATTTCAAGATCTCCGTGAAGGCCACCCACGTGCCGACGATGATCCGTGCCTACCGGATGCTCGCGGCGAAGGTTCCCTATCCGCTCCACCTCGGGGTGACCGAGGCAGGAACACCGTTTGCCGGCACGATCAAGAGTGCGATCGGGATCGGTTCCCTCCTCGCCGACGGGATCGGCGATACGTTCCGCGTCTCCCTGACCGCCGACCCGGTGAAGGAGGTCGAGGTCGCCTGGGAGATCCTCAAGGCGCTCGGCCTGCGCGAGCGCGGCCCCGTGATGATCGCCTGTCCGTCCTGCGGACGCGACAACGTCGG
>SHVL01000020.1 GCA_009694305.1 Thermoleophilia bacterium
CGAACGTCGTCCTCGCCGCCGCGGGCAACGTCGATCACAAGTGCATCGTCGCCGCGCTGAGGAAGAGCCGAAAGGGGGCCGGAGGCCCGGCGCCGGCGCTGCCCCGCAAGCCCGCAGGTCGGATCGCTGCTCCCGGCGCCCGGTTCCTGCGAAAGAACACGGAGCAGTACCACGTCTGCCTCGCCGGCCCCGGCATTCGCCGGGACGATCCGCGGCGGTATGCCTCGGCGCTCCTCGACGCGATTCTCGGGGGCTCTGCCTCGTCGCGCCTGTTCCAGGAGATCAGGGAGAAGCGCGGCATGGCGTACTCCGTGTACTCCTACGGATCGCAGTACGTTGACGCGGGCCAGATCGGCATCTACGTCGGAACGCGCGAGGAGAACCTGCGGGAGTGCCTCGAGGTGATCGGGACAGAGCTTCGCGACCTTGGCGCCGGCAACCTCCGGAACGGGGAGCTCGAGCGCGCGAAGGAGAACATGAAGGGGCGCCTGCTGCTCTCGCTCGAGTCCACGTCGGCACGGATGAGTCGGCTCGGCAAGGCGGTGGTGATGGGAACGGAGATCCTGCCGATCGAGGAGATCGAGCGAAGGATCGTTGCCGTCACCGAGGATGATGTCGCGTCACTCGCTCGGGAGCTCTATACGCCGGAGTTCCTTTCGGCCGCCGGGATCGGGCCGAGCGAGAAGCGCTTTCGGGCCGCCGTGCAACGACTCAATCCCGGAGCCCTGGGGCGCGCAGCATGAACCTGCTCATCTTCGGTCGCGAGGGCAAGGTGGGCACCGTTCTGATGCAGTCGCTCTCCACCGCCGGCCACGACGTCCGTGGTGTCGAGGCCGGCGAGCCGGTCGAGCTAGAGGGCATTGACGCGGCCGTGGACTTCACGACGCCCACTGCCGTCCTCGGCAATGCAACGGCAGCGCTCGCGGCTGGTGTTCCCTGCGTGATCGGTACAACCGGGCTCGACGATGCCGGTCTCGCCCAGCTCGACCGGCAGGCGCGTGAGATGAAGACCCAGTGCTTCGTGGCGGCGAACTTCGCGCTCGGAGCTGTCCTGATGATGCGATTTGCGGCCGAGGCGGCGCGCTCGTTCCCGCGGGCGGAGATTATCGAGCTTCACGCCGACACCAAGCTCGACGCGCCGTCGGGCACGGCCAAGGCGACCGCCGCCGGGATGGGCGGGGACGTCCCGATCCACTCGGTTCGCCTCCCGGGCCTCGTCGCCCACCAGGAGGTCATCCTGGGTGGACTGGGGGAGACGCTGACGATCCGCCACGACACGACCTCGCGTGAGGCTTTCGTGCCGGGCGTGCTCCTTGCGCTCGATCGCGTCCGGGGACTCCCGCACGGGCTCACGTTCGGTCTCGACGCCCTCCTCCCGTCGTAGGGGCGGGACAGGTCCCGCCCCTGCGAAGGTGTGCGGACGCCGACGCTGACGCTGTTGCCCTTCATCAGGAAGTCCCGGAGCTCACGCAGGATGTTGGCTTCTCGGGTCGATGGGGAAGCCTGGAGATAGTGCGTAGGGCGATCAGGGTACAATCGTGCGATGCTCGGGGAGATTCTGACCGCTGTCGTTACCCCGTTTCGACCGGACGGCAGCGTTGCGCTCGGCCCGTTCCGGGCGCTCTGCCGTCATCTCGTCGAGAACGGCTCGGACGGCATCGTCGTGACGGGCACGACGGGCGAGGCGCCGACTCTCTCCGACGACGAACGGTTTGCCCTGTACGAGGTGGCGGTGGACGAGGTCGGCTCCACGCACACGGTTGTGGCGGGGACAGGAACGTACGACACCGCCCACTCGGTGCACCTCACCGGCCGCGCGCACGAGATCGGCGTGGACGGCTTCCTCGTCGTGACGCCGTACTACAACAAGCCGCCGCAGCGAGGAATCGTCGCGCATGTCGAGGCGATCGCCGCCGCCACCGACCGGCCGGTCGTCTTCTACGACATCCCGGGCCGTGTCGTTGTTGACGCGGAGCCGGCCACGATCTCCGCACTCGCAGGAATCGAGAACGTCCGCGCCGTCAAACAGGCGAAGCCTTCGCTCGACGCCGCACGCCATGTGGTCGCCTGCGGCCTCGACCTCTATGCCGGGGACGACGATCTCGTGCATCCATTTCTGGAGGTCGGAGGGGTTGGAGGAATCTGCGTCTATACGCACGTCGTGGGACCGCAGGTGAAGGAGTTGGTCGCGCGGTATCGCAGCGGCGAGCTCGATCGCGCCCGTGCGATCGACGAGGAACTTCGCCCCGCGATCGACCTTCTCCGCGTGCAGACGAACCCGATCGCGATCAAGACGGCGCTGAACCTGCTCGGTCACAATGTGGGTGGCTTCAGGCTGCCGCTCGTCGATGCAACCGCCGAAGAAGAAGCCGCCGTGCGCGCCTGCCTCGAGCGGCTTGGCCTGCTGCAACCGCTTGCCGCCTGAATCCGCGCGCCGCGCACCACGATCCGCCGGTACAGGGCCCCGGTGTGATGCGCGTCGCAAGCCGAAGCCGCAGCGCCGTCATCGACCCCGCGACCGCGGCCCATCCGTACACTGCAAAACGATGCCCCAAACGTCCAACAGGCGCGAACAATGAGCGACACACTCCGCATCATCCCGCTCGGCGGGCTTGGCGAGGTCGGCAAGAACATGACCCTCTACGAGTTCGACGGCGAGCGCATCCTGATCGACGCAGGGCTCGCGTTCCCGCGGGACGAGCACCTCGGCGTCGATCTCGTCCTGCCCGACTTCTCGTACCTCGAAGACCGGCCCCTTCTTGCGATCGTGCTGACACACGGGCACGAGGATCATGTGGGCGCTCTCCCGTACGTTCTGCGCGAGATCGAGGTCGGCGAGGTGATCGGCACAAAACTGACCCTTGCGATGGTCAAGTCGAAGCTGGACGAGCACAAGCTCGGTGCCTCGACGACGCTGCGCGAGGCCGATCCCACGAGCAACGGGATGCAACTCGGCCCGTTCAAGCTCGAGTTCATCAGGATGGCGCACTCGATCCCCGACTGCTTGGCGATCGTGATCGAGACCCAGGCCGGGCGGGTGCTCCATACGGGAGACTGGAAGCTCGACCACACGCCGGTTGACGGCCTGAAGACCGACGTCGGCAAGTTGGCCGAGATGGGCAACCGCGGCATCGACCTGATGCTGGGCGACTCGACGAACGCCGAGAGGCCCGGGATGACCGGATCCGAGCGACTCGTCGGCGAGGCCTTCCGTCAGCTGATTCCGACGAGAACAGGGCGTATCCTCGTCGCGAGCTTCGCATCGAACATTCATCGGATGCAGCAGGCGGCGGAGGTGGCAATTGCCAATGACCGCAAGGTTGCTCTCGTAGGCAGGTCGATGCGCAAGAACATGGGCATCGCACGGAACCTCGGCTACGTCAATCTCCCCGAGGGGTCCCTCGTCTCGCCGAAGGAGGCGATGGCTCTTCCTCCCGGCAAGGTGATGATCCTCTGCACCGGCAGTCAGGGGGAGCCGATGTCTGCCCTCACCCGGATTGCCTACGGCGACCACCAGAATGTTGACGTCGAGCGCGGTGACACGGTGATCATCTCGGCGAAGCCCGTTCCGGGCAACGAGTTGCGCGTCCATGATTCGATCAACCGGCTTGCACGTCTCGGCGCGGAAGTGCTCCACGAGGAGGTCGCGATGGTGCACGTCTCGGGCCATGCCTGTTCGGAGGAGTTGCGGACGCTGCTCTCGCTCGTGCGGCCCAAAGCGTTGATGCCGATTCATGGCGAGTACCGCATGCTTGCCGCCCATGCGAGGCTCGGCCGCGACGCAGGAATACCGGCCGACGGGATCATCATCGCCGAGAACGGCTCCGTCGTCGAGTTGACACACCGAGGGGTCAGGATCGTGGACAGGATCGCAGCCGGCGTCACGTTTGTGGACGGTCTCGGTGTCGGTGATGTCCAGGACGTCGCACTCCGCGACCGGCGCCGGCTCTCCGAGGACGGCGTCCTGATCGTCGTCACGACCGTCGCTCTCTCGGATGGAGGTGAGATCGCGCCACCCGAGTTGATTGCCAGAGGCTTCGGTGACAACGAGGAACTGCTCGAGGAGTTGCGCGAGGAGGCAGATCGGATCGCCGAGGAGCTCGCCGAGGACGGCATCACCGAGATCAAGCTGCTGCAAGAGCACATGCACGACGGAATCGCAAAGCTGGTGTACGACCGAACGCGCCGGCGCCCGATGATCTTGCCCGTGGTGATCGAGGTCTAGTGTCCCCTCCGCTACCGCAGCCAGGGTGGTGTGACGTGATCCGCGACTACGCTGCAACGGAGCGGACGGCGCGACGACTGACCGGGCAACTGCGCGCCTGCGAGGCCGCGGCCCTTGCGTTTTGCAGGCTCCTCGAAAAGTGGCATCGCGGTGAGGCGGTTCCCGCGACTCCCGGCGGCCGTCAGGCGGCTCTCCGTCACGCGGCCGACCGGATCGAGACGGCGCTCGCCGGGCTCGAGGGGCCGCTTTCGCGCTACCTCCTGGAGCTCGAGCCGGAGAGGGCAGAGGGACGTTCGTGGTACGGCGGACCGGGGGCGGGGGAGCTCGTCGAGTGGCGACCGATTCTCGACCGCGCGGGGGTTCATGCCTGCCCAAACCGCGTTGCGGCGGCCTACCTCGAGCTGGCGGTGCTGGTTCGAGCGCTCGAGGGACTTGCCGATGCCGCACGCCTCGACAGCGCGCCCGACCGCTCATCGCTCTGGGCAGGTCTCTTCGATCTGCGCGACACGCTTCTCGGCTCGACCGTTGACGACCTGCGGGCGCTCGCCGCGTAGGCGCGCGGGGAGAGGCTTGTGTCTCTCCGGGGTTACGCTTTGCCCATGCCACCCCGGATCACCGTCGTCGGATCGGTCAACCTCGATCTCGTCGTGCGCTGCGAGACGCTGCCGTGCCCGGGGGAGACCGTCAGCGGAGCGACCCTCTCACGGTTCCCCGGAGGCAAGGGAGCGAATCAGGCCGTCGCCTGCGCGCGTCTCGGCGCTGATGTGCGACTGGTTGCTGCCACCGTCCGACGCGGTTCTCTGCCAGCAGGAGATCCCCGACGCTGCTGTCATTGCTGCGTGGGAGCAGGCAACGGGAATGTTCTGTCTCAATAAGGAGCAGTGTTGCTCGAGGACGGGGACGAGGTTGCGCGTGCGGCACCACCACACGTGGAGGCCGTGGACGGCACCGCTGCCGGTGATGCGTTTACGGCCTGCCTTGTCGTGTCGCTGCTCGAAGGGCGCGGTGAGGAGGAGGCGCTGAGCCGTGCCTGCGCCGCCGGTTCGCTCGCAGCCTCGCGCCTCGGAGCCCAACCGTCGCTGCCGACCGCAGCCGAGATCGACGCGATCCTCCGCCGCCAGAACCCACTGTCGCCCCGACCCACGGGGGGCACCCACGGCTGCGATCGACGACGGCTGATCATTGAGGAGCCGCCATACCGGCGTTGTGCAAACACGCCCCGAACCCGCGTAGCTACCTTCGCTCGGACAGCGCGTCCTCTATACCGCGCGTCCGACCTTGAGCCCAAACCAGACTGCGATCAGCCCGGCGGCCAGCGTGCCGAAGGCGTTCAGGCCTGCCTGAGCGGTGTGGCCCTCCTCGAGCAGGCGGTAGGTGTCGAGCGAGAACGTCGAGAACGTCGTGTAGGCGCCGAGAAATCCCGTGACGACCGCAATGCGCACCCATGACCCCTCGAATCGAGGCTCGAGCGCTTCGACCATGAAGCCGATCAGAAACGCCCCGGTGACGTTGACGACGAAGATTCCCCACGGGAACGCGCCGGTGCGGCGGCCGATCAACTCGTCGAGCCCGTAGCGGGCAAGCGCACCCAGTGCGCCGGCAACCGCGATTCCAATCACGACGGGCATCTGCGGAGGATACGGCACGTCGCCGCAGAAACAGCAAAGCCTATGCCTCGAACCCGCAAGAAGCCGGCACCACGGACGCGAGCACCTGCCCGCGGCACCAAGCCGCCGGCGACAGCCCGCTCGCACCATCACCCGGAGTTGTGGGGGCTCGGAATGATCGCGGCCGGTGCTTTCCTCGCCACGTTGCTCTGGCTCCGCTGGGATGGAGGAGCCGTCGGAGCGAAGACGGCGGACGGGCTGCACGGTGCCTTTGGCGTAGCGTCCTATGTGATCCCACTCGTGCTCCTCGGTATCGGCGGGCTGATGCTCGTGCGCAGCAGGCTTGTTGACGTGAAGCCGTTCAGAACAGGTCTCGTCCTCGGCTCCGTCGGCCTCATGCTTGTGCTCGGCGACGGCCACGGCGGTGCAGTCGGCGGCGGTCTTGCACGCGGTCTGGGCAGTGTGGTCGGGGAGACAGGCGTACTCATCCTCGGTGGCGCCCTGCTCGTCGCCGGCGCCCTGCTGGTCACAGGTGGGTCGGTGGGAGCTGTTCTGCGGGGCTCCGGCGGAGCCATGCGGAGGGCCGGAGGCGCCGCCCGGCGATCGTTCGACGGGTTCGAGCTCCCCGATCTTGGAATGTCTGCCGACCCGGAAGACGACTTCGAGATCGAACGTCCCCAGCAGCTCGTGGACGTGGCCGTGAGCTACCCCGATGTGATCGCGCCCGTGCTCACGTCCGGGGAATCCCCTCAGCTCGTGATGCACTCCGACGAGAACGCTCCTGACGCGATCACCGGCGGTGACGGTCGCGAGATCGACTTCGACAGCGCCACGGCCGTCGCCTACAGGCTCCCCGATCGCTCGCTCCTGAAGTCGTCTCCGGCCGGGAAGTGCGACAACAGTGTCGCGAGCGCGCGAACGGCCGAGCAGCTCATACAGACGCTCTCGCACTTCGGGGTCGATGCGACGATCGTCGGCCAGATCGCAGGCCCTCGCGTCGTGCGCTACGAGCTCCAGCTTGCGCCCGGGACAAAGGTCTCGAAGGTTGCAGGCCTGAAGGATGACCTCTCGTATGCGCTCGCGACGACCGAAATCCGTATTCTCGCCCCGATTCCCGGCAAGCAGGCGGTCGGCGTCGAGGTACCGAACCTCTCGCCGAAGCTCGTCACGCTCGGCGACATCTTCGGTGACATGCCGGGGCAGGCGAGCCCGCTTTCGGTGTGGCTCGGAAAGGACATCTCGGGCAACGCCGTGTGGACCGATCTGGCGCGTATGCCGCATCTCCTGATCGCCGGTACGACCGGCTCGGGGAAGTCGGGCTGCATCAACACGCTTCTCACCTCGATTCTCCTCCGTTCGACGCCGGACGAGGTGCGGATGATCCTGATCGACCCGAAGCGCATCGAGCTCAACTACTACGAGTCGATTCCGCATCTTCTGACACCTGTCGTCTCGAACCCGAAAGAGGCGTCGGCGGTTCTGCAGAACGTCGTCGCCGAGATGGAACGTCGCTACGAGCGTCTCTCGATCATCCGCGCCCGGAACCTGCCCGAGGCGAACCGAACGTTCAAGGCGCGCGGGGAGGAGCCGCTTCCCTATCTGCTCGTCGTGATCGATGAGCTTGCCGACCTGATGATGGTGTCGCCGCAGGCGGTCGAGGATGCGATCATCCGGCTCGCACAGAAGTCGCGCGCGGTCGGGATCCACCTGGTGCTCGCGACGCAGCGTCCGTCGGTGGACGTGATCACGGGCATGATCAAGGCGAACGTCCCCTCGCGGATCGCCTTCGCCGTTTCGAGTCAGACCGACTCGCGGGTGATCCTCGACACCTCCGGCGCAGAGAGCCTGCTCGGTCAGGGAGACATGCTCTTCAAGCCACTGGGCACGTCCCGGATGCAGCGCGTTCAGGGTGCGTACGTTGCCGAGGAGGAGATCGCCATGGTCGTCGAGCAGTGCCGGCGCCAGCGCGGCCAGGTACTCGACGAGAGTCTGCTCGAGGCGCCGGAGAGCTATGCCGACGAGATGGCCGACGCCAATGGCGGCGACTTCGACCCGGATGAGGACCCCTTGCTCGACAAGGCGCTCGAGATCGTCGTGCAGACGCAGACAGCTTCTGTATCACTGATTCAACGGCGGCTGCGGGTCGGCTACACGCGGGCGGGTCGGCTGATCGACATGCTCGAGCGCCGCGGTGTGATCTCCGGCTACGAGGGATCGAAGCCGAGGCGAGTGCTCATCGAAGCAGCCGACCTGCAGAGAGTTTCCGTGGACTGAACCCGAAACTCACAGCTTCTCGTAATTCTTCCCCGTCCCAACAGTCAATAGCTGTCGACGTTGCCGATTGTCGGGAGGAATGGAATGAGAAATAGGAAGATGACGACGCTGCTCACAGGCAGCATCGCGATTGTGTTGGTAGCGATGCTCGCTGGGGTAGGGCTCGCCGCCGGTGGCAAGAAGGCCGCCGCTGGTGATACCTGTCTCGTGACAGACGTGAGTGGCCTGAACGACAAGAGTTTCAACGCGCTGGCCAACAAGGGCCGCCTCGACGGTGAGAGGGTGCTCGGCGTCAAGACGTCGGTGTTGCAGTCGTCCAAGGAGTCGGACTACATCCCGAACCTTCTCGCGTGTGTTCAGCGCGGGGCCGATCAACACCGTCGCCGTGAAGTTCCCGAACAGCAAGTTTGCGATCATCGACTAACCGCATGGTGCGCTGGCGTCCAGGCCGGCGAACACGCGCGGCATCCTCTTCCGTGAGCAGGAGGCCGGGTATCTCTCCGGCTGGCTCGCGATCAAGCAGCTCACGTGGCAGAAGAAGCCGCTCGTGATCGGTGCCGTCGGAGGCTTCAAGATCCCGCCGGTCGATCGCTACATGGCGGGCTACAAGGCTGGCGCGGAGGCCGCCAACCCGAAGGCAAAGGTTCTGCTCGGGTATGCGCAGAGCTTCAGCGACCAGAGCAAGTGCAAGGAAATGTCGCTGCTCCACATCGACCAGTGCTCGCAGGTCGAGTTCTCGGTAGCAGGTGGGTGCGGGCCCGCATGAACGGGTTGACGCCGACCAGGCCTATCTTGGTACGCACATGCTGACGAGCGCCGTCAAGCGTGTCGATGCCGGTGTCTCTCGCACCATGAAGCAGGCGAAGACTGGCAGTTTCCGGGGGTACGGCAACACGACCGTCTCACTCCGCTCTGGTGGCGTCGGACTCGGCAAGATCTCGCCGAAGGTCCCGGCTTCGATCATCGCTGAAGAGAAGGTGCTCGAGCACAAGATCCGCACCGGCAAGCTGAGGAATATTCCGACCGAGGTGAAGTAGTCCTCGACGGGAAGCAAAGTGATGAAGGGCGGGGCGCACGGCCCGCCCTTCATCGTTCTCGTGTGCCACGCGAGCATTGAAGCGGTTCTTCCGCGCACATCGCCCTCCCGCGGAACCGTAGAATCGTCGCTCGATGACCGAAGCGGCTCCCACGGTGCTCGAGATGACCCACATCACGAAGCGCTTTGCCGGCATCGTCGCCAACGACGACATCAGCTTCGATCTCCGTCAGGGTGAGGTACACGCCCTACTTGGCGAAAACGGTGCAGGCAAGTCGACCCTGATGAACATTCTCTACGGCCTCTACCACCCGGATGAGGGTGAGATCAAGATCGCTGGCAAGCAGGTGCAGCTCGGGTCACCGAGCGCCGCAATCGATGCGGGAGTAGGGATGGTGCACCAGCACTTCATGCTGATCCCCGTGATGACCGTCGCGGAGAACATCGTTCTCGGCCACGAGCCGCGACACGCAGACCTCTTCCTCGACATCGGCGAGGCAAACGAGCGCGTGCGGGAGATCTCCGATCGGTTCGGACTCACCGTTGACCCGAAGGCGAGGATCCAGGACATCACCGTTGGGCAGCAGCAGCGCGTCGAGATCCTCAAGGCGCTCCACCGCAACGCCGACATCCTCGTGCTCGATGAGCCGACCGCCGTGCTCACACCCCAGGAGGCAGGCGAGCTCTTCGGGATCGTCCGTGGCCTGACGGAGCAGGGCAAGTCGATCATCTTCATCAGCCACAAGCTGAACGAGGTCGCGGAGATCGCCGACCGCATCACAGTGCTGAGGCGCGGCAAGCTGATCGACACGATCCCGGCGGCCGGCGCGACGGAGGAGAGCCTCGCCACCTTGATGGTCGGTCGTGAAGTGACGCTCCGCGTGGACAAGAGCCCGTCGAATCCGACGGACACGTTGCTCGAGGTGCGGGATCTGCACGTCTTCGACGATCGTGGGATCGAGAAGGTTCGGGGCATCTCCCTCGACATCCGTGCAGGCGAGATCGTCGGCCTCGCCGGCATCGACGGTAACGGTCAGACCGAGCTGATCGACGCGATGACCGGCCTTCGCAGAGCGGCGTCGGGGAGCGTGAAGGTCGCGGGGAAGGACGTTACGACCGCGACCGCTTACGGGCACTTCGAGGCGGGCCTGGGTCATATTCCCGAGGATCGCCAGCGACGTGGTCTCGTGCTCGAGTTCTCGATCGCCGAGAACATCGCCCTGCACGACTACCGGCGGGCGCCGGACTCCCGCTTCGGGTGGTTGTTCCCCGCCCGCCTTCTGGAACGCGGCGCGCGCCTGATCAAGGAGTACGACGTCCGGGGCGGCGGCCCCCAGACGCGCGCAGGCGGCCTCTCCGGCGGGAACCAGCAGAAGGTCGTGCTCGCCCGCGAGATCGACCGCAACCCACAGGCACTTATCGCGGCCCAGCCCACGCGCGGTCTCGACGTGGGAGCAATCGAGTTCGTGCATCGGCGCCTCGTTGAGGAACGCGACGAGGGCCGCGCGATTCTCCTCGTCTCGTTGGAACTGGAGGAGATCCTCTCGCTTTCGGATCGGATTCTGGTCATCTACGAGGGTGAGATCGTTGGCGAGTTCCCACCGTGGGCAACGGAGGAAGAGCTGGGCGTCGCGATGACTGGCGGCGGCCGCGGGGAGGAGGCCGCGTGAGCGATCTCGATCAACCGCCCGCTGGCGCCCCGCAGGATCCGTCTGGCCTTGGCCCCGGGGTGAGACAGTCGATGCTCGAGCGCTACGACGTCGCCGCAAAGGCCGGGGGTCTTCTGGCGCCCGTTCTGACGGCGCTCCTCGCGTTCGCTGTCGGCGGGCTCGTCGTCATCATCACGACGGGAAAAAACCCGCTCGCGACCTATCGCGCGATCTTTGAGGGCGCAGGTTTCAACTGGTTGCTCCCGTGGGTGCAAGGGACGGAGCGTCAGGCAGCTGCGTTCAACATGCAGCAGACGCTGATCATCACGACGACGCTCGTACTCACGGGCCTCGCCGTCGCGTTCGCCTTCCGCTGCGGTCTCTTCAACATCGGCGGCCAGGGGCAGTACATCACCGGAGCGATCTTCGCCGTCTGGATCGGATCGTCGTTCGAAGGCTTGAATCCGTTCATCCACGTTGTCTTCGCCGCGGCCGCGGGCGCGCTCTGCGGGGCGCTCTGGGCGGGCATCGCAGGAATCCTCAAGGCGACGGTTGGTGCACACGAGGTGATCTCGACGATCATGCTCAACTGGATCGCCATCTGGATCGGCGCTTTCCTATTCGGTGTCGGCGGGCCACTCCAGAACGATCGCCAGGAATTCGTCCCTGTCTCGAACGACATCGTCGAAGGCGCCAAGCTTCCGGTCTTCTGGGGTGACCCGGTCTTCCAGGGCCTGCACATCGGGTTCTTTGTCGCGATCGCAGGTCTCGTCATCTACTGGCTGATCCTCAGTCGTACGACGCTCGGCTACGGTGTGAAAGCCGTCGGGTTCAACCCGGAGGCGGCCCGCTACGGCGGGATCAACGTGCCCCGCAACTACTTCCTGGCGATGGCCATCTCGGGTGCCTTCGCAGGTGTCGCAGGCGCCATCGACATCCTCGGCTGGCAGTTCAGGCTCGGTACCGACACCGTGCAACAGGCGACGATCGCCTTCGTCGGCATCGCTGTTGCCCTGCTCGGGCGCAATACGGCGATCGGCGTTGCGCTTGCCGCGCTGCTCTTCGGTGGGCTCCTCACCGGGACAGCGACCCGTAACCTCGACCCCGAGGTCTTCCAACCGGAGCTCGCTTCGAACCTGACGCTTCTGATTCAGGGCCTCGTCGTTCTCTTCGTTGGTGCCGACGTGATCGTGCTGTGGCTAATGTCCCGGATGCGGAGGAAGAGGCCGGCATGACATCCACGGCTCTTCCCATCGCCGCCCGGGCTCCGCGGGGGCTGCGTTCCGTCGCCTGGATCGGGATAGCACTCGGCCTCGTCGGCCTCTGGATTGCACTGCCGCCGATCTCGGTGCGGTCGTGGGTCTGGAGTTTCGTCCTCTGTCTCATCGCGATCATGCTCGGCATCGGCGTCCTGATCCGCGGCGAGCGGCGATTCGGTAGCTTCGCGATCGCCTCGGGCGTTCTCGGGTTCGGCGTCGGATACCTTGCAACCCTCTCCGGTCTGGGCAAGCTCGAGACGGTCGTCGTCTGGTCAGCGCTCATTGCCTCCACGCTGCGCTTCGCGACGCCGCTGATTTTTGCGGCGATCGGTGGCGTGTTCAGCGAACGGTCAGGCGTCACGAACATCGGGCTTGAAGGAATGATGCTCATCGGCGCGTTCTTCGGCATCCTCGGCGCCGACAAGCTCGGTACCTGGTGGCTCGGCCTGCTCACGGCGATCGTTGCCGGTGGCCTGACTGCCCTCCTCCATGCCGTGCTGTCGATTCAGCTCCGCGCCGACCAGATCATCGGTGGCACCGCGATCAACTTCCTCGCGCTCGGATTGACCGGGTACCTGTACGTCGATATCTACGGCGCTCAGGGTACGCCCAACGACATCCCCGGTATTCCGTCGGTGCACATCGGGTTCCTCGATCGGTTCTCGTTTCTGGACGTCGTCCTCGGCGATCTCAACCTGATGATCTGGGTTGCACTGATCCTGATCCCACTTTCCTGGATCTTTCTCTTCAAGACGCCGCTCGGACTGCGAATTCGCGCTGTCGGCGAGCATCCCAGGGCAGCGGACACGGTTGGTCTTTCCGTGTACCGTATCCGCTACAGCGCCGTCGTCCTGTCCGGTATGCTCGCCGCCTGTGGCGGGGCGTATCTCTCCATCGGATTCCTCGATTCGTTCAACGAGAACATGACCGCGGGTCGTGGGTTCATCGCACTTGCAGCAGTCATCTTCGGCAACTGGCGGCCGTTCGGTGCTGCGGCAGCCTGTGTCCTGTTCGGATTCTCGAGCGCGCTCGCCCAGCGACTGCCGGAGTACTCGGGCTCGGCTGCCGTCCTGTTCCAGGCGCTCCCGTACGTGCTCACCCTGATCGCCGTGGCCGGCGTCGTCGGCCGCTCGATCCCGCCGGCAGCGGTCGGCCGTCCCTACAGGAAGTCGTGAGGGGGAAGACCCGCGCAGTTTGGTCTCTCGCGCTCGGTATGGTCGCGACGATCACGTTACCGGCGGCGATTCTCGCCACGCGCTATTCGAACTCGTATGACCTTCTCTACGGCGGCCTCGTCATCCCCGTCGTCGTGGTAGCAGGTATCGGGGCAATCGTTCTCGCGCGCCAGGCCCGCGCACGCGAGCGTGCAACCGTCACGCGTGAGGGCCGAGGCAGAGTCTCCGCGTGGGGGCGTATCCTCGGGGTCATCGGCCTGTGCCTCGCCGCCTCGGGAGCGATCTCACTCGCGGTCTACGCCGTCCTCGTTTCCGCCGATTAGAGTTTTTGTTTCGGGGTGCCGGCGGACGGAGGTTCGCGGTCTCGTCTACACTCCGTTGCCGTGTTCGATATAGGCTCAAGCCTCTGCGAAGCCCGTACGCGCCAGGGGTTCGACTTCACCGAGATGGAGTTCCGGACCAAGGTGCGCGCGAAGTATCTGCGCGCTCTCGAAGCGGAGGAGTTCGACCGCCTTCCCGGACATACCTATACGAAGGGTTTTCTACGCACCTATGCGGAGTCGCTCGGGATGGACGGTCAGCTCTATGTTGACGAGTACAACTCTCGCTATGTCTCGAGCGACGAGGATCTTCCTCTGCAAAGACACCGCGTCCCGATGCCGGCACGGCGCCACCGCGAGCATCGCGAATCGCGGCTCGTCGTGATCGCCGTGATCATGATCGTCCTGCTCACGGCACTCGTCATCGCAGCCTGGAAGTTCGGAGATACGCCGGAGCCGAAGGTGCAGGGCGTCAACATCCAGACGCCTCCGGTGTCGGCTCCCGCGCGCGGTGTTTCCGTCGCGGCGTCAGGCGGTGCCTCCTTTGTCGTGGTGCGAGCAGCTGGCTCATCGGGCAAGCCTCTGTACCGCGGCATACTCGAGCGCGGGCAGGTCAGACGGTTCGCGCCGCAGAGGCTGACGATCACACTGAAGTCTCCGCTGAACGTGGTCATTCGTGTTGCGGGTGTAAGCGTCAAGGTTCCGAAGAGTGGCCGGATGACCATTCAGGGCGGCTCTTGAGTCGTCCTCGCGCGGCGATCGTCGTCACGGGCAGTGAGCTTGTCCGAGGTGAGAGGGCAGACCTCAACGGTCCTTTCTATGCGCGGGAGGCGCTCCTGCTCGGTCTCGACCCTGCGAGCCTGACGATCGTCGGCGACGATGCAGGCGATCTCGAAGCGGCCCTGCGCGAAGGATTCCGGAGTGATGTCTGTCTCGTTTCGGGGGGTCTCGGCCCGACGCATGACGACCGGACGATAGAGCTCGTGGCCCGGGTTGCGGGCAGACCGCTCGAGCTGGACCCCGCGCTCGAACGGGAGATAGAACAGGTCTCCCGCAGGTTTGCCGAGCGGATGAAGAGGGAATACGCTGACTTTGCCCCGGGAGTGACAAAGCAGGCGACACTGCCGGAAGGGGCCGTGTCTCTCGGCATCGCCGGTACCGCTCCTGGAGTCGTGCTCGACACGGGGTCGTGCGTCGTCGTTGTTTTGCCCGGGCCACCCGGAGAGCTCCAGCAGCTATGGCCGCGCGCGGTCGCTTCCGGGCCGCTGCAGCGAGTCCTCGCCCTGACGACCAGGCCAACCCGCCGCGTACTTCGGTTCTACGGCGTGAGTGAATCCCTCGTAGCAAAGGCGCTTGCCGACGCAGGGGGAGACGGAGATGGGGTGGAGGTGACGATCTGCGCCAGGGAGTTCGAGATTCACGTTGACCTGATCGTTGAGCCCGGCGCCGATGCCCGCGCCGATGCTCTTCAGAAGGCGTTTCTCGAACCCCTCAAACAATTTCTTTTCGGCCGCGACGAACGATCCGTCCAGGAGCTCGTGCTCCAGTCGCTTCGTGAGCAGGGTCGTACGCTCGGTACCGCAGAGTCGTGTACGGGCGGGATCGTCGCGGCACGTTTGACATCCGTGGGTGGCGCGAGTGACGTGTTTCGTGGCAGCATCGTGGCCTACGGCAACGAGATCAAGACGGGTGCTCTGGGCGTGCCTGATTCACTGCTTGCCGAACATGGCGCCGTGTCGGCCGAGGTCGCCGCCTCGATGGCGCACGGTGCCCGGGAGAGGCTCGGCGTCGATGTGGCCGTGTCGGTGACGGGCGTGGCCGGACCGGCCGGTGGCACGCCGGAGAAGCCTGTCGGGCTCGTCTTCCTACACGTGGTAGGGCCAACGGGTGATCTCTCCCTGCGGATCGAGCTTCCCGGCGATCGACATCTCGTTCGGGCGCGGTCGGCCGTCACGGCTCTGCACCTGCTCCGCAGGTCTCTCGAGCCACCGGTCTAGGCCGTTCGCTGCAGCCTGGATCGACTGTGTGATCTGCAGGTGCGGCAGTTGCTCCGTCCCGGCTGGAGAACGCTGCGCTGACGCGATCGTGATGTGCCTGAGCCGTGGGAGAGCACAGGCAGCCGTGAGCCGGCGATAGTGGGCGGGGGTTGCGAACGGCATATGCGCCACGGGGAGTGTGCGGAGACCCCGGCGGTGATGTGGTGTGCAGCAACGGGTTTCTGGCAGCCAGGCACGATCGAGGTCAGCGGCTCTGGAGGTGTTCCGAGCCGGCCGACGCGTGAACGTCACAGTTGCGGCGCAGTATCGGCACAGAGCCGTCACACGCCGCGAGCTAGCGTCGGGGCCATGAAGGAGACCCGGCGGCCGACACGAACGTATGTTTGCATTACGTCCGACGCATCTGCTTATCTACACACATCAAATCATCGGAACGACGAGGAGGAACGACGAGATGAAACGAGAGGAAGCACTCGACATTGCGCTCGGCCAGATCGAGCGACAGTTCGGCAAGGGCTCCGTGATGCGGATGAGCGACCAGGCCCAGGTCGCGATCGGAGCGGTCTCCACGGGATCGCTCTCGCTCGACATGGCGCTCGGTATCGGGGGTCTTCCTCGTGGTCGCGTCGTCGAGGTCTTCGGGCCGGAGTCGTCAGGAAAGACGACGCTCGTCTATCACGTGATCGCCGAGGCGCAGCGGCGCGGTGGCATCTGTGCGTTCATCGACGCAGAGCATGCGATGGACCCCAAGTACGCCAGTCGTATCGGCGTCAACATCGACGACCTGCTCGTCTCGCAGCCCGACACCGGGGAACAGGCGCTCGAGATCTGTGAGCTGCTCGTTCGCTCCGGCGCGGTCGACGTCGTAGCTATCGACTCCGTCGCAGCGCTCACGCCCAAGGCCGAGATCGAGGGAGAGATGGGCGACAGCCACGTCGGGCTCCAGGCTCGCCTGATGAGCCAGGCGCTCCGTAAGCTCGCCGGCACGCTGAATCGCACGGACACGATCTGCCTCTTCACGAACCAGCTGCGCGAGAAGATCGGTGTCATGTTCGGGTCTCCGGAAACGACACCGGGCGGACGGGCGTTGAAGTTCTACGCCTCGGTCAGGCTCGACATCCGTCGCATCGAGACGCTCAAGGACGGCGCCGAGGCGTACGGCAACCGCGTGCGCGTCAAGGTGGTCAAGAACAAGGTTGCGCCGCCGTTCAAGCAGGCGGAGTTCGACATCATCTATGGCAGCGGGATCTCCTGGGAAGGAACGGTCCTCGACGTCGGAATCGAGCGGAAGGTCGTTCAGAAGGCCGGATCCTACTTCAGCTTCGGCGACGAGCGACTCGGGCAGGGGCGGCAGAATGCAACGGCGTTCCTGGGCGAGCATCCCGATCTCGTGCAGCAGATCCTCGCACGGATCCAGGCTGAGGCGCCGCCCGAGCAGATCGTCTCGGCCCGGCTACTTCCCCAGGCGGAGGGCGTTGCGAACGTCGAGGTGACACCCGTAGAGGACGAGGAAGCGGTCGCCGAGAGGGTGGAGATCGAGATGGAGGTCGAGGCCTAGGTCGAGGTCGAGGTGGAGGTGGAGGGCAATGCCCCGTCTGGCACCCCTGTGAGTGAACCCGCATACGCCCCGGTCGTCACGGCCCTTCGAGCGCAGGGCAGGGACCGCGTCGCGATAGATCTCGACGGTCGTCTACGTCGCGAGTCTGTCGGTCGGTGCGTCGCTGGACAGGACGGCGGCGAGGGCACTCGGACGAGAGTTACGGCGACTGGAGGCACGGCACACTGCCCTACGGGCCCTGCGTGCCCGCGATCACACGGTCGCATCGCTCGAGCAACGCCTGCTCGAGCATGGAGCGGCGCCTGCAGTTCGGCGCGAGACGCTCGAGGTGGCTCAACGGTCGGGGCTCGTTGACGATCGTCGCTTTGCCGTCAACAGAGCGGAGTCGCTGGCCCGGCGTGGAGTGGGAGACGCCGGGATCGTCGCCGATCTGGAGCGCCGGGGAGTCATGGCCACGGACATTCACGACGTACTCGGGTTGCTCGAGCCGGAGACGAGTCGTGCCATGGCGATTATCGAGGTGAGAGGGCGGAACTCTCGCTCCGTGCGCCACCTCGCAGCAAAAGGCTTCTCGGAGGAGACGATCGAAAAGATTGTTGCGGATATGGGCGGAGATGCGGTAGGGTGTGAAGGCTTCATCTGACCATTTTTCCTGCACATGTCGCATCACTGAGAACGTTCGCTTTCGATCATCAAACGATCCACGATCCCAACGACCTCCATCACGATCGCGGGCCAGCCAAAGGGAGCCCGGCACAGATAGACCTCACCGTACGACAGGCCGACAAGGTGACCCACCGGTGCAGGTGGTTTCGGATGTGAGCACTCGCGGCTATCACCGCGAGACAACCTCTACCGGGAGCGTTGTTGCTTACAGTTGTTGCAGTCCTGATTGGCGTCGCGCTAGGCGTAGCCGGTCTGTGGACGTGGCTACGGACGCGGAGTGCGTCGCGCTTGCGCCTCGCTGAGGACACGCGACGTGCGTTCGTTGCAGACACCGAACGTCAGGTCGAGACGATGCGTCGCGAGGCTCAGATCGAGGCGCGCGAACTGGCGGTGGAGCAGCGCGCGGCACTCGAGTCCGAGGCCCAGGCAAGCCGTGTCGAGGTGGCGCGAGCCGAGGCGCGCATCCAGCGGCAGGAGACAGAGCTGATGGCAAAGGGCGAAGAGTTAGCGCGTCGCGAGCAGGGGATTGACGATCGAGAGACACATACGAGGCAGCTGCAGGGAGAGCTGAAGGCCGGAAACGAGAAGCTGCACCGGGAGCTCGAGCGTGTGGGGGGGCTGACGATAGCCGCAGCGCGTGCGCAGATCTTCGAGCAGTCCGAGGACATCATACGCCACGATCTTGCACGCACCGTCCGTCAACTCGACGAGGAAGCTCGAGACGGAGTGGCGCGGCGCGCGCGCGCGCTCGTCGCGGACTCGGTGCAGCGGGTCGCCGTCAGTCAGACGACCGAAACCACAATGAGCGTCGTAGACCTATCCTCCGACGACATGAAGGGCCGGATCATCGGCCGCGAGGGACGCAACATTCGGGCTCTCGAGCAGATCACGGGAGTCACCTTCATCATCGAAGACAGGCCGCGCTCGGTCGTCCTTTCGTCGTTCGATGGGCTCCGGCGCGAGCTCGCGCGGATGACGCTCGAGAAGCTCATCGAAGACGGGCGTATCCATCCTGCGAGCATCGAGGAGATGTACTACCTCTCGAAGGCCGAACTGGAGGAGCACGTCCGGCTTGCGGGGGAGCAGGCGGTATTCGACGCGAACTGCGGTGAGTTCCACGAGGAGATCGTGAAGGTTCTCGGCCGGCTGTGCTATCGCACGAGCTACGGTCAGAACGTCCTCAAGCACACCCTCGAGGTCGTCCACATCGTGGGAATCATGGCCGCGGAGCTCGGGGCAGCAGTGAAGACAGCGCGCCGGGCAGCACTTCTCCACGATATCGGCAAGGCGATGACCCACGAGGTCGAGGGCACGCACGCGTCTATCTCGGCCCAGCTCGCGCGCCGCTACGGCGAGACCGAGGGCGTTGTCCACGCTGTCGCGGCACACCACTACGAAGTGCAGCCCGAGACGATCGAGGCCGTCCTCCTGATCGCCGCCGACGCGATCTCGTCCGCGCGAACCGGGGCCCGCAGCAACAACATCGAGAACTACATCAAGCGTCTGGCCTCGCTCGAGGAGATCGCCGCAGCGAAGCCCGGTGTTGCGAAGGCGTACGCCCTCCGGGCCGGTCGTGAGATCCGGGTGATCGTTGAGCCGGAAGAGGTAGATGATGATGCCGCCGCTCTTCTGTCACACGAGATCGCCCGTGAGATAGAAGCGCAACTCGAGTACCCGGGGCAGGTCAAGGTGATAGTGATCCGCGAGACCCGCGCCACCGAGATCGCGCTCTGACAGCCCGAATCCCCTCTGAACCAGGGTTCACCGGAGTGCGCGCCACGCCGGCGACATCTTGTTTGTCTGATGCGAGCTTCCGGGTTGGCAACGGGTAGGCGCACGCTGCGGCCTGTCAGGTAGGTGCACTATCATCGGCGACAATGAGCGATCTGCTGACCGAGCCGCCCTCGCCGCTCGACGCCGCGATCGGCCTCACCGCCGTTGAACTACTCGGTGACGCGGTCCTGCTCCGGCTCGACCCGCCCGGGGAGGCACTCGGAGGCCTGACACCGCGACCGTTTCTCCACGGCGGCGCGCTTGCAACGTGCGTGGACACGGCCGGCTGGTATGCGCTCGAGCACACGAGTCCCGGCGGGTGGACCGCCGTTGACCTGCGCTGCGACTTCCTTCGTCTTGCGGCGCCCGTGGCTCACAGGGTCGTTGCCCGCTGCGTCTCTGCCGGGCGAACGCTCGGTACCGCCGACGTGGAGATCACCGCATGGGACGATCCCGAGCGTCTCGTGGCTGTGGGCCGCGCGCGCTACATCCGCGCTGTGCGGTGATGACGCATCTGGTTCATACTGTCCGCACCGTCCAGACTGGATATCGCACCGCGATGGAGAGGGGGATCTTGTGGAACTAGGAAAGGGCTTCTGGCTCCGAACCTGCGGCACCGTGATCGGGATCGGCGTACTCTGCCTGATTGGCCTTGTGATCTTTGATCGTCTCATCTACCGATTCGGCGCAATCGCCGCTCTCGTGATCGTCTTTGCGATCCTGATGGCAATTGCGTATCGCGCCGACCGCAAGAAGGCACACAGGTACGACGAGAGCGACAGCTGAGCTACCCGTGCAGAGCATTGTCCCGGTAGCTCCGCAATGCGGGGAACGCTGGCAGGCCGGTTGCAGCAGCCTGACCCTTTTACTCTGCGGCGCCCTGCGTTAAAGTTTGTCGGCGTTGGGAAGAGCAGGGGGGGTACTCGCAGTCGTCTTTGCCGTAGCGGCAATCGTCGTGGGCAGCGCGTGCCCGGATGTCGCCCGCCCGGGCCTTGCCGCTTCGGGACACGACGGCGAGGTGGCAATCTTCTACTACCCGTGGTACGGAACAGCCGCCCGCGACGGCACCTGGCAGCACTGGCAGCAGCACGGAAACACCCCGCCGTCGCAGATCGCCTCGTCATGGTTTCCGGTGCGAGGAGCGTATTCGTCGTCCGATCCCGCCGTCGTTCGCTCCCAGATGCACGAGATCGCGTCGGTGGGCGTGGACACGGTGATCGTGTCGTGGTGGGGCCCCGGCTCCGTCGAAGCAGCACGGCTTCCGGCCGTGGCGCGCGCGGCGCGTGCCGCTGGACTGAAGGTGGCGATTCATATCGAGCCGTACCCGGGCCGGACACCACCGCTGCTCGATCCGCTGATCAGGGAACTGGCGGCGACGGGTGTCAGGGATTTCTACGTCTACGACTCGACAACGATTTCGGATGACGAGTGGCGCACACTCAACCATGGCCTGTCGGGGGTGCGGCTCTTCGCGAACACCGCCCTTGTGGGCAAGGCCGATGCGGGAGGATTCGCGGGCCTCTACACCTACGACACACTCGTCTACAGCGGAGCGTCGTTTCACCGCATGTGTACGTCGGCAAGGAAGAAGGGGCTCCTCTGTGCGCCGTCGGTTGGGCCGGGCTTTGACGCTCGGCGTGCGACGGGGAATCCACGTACCCGGGGTCGAGGCCACGGTGCCACCTACGATCGGAGTTGGGCAGCCGCCGTGCGCGCCGCTGCAGACATCGTGACGATCACGAGCTACAACGAGTGGCACGAGGGAACGCAGATCGAGCCGGCGGCGGCGGTTGGGCCCGGGTACCTGTCCTACGAGAACGCGTACGGTCTCGTGGGGCGCAGCGCGCAGCGCGCCTACCTCGACCGGACTGCCTTCTGGATCAGCCGCTACCGACAGCGCGTCGGCCACTAGTGGGGGTGGGGGGCGTTGAAGCGCCGTCCACCCAGCAAAGGGCCCCAGGGAGCGTGCGACTCGGCCCGGAGCACAGGGATACGAGCGCGTTTCAGGATGAAGCTTTGAGCCGACCGGGCACGCCATCTGGCACGCCAAGGCCAGCCCTAGTACAGCGCGGCAGCGAGGCGCCTTCGGTAGGTGGAAGCCAGGGGGTCGTCTGTACCGCGTTGCTCGAAGAGGGCCACCGCAACCTCCCGCAGCCGTTCACGGTCTGCCCCAGCGGCTGTCGGAACGGCTTCGACGATAATGCGCAGAGCGCCTTCGACGTCGCCCGCATCAAGTGCTGCGACGACGGCGGGAAGTTCTCCGCCCTCGCGAAGCTCTTCGAGGAGCGTGTCGGCACGGGCGGGGGCGAGTAGATCATCGAGAAACACGTCGAGCGCAGGGCGTGACAGGGCGCCCGTGAAGTGTGCGACGACCCGTCCGTCACGAAACGCCTTCACGGCCGGAATGCCGCTGACGGCGTATGTCTCGGAGAGGCCCGGATACGCATCGACGTCCACCTTGACGAGCACCACCGCGTCGGCGCGGTCGTTGACGGCCGCCTCGAGTACCGGAGCGAGCGCATGACAGGGGGTACACCACTCGGCCCAGAAGTCCACAAGCACCGGCACCTCCGCAGAGCGTGCGATGACCTCCGCGGCGAAGGTCTCCTCCGTGACATCGGCCGGCGTCACGGCAGTTCCGTGCCAATGACGTCGGACGAGCAGCCGGCGATGAGGGCCGCAGGGACATGCTCGCGTGCGACGCCTGCGAGCGAGGTCTGCGCGAGATCGACCTGCATCGGCTCCCACCTCGAGACTTGGAGGGAGTTCGCGCCCTCACTCGAGACGGTGGCGGGAAGATCCGCCTTCGAGATGATCCCGTGAGAGCCGCTCTGCCAACGGGCAATCCCCTCGAGCTTGCGGGGATCCTCGAGCGGATCGATGCGCGCGCCCGAGTCCGAGCCGATGCACAGCGGGGTTCCGCGTTCTCGTACCGCTGAAACCCGGAGAAACCCGTCGCCGAAATCGGATGCTGTCATCGGATAGGCGCAGATCCGGCCGTCGGCCGCCATGAGCATCCCGCCACGCCACCTCCCGAAGTCGGCGCCTGCGGCGCGCCCGCGAAGCGCGCGCTGAAAACGATGACAATGACTGTTGACAAAACCGGGCAGGGGTAGTGTGGTGGCCACCGTTCCTGACGCTACCACCTGGGGAGGAACGGGCGCGCGTGCCCTACTCTTCCGGGAGCATGGAAACGCGCACCGTCTCAGGCCCCGTGCGGCAGATCCCGAATGTCCTGACCCTGCTGCGTTTTGCGGCGATCCCCCTCTTTGCCTGGCTGCTCTTCCAGGATCGCACCGGGCCGAGCTGGCCTGCCGGAATCGTCTTCGGCCTCGCCGCCCTGACCGATCAACTCGATGGCTACCTGGCCCGACGCTGGAGGGTCGAGTCTCAGTTCGGCAAGGTGGCCGACCCGCTCGCCGACCGGCTGATGATCGACACCGCCGTCGCGCTTCTCGTCGTGTTCGACAGGCTACCGTGGGTCGCCCTCGTCATCCTGCTTCGGGATCTGATCCTCCTCGGCGGCACCAGGCTGTTCGTCGCGCGCGACTACGAGTTCAAAGTCTCACGACTCGGCAAAATCGCGACGTGGGGCCTGTACGCGTCGATAGGGTGCGTCCTCGTCACGAGTGAGGGGACCGTGTGGCCGGTTGTCTGTTTCTGGATCAACCTCGCACTCGCGGTCGCCGCTGCAGGCCAGTACCTCCTCGGGGCACGGTTACAACGCACCTCACTCTGACGGCCCGCGTGGCCGACGCAGGTAGAGCCGCCAGACGAGGGAACGAGCGCGTAACGTCGCTACTTCGCTGTCGTGCAGGGAGATGCCGCCGCGTGGCGAAACCGTAGGAGAGGCGAGAAAGCGTCAAGTCGAGGTTGACCCCTACGCTACGCTGCAACTCCGAAGTCAGAATGCTCCCGACCGGAAAGGCGCCCGTGGAAACACTTCCCGATCTTCTGTCGCTCTCCGACGATGAGTTGTCAACGTTGCTCGAGCAACTGGGGGAGCGCGAAGACGCGGTTTCACGTCGCCGCCGTGTCCTGCACGGGCGCATCGACATCCTGAGGGCCGAGCGTACGGCCCGTCTGAAGGCCCGGGTCTCTGCAGGGAACTTCGAGGTGCGGACGCCGGCCTCGTTCGATCGACCTATCTACGCGGGCACGGGAGATGTGCCTGTCGAGGACGAACTGCAACCGCTGCCCGACCTTGCGACCGTGGACGACGACACCCTCTGGGCCGAAGTGCGTCGCCTCGAACAGGAAGAAGACGACATCTCGCTCAACAGGCGTGTCATGCACGCCCAGATCGACATCGTCCGGGCGGAGCGCACAAAGCGCTCGAGGGGGGGCGAGCACGTGGATGCGGGCGATCTCGGCTCGATCCTCGGTGGGGGCCAGTGAGCCATATCTACTGCCCCGAGTGTGGCTTTCAAAGCCCCGAGGCTGCGGCTTACTGTTCACGCTGCGGAGCCCTGTTGCTACGCGAGAGCGTGGGGGAGACGACGATGAGGCTCGGACCGGACGATCTCGACGACGAGCTTGAACCCGCAGCGGCAGTCCCCTCGCTTGTCGTCCGCTCCGGTGGTGGCAGGGCAGGTGAGAGTTTCGACGCGATCGGAGACCGGGCGCTGATCGGGCGGTCTTCGGAGTGCGACGTCTTTCTCGACGACGTCACGGTCTCGCGTCGCCACGCAGAGCTCGTGCGCGACGGAGCAGCGTACACGATTCGCGACCTTGGAAGCCTGAACGGAACGTTCGTCAACAGGCGCAGGATCGAGAGCATCGTCCTCGATGACGATGACGAGGTCCAGGTCGGAAAATACCGGATGACCTTCCTCTTTCGCCGATGACTGCCGCTCCCGAAACGAGCCCGGTTGCGCGTCTGCACACGATCGGTGCGGTCTGTGACCGGCTACGCGAGGAGTTTCCGTACATCTCGATCTCGAAGATTCGCTACCTCGAGGATCAGGGCCTTCTGCAACCGACTCGTACGAGAGGCGGTTACAGGCTTTTCTCGGAGGCCGATGTCGGTCGTTTGATTTTGATTCTCCGACTGCAGCGCGACGAGTTCCTGCCACTGCGCGTGATCCGGGAAGAGCTGCGGGCTACCACGGTGGAGCGGGCAAAACGACGGTCCGCCGGGCTGCGTGGTCAGGAGAACGAGATCGAGATGTCGGAGCTTTGCGAGCGCGCAGGCATCTCGGCGGAGTTTGCACGACAGCTGGAGGACTTCAGCCTGCTTGCCCCGCGTGTCGAGGCCGGTGATCGCCTCTACCGGGAGAGCGAGGCCGACATAGCTCTCGCATGTGCTCGGATCGCACGTCACGGCATCGATGCGAGACACCTCCGTGCGTTTCGCACCGCCGCAGGGCGCCAGTCTGCGCTTCTCGAGCAGGTCGTGGCACCCGCGCTCCGCTCGCGGAGCACCGAGCGCCGTAGTGCCGCCCTCGAGGACCTCGAGAACCTCGCGGGCGCCGCACAGGAACTTGCCCAGTTGCTGCTCACGCGCGATCTAAGAGAGGTGGTGGACAGATGAGCGAGCTCGATCTAGCCGCGTTCATACGTGACATCCCGGACTTTCCGAGCAAGGGGATTCTCTTCAAGGACCTGATGCCCCTCCTGGCTGATCCGGCGGCGTTCCGTGCATCGATCGACGCGCTTGCGGCATGGGCAGGGCCCAGGGCGCCGGACGTGATCCTGGGAGCCGAGGCACGGGCGTTCATCTTCGGGGGCGCCCTTGCCTACGCGCTCGGGTGCGGATTTGTGGCTGCCCGGAAACCGGGCAAGCTACCGGGGCAGACGATCGAGGCCCGCTACGACCTCGAGTACGGGACGGATGCGCTCCAGCTGCACGTCGATGCGATCGAGCCTGGCGCACGGGTCATCGTTCTGGACGACGTACTCGCCACAGGTGGGACGGCCCGGGCCAAGATCGATCTCGTCAACCAGCTCGGAGGACAGGTCGTCGGGGCGCTCTTCGTCATCGAGTTGTCGTTCCTCGGAGGCCGCGAACGTATCGCTGGCGCCGATATTCACGCGCTCATCGACTACAGCTGACGGCTGCCCCCTCGGTGGAGGGATCATCGTGGCCCAGGACGCCTGCCGATGAAGCGGACTATGGACTCGTTCGACACCCAACCGGCAAAGAGAGGAGACGGCACATTGCTGTTGCTCCGCCATTGCCATTCGATCGGACAGGCCGGTCATCGTGTCTCGGCACGGGCGCGGCTCGACGAGGTGATCGGCAGGGACTTCGCTCGGCGGCTTGTGACGAGCCTGCTGGCACACAGCCGCAGGTAACGGGCTGCGTCTTACGTCCCGTGCGTGCGGACGAACAGGAAGATCAGGAAGGCGCTGACGAGCGAGACGATCAGGGCTGTTCCCTTCTGGACGTCGAGCACAACCATCCCGAAGTAGAGGATGACGAGGAAGAGCACTGCCCACAGGAATGACTGGACGCCCCGGTCGATGCTCGGCATGCGAAGGTGCATGACGGAGAGGATAGCCGGGCCACACGACAGTCGCCTCGGGTGTCTGTTTTGGGGCAAAAAAATTCACCGAGTCGGTTGCGCTTTTGTCCACTCAGCCCACTGACCTTCCGCTTCCGCGTACGGCCTCCGTGCTGAGCTTCGACCTACTCGCGCTCCGTGCTCGGTGCAAGTGGAAACGTAGAATGTCGAAGTCCCGAGGTCAAGGGCCGCGGCCACGGGATTGCTGCAATTTGCGCTGATTTCTTCTCTGGTGCATACGGTACGAAGTTTTCCTCTATCTTGGGCGCATGCGTCGGACGGTGGTCTACGGGAGCGCTACGACGCTGGTGACTGTTGCCTTCATCCTGACCCTGATCGGCTGGGGGCAGAACGCTGCGACCTTCCCGGACAGCCAGGCCCTCATCCTCGGATTCGTGCAGGGCTTCACAGAGTTGCTGCCGATCTCCTCATCGGGCCACCTGATCGTCGTCCCCTGGCTCGGTGACTGGACGTATCTCAGAGAGCACGAGGAGTTCAACAAGACGTTCGACGTCGCACTGCACCTCGGCACCCTCGTCGCCGTCGTTGCGTACTTCTGGCACGACCTGATCGGCTACCTCGTTGCGTGGCTCGGGAGCATTCGCCGGCGCTCGATCGCGAGTGAGAACGAGCGGATCGGGTGGCTGATCGTCGTCGCGAGCATCCCGGCGGCGATCATCGGAGCAGCAGGGCAGAGTGTGATCGAGAAACGCCTCGGAGAGCCGTGGCAGATCGCGATCCTGATGGGGGTGTTCGCACTCGTGCTCTACTGGGCCGACCGGCGGCCGGAGCGCAAGAGCGTGGGGGAGATGAGCCTCAAGCAGGGCCTGCTGATAGGTCTCGCCCAGAGCCTCGCGCTTGCGCCCGGCGTCTCGCGCTCGGGCATCACGATCAGCGCGGGCCGGTTTCTCGGTCTGACGCGGGACGCAGCGGCACGGCTGTCATTTCTCCTACTCGTGCCGATCGTTCTTGGCGCGGTCGTGCTGAAGGGCTACACCGACGTACTCAAGGGACAACTGCCAAACGGCTGGGTGGGGCCATTCGTCGTCGGAACGATCGCCTCGGCCGGCAGCGGCCTGCTCGCGATCAACTGGCTGCTCGGATACGTGCGCGGCCATAACTACACCGTTTTCGTCGTCTACCGCGTAGCACTTGCACTCTTTATCCTGCTTCTGATCGCCACAGGCATCAGGGACGCGGCGTTCTGATCGTCGGGCCTGCTCTCCCGGGACTCGATCGCATCGCGGCCGAGGGGTACCGTGCGCTCGCGCTCGATCAGCGGGCGAACGGGCTCTCGGACGCGGGCGATCCGGCTCTCTGGACGGTTCCGCAGATGGCCGATGACGTGGAGGCCCTGATCGGCGAGCTGGAGCTCGAGAATGTGGTCGTGATGGGTTGGTCGTTCGGGTCGTTCGTGACGCAGAGCCACATGGTGCGGCATGGGAGCGCCGCGGCGTACGTGCTCATGGGGACAGTGTCTCATCCGGGAGCGCTCGCGAACATCGCGCACGAGCTCGCCACCTTCGAGCCAGAGGCGCTCCGTGAACAGGTAGCGGCGTCCTGGGAGCTCGAGGCGACCGTCGAGACGCCCGAGCAGGCAAGGCAGCTCTGGCACGACCAGATCCCGTTCCAGGTCGCCGACCCTACCGGGCCGATCGTCTCGCAGCTGATCGCAGAGGATCGCGTCGTCTTCCGGCCGGAAATTCTCCGTCAGTTCGCAGCCGGCGGGGAGTACGGGATGCTCGATCTGCGCGAGGAGCTCCGCTAGACTTTCGCAATCGAACGCCGGCTTTCACATCTCACGCTCGGTGTTCTGGGTGCTCTCGCGCTCGGCCTGATCGGCGGAGCCCAGGCCAGAACCACGGCCGGCATGGAGCCCGTGAAGCTGACCGTGAAGGCGAGCGAGTTTCGGTTCGCTGTCTCCAAATCCAGAGTGGCCGTTGGCTCCACCGTGTTTGCCGTGCGCAATGGCGACTCCGTCGTTCATGACTTCGTTGTCGCCGGCAGAAGGACACGGATACTGCAGCCCGGCGAGCAGCAAAGTCTGAAAGTCATCTTCAAGAAACCGGGGCGCTACGTCTATTTCTGCAGCGTGCCCGGCCACCGTAACGCGGGGATGAAAGGCCTGCTGACCGTCGGGAAGAAGCTCGCAGTGCTACCTCCCGTCCCTGTTGCTCCGAAGATATCCGGCGACACCGCGCGACTGACCCTTGTCGGCTCGGGGTTCGGGCGACCGGTGCTCCTGGCGAGCCCTCCTGGAGATACCCGGCGACAGATGGTCGTCGAACAATCCGGCAGGATCCAGACGATGCTGGATGGAAAGCTGCTCGCCGCGCCCTTTTTGGACATCCGCGATCTGGTGACGAATCTCAACGAGCCAGGCTTGCTCGGACTCGCGTTCGCACCTGACTGGGCGAGCAGCGGCCGGGCTTATGTTGTCTATAACGACCGCGTCGGGAATTACAACCTCAATCTCGTGGAATACCGGCGCAATCCGGTCAATCCTGAGACTCTCGACCCCGGTTCGGCCCGACTCGTGCTCGCGATCGAGAAGCCGTATGAGAACCACAACGGGGGCATGATCGCGTTCGGGCCGGACGGGTATCTCTACTGGTCGGTGGGCGACGGCGACAGCGGGGTGCACCACGTTCCCGGAGCGTTCGCGCAGACACTGGATGATCGGCTGGGCTCGATTCTGCGGATCGACCCGCTTCACCCCGTGCCCTACGGAGCGCCGTACAGCGTCCCCGCCGACAACCCATTCGTCGGTGTGGCCGGCGCCCTTCCGGAGATCTGGGCCTACGGGTTGAGGAACCCGTGGCGGTTCTGGATCGACCCGCGCATCGGTGACATGTTCATTGGCGACGTCGGCTACAGCGACCGGGAAGAGGTCGACCGGATCCCTGCCGGGAAGGGGGGCTTGAATTTCGGTTGGCCCTGTTTCGAGGGAACACTGAGCCGGAACACCGGATCCTGCCTGGAACCCGTGGCGCCGCTGTTCGAGTATCAGCACGCAGCGGGAAACTGCTCGATCATCGCCGGCCCGGTGATGCGCGACCCACGGTTTCCTACGTTGCAGGGGTTGCTCGCCTGGGCGGATTTCTGCACCGGCGTGATCAACCTTTCGGACGTGAGCGCGGCACCCGTTGCCCATTCGTCGCTGCAGCTGAACGTGCCCGAGGTGACGAGCTTCGGACTGGATGCCCAAGGACGAATCTACGTGATGTCGCTGCGGGGCGACGTCTACCGCCTCGACCCGCAGTAGCCGGGCGCGCCAGGCGGGCCCCTTTTCGCTGCGTCTAGGTCGAGTGAGATGGAAGGGCCGGTGGAAACCGGTGGATCTCCTCCAGCTTGACATAACACTGATTATCGTGCGCAAAGCAATGCGGCTTTCTCGCGTACTTTCTCGTGCTCACCTCTGGACAAGACGCTTCAACAGTGGGAGAGTAAGAGACAGGATGGACGGAGATCGCAGATGACAAGTCTTGATGTGGAGACACTGCTGGCTCAGGACGAGGTGAAGGGGTTCCTCGAGGCGAGCGAGCAGGCCGGTACGGTCAGCGTGCAGGACATCGTCGAGGTCGTCGAGGCACAGGAGCTTTCACCGCTCGAGCACGACGCTCTCCTGCGCGAGTTCGACAAGCGCGGTGTCGAGGTCGTAGACCAGCCGCATGCGCCGGAGGCTCCCCCACTTCCGGCTGCGACTGCGGAGTCTACGACCGACGGACTCCAGCTCTTCCTCCGCGAGGCAGGACGCCACACGCTTCTGACGGCGGCCCAGGAGGTTGCGCTCGCAAAGCGCGTCGAGCGAGGCGACCTCGTCGCGAAGCAGGCGATGATCCAGGCGAACCTCCGGCTCGTGATCTCGATTGCGAAGAACTACCGGAACCAGGGGCTCCCGTTTCTGGATCTGATCCAGGAGGGAACCCTCGGCCTGATCAGGGCCGTAGAGAAGTTCGACTGGCGCCGCGGCTTCAAGTTCTCGACGTACGCGACCTGGTGGATCCGTCAGGCTGTTGCGCGGGCGCTCGCCGACAAGGCGCGAACGATCCGGATGCCAGTGCACATCGTCGAGCGGATGCAGAAGATGAACCGTGCCGACCGTACCCTGTGGGCCGTGCTCGGTCGCGAGCCGACGCTCGAGGAGATTGCCGAGGAGGCAAACCTGACCGTGCAACAGGTCGTCGAGGTGCGGGCCGCTGCACGAGCCTCTACGAGCCTCGATGCGCCGGTCGGAGAGGCCGGCGACGCCGTGCTCGGAGACTTCGTCGCCGGTGACGATCTTCTCCCGGAGGAGGAGGTGGAGCTCACGTTGCGCAGCCAGGCGCTCCAGGCCGCGCTCTCGTATCTGGGCGAGCGGGAGCGCGAAGTGCTGACGCTCCGCTATGGCCTCGGAGGTACGCCGCCACGGACGCTCGATGAGATTGGCAGGCAGCTCGGAGTCACGCGTGAGCGGGTACGACAGATCGAGATCGACTCGCTTCGACGCCTTGCAGGGCAACACGAGATGCAAGCTGTCATGTAGGTGCGTTCTGCCGATGCCGGCAGCACGACCCGGGTGCTTCGGTCCCTATGTCCGGAGGTACAGCTCGAGTGCCGGAGCGACAGTTCGTAGCTCGCGCAGCGCGCGCGTCTCGAGCTGTCGTACCCGCTCGCGGGTGATTCCGAGGAGCACACCGACCTCTTCGAGCGTCTTTGGCAGGGTGCCGTCGAGACCGAATCGTGCCGTGAGCACCCGCTGCTGGCGGGGGTTCAGCCGCAGCAGCGCTGCAGAGAGCTCCGACGAGCGGAAGGTCTCGGACGTCTCTACCTCGGGCTCGCGGGCATTCTCGTCCTCGATCATGTCGCTCATCAGGCTGTCACCGTCCCCAACAGGACTGTCGAGCGAAACGTAGTCCTGGACGAGCGAGAGCAGCGCCTCTACCTTCTTGGGTGTCAACTCGGCCTCAACCGCGATCTCTTTGACAGACGGGTCACGATTGAGCTTCTGACCGAGCACACGGCGGGCGCGGGTGACACTCCGCACCTGGTCGGCAACATGTACAGGAAGGCGAATCGTCCGCCCCTGTTCGGCGAGTGCCCGGGAGATCGCCTGGCGAATCCACCAGGTCGCATATGTCGAAAGCTTGTAGCCAAGGGTGTAGTCGAACTTCTCGACGGCCCGGATCAGTCCGAGGTTTCCCTCCTGGATCAGGTCGAGGAGCGGGACGCCTGCCCGCGTGTAATGCCGTGTAATCGACATCACAAGCCGGAGATTGCACTCGACCAGCCTGCTCTTCGCGCTCTCGTCGCCGAGGTCCTTGCGTCGTGCAAGCTCACGCTCCTCCGAGGGGGTCAGGAGGCGACTGTTACCGATCTGTCGGACGTACAGCTTGAGCGGATCCTGGGTTGACATCTCACCCGTGTCGAAATGCTCGTCGTCGGATGAGGGATCCAGAAGAGTCTCAGCGAGATTTTGATCCATACCCCGGCTATCGGCAGCGGGCATCCATCGCTTGAGCAACCCGGAGAGCCGACGCAGGACTTTCCGTTCGAACTGCGTACAGAAACCTCATCTTCTACCGACACCTTCAGACACGATATGTGTGATCCAGGTGATCCAATCATCTGATGTGTGGAATCGCTGGATATAGCCTCGGGCCCGACTCGCGCGATGCCTGGAGGAGCTTCGGGGCACGATGGCAACGGCCTGGATGGACGAACAGGCGCCCCGTGGCCTCTGGGCCGCCCGCGGTGTCGGACGGCCGCTCTGGATCGGCTGCGCGCAGCGCGAGATCTTCTTCGCCTCGACTCGGTGTGGGCTCGCCGCGTAGCGAGGACAACGCGCGACGGACGGGCGGGACAGGTCCCGCCCCTACGGGAGGAGGGAGCCGTCTGCGTGGACGGCTATTTCCTCGGCGCGCAGGCGCTCGCGGATGAGGTACTGGAACGCGGCCCACGGGCCTGCGTCGATGTCGATCAGCCGGTAGACCTGCCACTCGGACTGCAGCCCCGGTATTCGACCACGTGCCTCCTTCCAGTCGGTCATCTTCGGCAGCCGGCGCAGCTCCTGTGCCAGGGCGACTCCGTCTTCGATGGCACGTTCGAGCTTTTCCTCACCCACCGGGACGTCGAACCCGGCCTCCCGCAGAGCGGCGGTGAGGGAGCCGAACGTGTGCCAGATCAGCGATTTCGAGGCCATCTGCTTACGGTGCGTGTCGAGGTCACGGGCAGTCGGCGTGCGACCGAGCTCCTCGCCGAGGCGGCGAAGCTGCTCGAGGAGTTCGTCTCGACTGATGAATCGGCGAGGTGTCAGCCCCGCTGCACGCTTTGCCGCATTCCACGTACCGAAATGCTCGATCACGGTCTGAGGGTGTAACCCCGCCTCCGGGTCGGCCGCGAACTCCCTCATCGTCGGCGAGCGGCCGAGCCGCTCGGCGCTCGCACGCAACTGCTCGAGGATCTGCTCGTCGCTATAGCGCCGTCTGATGCCGGCGCGAAACTCAGCGAGAGCAGCCTCGTCGATCCCGGCAAGGGCCGGATGCCGGAGACGGGGGCTGACCATACGCAAGTAGCTTAGATCATTCTGCGATATTTGCAAGTGGGCCAGAACGGGACTGAGATTCGATAGCTGATTCCGAGATGTGCCTTTGAGGCCACGGGATAAGCTAGGTTCCTCGAGTGGAGGCACTCACCAGGCCGCCTCGCGTCCGGCTCGGCGACACCGTGGCAGTCGTGTCCCCGTCTTTCGGGGCGGTGGGACTCTGGCCTCACCGCGTTCAACGGGCCACTACCTACCTGGAGTCGCTGGGGCTCAAAGTCCGTGTGATGCCGAACGCGGCACGAAGTGAGGGTTGGGCCTCGGCGCCGCCTGAGGCGCGGGCCGATGATCTGCACCGGGCGTTTCTCGACGATGAGGTAGCGGTGGTGCTGGCAGGTATCGGCGGCAACCACTCGAACCAGCTGCTGCCGCTTCTCGACTATGACCTGATCCGTGAGCACCCAAAGGTCTTCCAGGGCTACTCCGACATCACCGTTCTGCACTGGGCGCTAGCACAGCATTCCGGTCTTTCGACCTTCTACGGCCCTGCGCTTGTCCCCGAACTTGGAGAGTTCCCGCAGGTTTTGGCCCACACCGATCGCTACCTGCGAGCCGCCTGGTTCGGCGATGACGTGGTTGACTTCGCGCCGGCGGATACCTGGACGGACGAGTTGCTCGACTGGGACACGCAGCAGGATCTGGCGCGACCGCGCGAACTGCACGCGAGTGACGGGTGGGTCACGATTCGCGAAGGCGCAGCGTCTGGGCCGCTTCTCGGTGGCTGCCTCGAAACGATCTGCTGGCACCTGAAGGGATCTTCTGCGTGGCTCGACCCCGAGGGCGCGATCCTGTTCCTCGAAATCTCAGAGGAACAACCCCCACCCTCCTCTGTGGATTCGTATCTGACGGATCTCGAACAACTCGGTGTCTTCGACGCTGCCGCCGCGCTCGTCCTCGCGCGTCCCCACGGCTACACGCCGAAGGACACGGCGGCTCTGTGGGATGTTGTTGCTCGACGCACGGAAAGCTCAGGTCTGCCCGTTCTCGCCAACGTCGAAGTTGGTCACGCTGATCCGATGGTGACGGTACCGCTTGGGGTAGAGGCCGAGCTCGACGCAGGCAACGAGGTCTTTCGCCTGCTCGAGGCACCGACCGTTGCCAGGAGCTAGTTCGTTCTGGTGCGGCCGCCGACGCTAACCAAGAGTGTCGAGTGGGGAGTTCGGAGAGGCCCCACCAGCGCAGCCGGGTAGGCTCGGAGGCGATGGGAGTGCGCCTCACGGTTGAAACGTCGGCCGCCAGGCTCGTCGGCCGTGTCTCACGAGCCGCCGGTCGCGGCGGCGGTACGACGCTGCCCGGAAAGCTGCTCTGGAAGGTCGACCCGGCCGCCATGGACGCGCTCGCTGCGCGTCTCCCCGCGGGCGTCGCCCTCGTCTCGGCCACGAACGGAAAGACGACGACCAGTGCGATGCTGGCCCGGATCCTCGGCGGCCGCTTTCAGCTCGCGTGGAACAACTCCGGCGCGAATCTTGCGTCAGGAGTCGCCTCCACTCTCCTCTCTGCCCGCTCAGCGGATCTCGGCCTCCTCGAGGTCGATGAGTTCGCGCTCCCCGAGGTGATGCGCCGCGTCGAGCCGCGCGTTGTCTCACTCGGGAATCTCTTCCGCGACCAGCTCGACCGGTACGGCGAGCTCGAGCACATCGCCGAACGCTGGCGGGAAGCCGTGAGCGATCTCTCCCCCACCTCGATGCTCGTCGTCAACGCCGACGATCCTCTCGTCGCAGATCTCGCGGATGGTCGTGTGCGGGCACTGCGCTACGGGCTCGACGATCCGCGGCTGGCACGATCGGGCCTGCAGCACGCCGCCGACTCCAAGTACTGCGTCCGGTGTGGCTCCCCGTATGAGTACGCGGCGGCGTACGTCGGCCACCTCGGCGACTATCGATGTCCCGCCTGCGGCCATGCGCGACCCCAGCTCGACGTGGCAGCCCGTTCGATCGAGCTCGAAGCGCTCGACGCCTCGGCCTTCGACCTCGTCACGCCCGCCGGCACGGCACGGGTGCGGCTCCCACTCCCCGGTCTCTACAACGTCTACAACGCGCTCGCGGCAACGGCGACGGCCCTCGCTCTCGACGCGCCGCTCGACGAGATCGTCGCCGGGCTCGAAGGCTTCACGGCAGCATTCGGGCGCTTCGAGCGAATCGAGGCGGGAGATCGGCAGATCCTGATCCTGCTGATCAAGAACCCGGCAGGGGCGAACGAGGCGGTTCGGACGCTCGAGGAGGGTGGCGTGCCCGAGACGCTCCTGATCGCACTCAACGATCGCATCGCTGACGGGCGTGACGTCTCCTGGATCTGGGACGTCGACTTCGAGCCGCTGTTCCCGAAGGCTCAGAGGCTCATCGTCAGCGGGGAGCGGGCAGCCGAGCTCGCACTCCGCTTCACCTACGCGGGGTTCTCGCCGACGCAACTCGAGGTGATCCCCGATCTCCGCGAGGCACTCGATCGCGGCCTCGCCCTCACTCCGGTGGGTGGCGCGCTCGGCGTGCTCCCGACCTACACGGCGATGCTCGACCTGCGCGCTATCGCCGTGTCCCGCGGGCTCGTGCGGCCGTTCTGGGAGGAGACGCCATGAGGATCCGCGTCGCCCATCTCTATCCCGACTACCTGAACATCTATGCCGACCGTGGCAACATCGCCGTCTTCGAACGGCGGGCGGCCCTGCGCGGACACGCCCTTGAGATCACCGGGGTCGCACCCGGTGCAAGCCTCGATCCGTCGTCGTTCGACCTGATCTACGTCGGCGGTGGTCAGGACCGCGAGCAGGCACTCGTCGCTCCCGACCTCGCAGAGAGAGGTCAGCTCCTACGCACCGCGGTAGACGAGGGAACAGCGCTCCTCGCGGTCTGTGGCGGCTACCAGCTCCTCGGACGCAGTTATCGGGGCCGCGACGGCTCCTCGATGCCGGGTGCAGGGCTCTTCCCGCTCGAAACGGTCGCGGGCGACCGGCGGCTGATCGGCGACGTGCTCCTCGACGTCGATCTCGACGGGTGTACGACGACGGTGGCCGGGTTCGAGAATCACGCCGGCCGGACGCTGCTCGATCCGGGGGCCGTACCGTTTGGACGGGTGCTCGCCGGACACGGGAATGACGGTGCCTCGCGGCTCGAAGGCTGTCGCGTCGCCGCTGCGATCGGCACCTACCTCCACGGCCCGCTGCTTCCCCGCAACCCTGTGCTCGCCGACTGGTTACTCGCCCGTGCGCTCGAGCACGCCGGGGGCGACGGGTATCTCGAGCCCCTCGCAGATGAGCTGGAACGCCTTGCCCACGTCGTATCGGCCGGGCGCGCCCGCTCCCGTGGCGGGCGATGAGAGACCCGGAGGCCGGTCGAGATCAGGTCTCGACGAGCCGCCGCTCGAGCCGGTGGATCTGATCGGACGTGAGGCCGCCTGCTCGCAGATAGTCGTGAGCGCCCCCACTGCTTTCCTGCAGCCACGCGAGGACACCTTCCATCGTTGCCGTGGGAGAGAGGGCCGACCTCTGCCGCGTCGTCCGGGCATCGGCATCGGCGGCAGTCGCGATCCAGTCATCAAAAAGGCTCGGCATGTTGGCTTCGCTCGCTGCGTAGTCGGCGGCGATTGCTTCGTCGGGAACGCCGGCCACCGATAGCAGGAGCGCCGAGATGATGCCCGTTCGGTCCTTGCCGGCGAAACAGTGGACGAGGACACCGTGGTCGTGGTCGGCGTCGGCCACCGCGGCGACCGCCTGTGCGACTCTCTCGGGGGATCGTTTAAGTGTGTGAATGTATCCGGCCGCGAAGACCGATCCCACGTCGTCTGCAGCCAGAAGACGGTCGTCGAATACTTTTGCGGCATCCACGCTATGCCGTCCGAAGAGAGAGACGCCGATCACCTCGACCTCCGCCGGCGCGTCCGGCTCCCCTGGCTCTTCGCCATCGAAGCGGAGGTCTATGACGCGGCGAATGCCGTGTGCCAGCGCGGCATGCCATCCGGCCGCCGAAAGTCGCCGGATGTTGTCCGCCCGCACGACAGCCCCGTGGCGGGTGCGGCGGCCCGTCGAGGTTTCGATCCCTCCGAGGTCACGGACGTTGCAACACCCGTCCCAGGCGAGGGTGCGCTCTAGGGGGCCCACAGCGACCCCAGGTAGACACATGGATCGCCGGGCTCGAATCGGCGCAGAAACCGGCCGATAGGTGGGTGAAGGGCTGTTCCCTCTAGTTCGTCAAGCCCGAACAGACGGTGGCCACGCACGGCCTCGTCCGTCGAGACGACCTTGGCGAGCGAGCCGGTCAGGTCTCCCGCAAAGACGATGTGGACGACGTGCTTCGGCGCGAGGCTCTGTGTCGGGGAGATCGAATCGACGATGAGGACAGGGCCCTCGACCGGGATCTCGTCACCACCCGAAATCAGACCTGTCTCCTCCCGTAACTCGCGCTGCAGCGCGCCCGTCAGGGTCTCACCGCCCTGCACGCCGCCGCCCGGAAGCAACCAGTTCTCTCTTCCCTGCTTCTCATGACGACAGAGCAGAATCCGACCGTGCCAGCGCAGGATCGCCGAGACGCGGATCCGTGGCTCCGGCCTCATTGCAGACCGGACGAGCCGAAGCCGCCCTCGCCGCGCGCGGACTCGGTGAGGCCCGTGACCTCGATCACCTCGACCGGGGGAACAGGCATGACGAGCAACTGCGCGATGCGCATTCCCACCTCCACCGTGAAGGGTTGCTCCCTGTCGGTATTGAGCATAATCACGCGGACTTCACCGCGGTAGCCCTCGTCGATCACGCCCGGCGTGTTGACGAGCGAGATCCCGTGCCGGAGCGCAAGGCCCGAACGCGGCACGACGAGGCCGACGTGGCCCTTCGGGAGTTCGACCGCGAGGCCGGTCGCGACGAGCGCGCGCTCCCCGGGGCCGATCGTGGTCGCCTCGCACGCGCTGAGATCGAGCCCCGCATCTTCGCTGTGGGTGCGCGTGGGCAGCACTGCGTCGGGACGCAGCCTCTGCACCTTCAGGTTCGTTGCGTGCCGTTCGGTCACGTCGTTGCCGCAGACCCGAGGTCGTCTCCGGCAATGAGGTAGCGGGCGAACCGCCGGCTATCCCGATGCGACAGCTTCGCGCGGATCAGCACGCCCTCGTCGGTGTCGTGGCGCTCGTCGATCGGCGCCCCCAGGGCATACAGAGCAGAGAGCGCGTTGCCCTCGTCGTACGGGACGAGGAGCCGGACGTCCTCGTAGCGGTCGGCGAACAGCGTCGCCACACTCTCCCGCAGTTGCTCGAGGCCCTCGCCCGTCGCGGCAGACACACGTAGTGCGTCGGGAAAGTGGTTTGCGATTCGCCGCTGGCCGGGCGGGTCGAGCCGATCGATCTTGTTCAGCACGAGGGTGATCGGAAGCTCATCACCTCCGATCTCGGTGAGAACCGTATCGACGGCGGCGATCTGCTCGTGCATCCTGTCTTCCGGCAGCGACGCATCGACGACGTGGAAGATCAGGTCGGCGACGAGCGTCTCTTCCAGCGTCGATGCGAACCCCTGCACGAGCTGGGTCGGCAGCCGCCGGATAAACCCGACCGTATCGGTGACCAGATAGCGCTTCCCGTCGTAGTCGAAGCCGCGCGTCGTCGGGTCGAGCGTCTCGAAAAGGCGATTCTCGACCGACACGTCGGATCCAGTGAGCGCATTGAGGAGCGTCGATTTACCGACGTTCGTGTAGCCCGCGAGCGCCACTGTTGGCACCTCTGCGCGCTTACGCTCCTTGCGTCGCACTCCCCGTTGGGCCTGCAGCGTCTTGAGCCGGGCCCGCAAAACCGTGACGCGATGACGGGCCATCCTGCGGTCGCTCTCGAGCTGAGACTCGCCGGGGCCGCGGGTTCCGACACCGCCGCCGAGGCGTTCGAGATGCTTCCACATCCCTCGCATCCGCGGCAGGTTGTACTCGAGTTGCGCGAGCTCGACCTGGAGCTTTCCCTCGGCGCTGATCGCATGCTGGGCGAAGATGGCCAGAATCAGCTGGGTACGATCGACGACCCTCGTCGAGAGTGCGTCTTCGAGGGCACGCTGCTGGGTGGGATCGAGCTCGTCGTCAACGATCAGGACGTCGGCGCCGCAGTCGGCGTACAACGTCTTCAGCTCCTCGAGCTTGCCCTTCCCGACGTAGGTCTTCTGATCGGGCCGGTTGCGTTGCTGCACGAGCTCCTCCACCGGCACGACGAGTGCCGTGCGGGTGAGCTCGCGCAGCTCGCCGAGCTCGTCTTCGGCATCGGCTCCTCGCGGGAGCACGGCAAGCAGGAGCCCCTTCTCGGGCTCAAGGCCTCCCGGGGTGTCGGATCGGCCGGTCATACAGAGAGTATGCCGGTAGGCTCGGGCCATGACAGCCCTCGCACAGCGGCTCGCACAGCGGACGCTCGAGCTCGTAGACATCCCGTCTGAGAGCCTCAACGAAGCGAAGGTGCGCTCGCACTTGCTTGCGCTCGTTCCTCCGGTCTTCGAGGCCGAGTACGCCGCCGATGACGCATTCGTTTTTGCGCGGCCACGCCGGGCGGGCGTCCCGCTCGTTGTCCTCGTCGGGCATTACGACACCGTGCCCGCGCAGGACAACGTCCCCGGCCGCATCGCAGACGGTGCAGTCCACGGCTGCGGTGCGAGCGACATGAAGGGAGGCGTCGCGGTTGCGCTCGAGATCGTGCGCGAGCTCGCGCTCGGCGAGCCAGGGCGCGTGGACGTCGCCCTGCTCCTGTTTGGCAAGGAGGAGCTTCCGGCACACTTCAGCCCGTTGCCCGACCTGTTCGAGCGGTCGCAACTCATGGCCGGCGCAGGTCTCGCGATCCTGCTCGAACCGACCGATCTGACGCTCCAGGCCGGCTGCCTCGGCAACATGAATGCGCGCATCACGTTCTCGGGTGTCAGCGGGCACTCCGCAAGGCCCTGGACGGCCGAGAACGCGATCGAGAAGGCGCTGCTCGGGCTGGCCCCGATCGCCGCCCTCGAGCGGCGCGAGGCTCTCGTCGGTGGTCTGCCGTTCTACGAGGTCGCCTCGATCACGCAGATAGAGGGCGGCATCGCCTCGAACGTGATTCCCGACCGCACCGTTGCGACGCTGAACTTCCGGTATGCGCCTGACCGCTCGCCCGAGAGCGCGGCCGCGTATCTCCGTTCGCTCGCGCCCGTGGGGGCCGAGCTCGAGATCACCGGCGACTCACCACCCGCCACGGTCGTGACCGACACCCCGCTCGTCCGGGCGTTGCGCGATGCCGGCGACCTGACGTTCGAGCCGAAGCAGGCCTGGACGAACGTCGCCGATTTCACGATGCGGGGGATCGACGCGATCAACTTCGGGCCGGGAGGCACCCGCTACGCCCATCGCCGAGACGAACTCGTGGAGATCGACGCGCTCGTGACGGCGTACGAGACCCTGCTTCGGTTCCTCGTGGCCTGACCGTGCCCGTCTCCCCCATCCTTCGCGGTCAGGCGACGTACCCGTTCGTGCGGCTGAACCAGGCTGCGGCGGCGCGCCGGGCCGAGGGGCTCGACGTGATCGACTTCGGGATGGGAGATCCCCGAGAGCCAACCGATCCACGCATCATCGAAGCGCTACGGGACGGCGTGCGCGAGCGCATGGGGTATCCCGCTGCAGTCGGGCTGCCGGAACTGCGCGAGGCGATTGTGGCGTGGGTCGGTCGCCGTTTCGGTGCGCACCTCGACCCGGAGACACACGTGATTCCCACCCTCGGCTCCAAGGAGGCGATCTTCTCGTTCGCCCAGGTCGTGCTCGACATCGCAGGCGGCCACGACACCGTCGTCGTGACCGAGCCCGGATATCCCGTGGCCGTACGTGGGGCCCTGTTCGCGGGCGCGCGCGTCGAGGAACTGCCGTTGCTCGAGAGCAACGGCTTTCTGCCCGACCTCGACGCTGTTCCCCTGGAGACCTGGCGGCGTACAGCTCTCTGCTGGGTCAATTATCCGAACAACCCGACAGGCGCCACGGCCCCGCTTTCGTTCTACGAGCGCCTCGCGGCACTCGCGCGGGAGCACGGCTTCGTCCTCGCCTCCGATGAGGCCTACACGGAGCTGTGGTTCGACGAGCCGCCCGTCTCGGCCCTACAGCTCTCCGACTGGCAGAACCTGGCCGTCTTCAACACGCTCTCGAAGCGGTCGTCGATGACGGGCTACCGCTCGGGCTTCGTCGCCGGAGATCCGGAGCTCATCGCCGCGTTGAAGCAGTTTCGGCCGAACGTGGGCACCGCGCCGCAGGAGTTCGTCCAGCGGGCGTCGGTCGTTGCGTGGGGTGACGAGGGGCACGTCGAGCGCGCCCGCACGGCCTACGCGGCCAAGAGGAAGCTGTTCCTCGACCTGTTCGCGCGCGTAGGGTTGCGCGATGCCGGCGGGTCGGCGACGATGTACCTCTGGGTCGCCGTGCCGGCCGGTGAGACCTCGGAGGCATTTGCCTCGCGTCTTCTCGAGCAGGGCATCCTCGTTGCTCCGGGATCGTTCCTCGGCACCTCGGGTGAGGGCTTCGTCCGGTTTGCGCTCGTGCCCACGCTGGACGAGTGCCAGCGGGCGATCGAGATTCTCGAGAGCGTTCTGTGACACCTTCCTCGCGCGGCACCACTCCGGATACGCCACAATCAGCGACGATGGAGCTTGCGCAGCAGATCGAGGAGATGTGGGAGTCCGGGTCGCTCGACCCTGCCCGCGTGGAGGATGCAATCGCTCTGCTCGATGCTGGCGCAATCCGCGTTGCCGAGCCGACCACCGCCGGCTGGGTCGTGAACGAATGGGTGAAGAAGGCGATCCTGCTCTACTTCCGGGTCCGCAAAGTCGAGCCGATGGACGTCGGAGGGCTCCACTTCCTGGACAAGATTCCCGTCAAGACGGACTATGCCGACCGTGGTGTGCGCGTCGTACCGCCGGGTGTCGCGCGCTATGGCTCGTTCCTCTCCGAGGGCTGCGTCCTGATGCCGGGCTACGTGAACATCGGTGCCTGGGTCGGGCCCCGGACGATGGTGGACACGTGGGCGACCGTGGGCTCATGTGCCCAGATCGGAGCCGACGTCCATCTCGCGGGCGGCGTCGGTATCGGCGGCGTCCTCGAGCCACCCCAGGCGACGCCCGTGATCATCGAGGACGGTGCGTTCATCGGATCGCGTGCCGTGATCGTCGAGGGGGTGAGGATCGGAGCCGGAGCCGTGATTGCGCCGAACGTGGTGCTGTCGGCGTCGATTCCCATTATCGACGTGACCGGGCCGGAGCCGGTCGAGTACCGCGGAGAGGTACCGGCGCGCAAGGTCGTCCTCCCGGGTGTCCGGCAGAAAGAGTTTCCTGCTGGCTCCTACGGCCTGAACTGTGCGCTCATCGTGGGTGAGCGCAATGCGTCAACGGATCTGAAGACGTCCCTGAACGACGTTCTGCGCGAGTTCGAGATCGCCGTCTAGGTAGGCGCGGGCGTTCGGGCTGGGGGCGGTGGTCGCGCCCGCGGTCAGGGGAGCGTGGTCGTGCCACGGGCGACGCATTCTGCAGGACCCGTCAACGACGCGCGCCCGGCCGCGACGCGCACGAGCAGGTCGCCACCCGGTAGGTGAACCGTGACGGGGCTGTCGCACCAGCCGCGCTCGACCGCGACTGCGGCAGCAGCGACCGAGGAGGAGCCGGAGGAGGTCGTCTCCCCCGCGCCCCGCTCCCACACGAGGACAGTCAGGTCGTGTCGCCCGTCAACGCCCACGAGCTGAACATTCGTGCGACCGGGAAACCGGGAATGGTTCTCGACGAGCGGGCCGAGACGGAGTAGGTCGTCGCGCGTCGGGTCGTCGAGACGGATGACGGCGTGCGGATTTCCGACCGATACCACCGTCAACTCGATTCCATCGAGCATCTCGGGTTGTTCGACCGTCACGGCCCCCACGTCGGTGTCCACATCGAGGGCGTCGAGCATCCGCGCAGCGATACGACGGCCCGCGGTCTCGATCGTCACCTCGGAGGCCCCCGTCTCTGACGCGAGCCAGCGGGCAGCGATGCGGACACCGTTGCCGGACATCTCCGCCGTCGAACCGTCGGGGTTCCAGATTGTCACGACGGCACTCGTGTCGGCACGCGCGGTGATCTCGAGAACGCCGTCCGAGCCGATTCCCGTGGAGATGGAGCAGAGCCGTTGCACGCGTTGCGGCGTAAGCAGTCCGGCGTCGGGTTGCTCCACCACGAGGTAGCTATTGCCGAGTGCCTGCCATTTTGAGAACTGCACAGACCTGTACCACCAGTCGATCGAGGGGGTCAACCCCCCCAGTATGGCCCGTAGCGTGGGCACGGTGCCGACACCGCCAGCGTGCCGCCGACCGTGCAGCGGACTGCGGCACTTGCGGATCTCGAGAATCCGCCCGACACTCTGGCCGAGCGACGCGAAGGGCCGATGAGATCGTACCCCGTGAAGGGTTCATTCCCGTGGGCCGCGATGTTTGCTACGGGTCGAGGGTCGCGCCGGTGAGGTCTGCACGGCTGAGATCTGCACCCACCAGGTTTGCGCCGGTGAGATCTGCGCCGGCGACGTTCGCATCGAAGAGGTTCGCGCCGGTGAGGTTCGCGCCGGTGAGGTCTGCCCCGCCCATGGTCGCACCGGTGAGGGTCGCACCGACGAGGTTCGTGCCGAAGAGGTTCGCACTGGTGAGCTTCGCATAGTCGAGGTT
>SHVL01000073.1 GCA_009694305.1 Thermoleophilia bacterium
CGCTGGTGGGCGGAGACGCGCGGGCCCTCGCGGAATCGCTCACCACCACTTGACAGAGGAATACCTTCTATGCTTTGCTGGCTCTAGTTGGCTCCTACCGAGAGGTACACTATGACCGAGATCCTCACCACCGAGTCGCAGATCGACACCGAGCTCGCCGCGGGCGTCGGCGTCGAGAAGAAGATGATCTCCACGTGATGGCCGCGGCGATCTTCGAGGCCGCGCTGACGGCCGAGCAGGCGAGCGATCTCGCGCTGCTTATCGGTAAGGACGGTACGTCGAGACCTGCCGGTGTGACGACGGTAGCCCTTCTGTATGACGGCGACCGCGGACAGCTCGTTGCGATCTGGAAGAGCCGCGACGCGCTCGAGCAGTACATCGCGGAGACCGAGGTAATGCGTGGCCGCGAGCTGATGCGCAAGGTCGGCGTCGAGCCGACGATGTCGATCGTCGACGTACTCGAGTTCGGCTGAGTCTGGATCCGGGCTGGGCTATAGGACGGTACATCCTGGAAGATCCGCAAACCCGCTGAAATGGCGGTTTTCGGCTTGTATAGGGCGCTTGCGGTTCATTTCGCGACTCTGCTCGGACGTGCCAGACATGCCGGAAATGCGCACTCCGTGCACCCCCCCGTGAACGGGGCACTACCCTCGAGGTCGTGGTGCGGCGGGATTCGGGGCCGTGGCACTGTCAGAGATGCTTGCCCCGGGTAGCCCGGCGTTGCGGGAGTGACTCCTCGCCCAGTACGGCCCGCCCGTGTGCTTCTTGCGCAGAGAGACGCGAGAGGCTCTATACTCGGCTAACCAGTCCGCAGCGGCATCGGTCGCGCGCTAGGCCTCCATTCTTGCAACGAATATCGATCGGACAAAGCAACGTGAACCCGCTGGCGGAGAGCGTGGTAGGTGGCGTAGGCGGAGACGCCGGGGGCCACGCGAGCGTCATTCGATCGCAAGATCTGCCCGACGGTGCTCTCAACCGGCGGCCAGGCCCGGCCGGAAACATGTTCAGGCAACGCTGATGGCCGTCAGCCGACGAGAGTTCCTCCGGCGTTCCGCAATGGCCGTTGCCGTTGCCGCAGTACCGACCAGCGTTGGCTGCTCGTCAGTCGGCGACGACCAGGGCCTCTCCACGCTGGCGGCAGACTTCGATGGGCAGGTGTTGCTGCCGGGCGACCCCGGGTTTTCCGCCGCCGCCTGGCCGAATAACGCCAACTATGCAGATGTCGTGCCAACGGCTGTGGCGAACTGTGCCAGCGTTGCCGACATCTCGCGGTGCCTGAGGTGGGTGCGCGAAACGGACTCTGTTTTTGCGATTCGCTCTGGAGGCCATAACTACGCCGGGTTTTCGACCACAGTCGGGCTGCTGATCGACGTCAGATACATGAACGCCGTCTCGTTTGATCCCGGGACAGGTCTGGTTCGGGTCGGTGCCGGGGCGAACAACGCGGACGTCGCGAACGTCCTCCGTGTCCACGGGGTTTCAATGGCCTCCGGCCGCTGCCCGACGGTCGGCATCAGCGGCCTCGTGCTCGGCGGTGGATGGGGGTTCAGTGCCACGCGGCACGGGCCAACCTGCGATTCGCTCGTGGCAACCGATGTCGTGCTGGCCGATACGTCCGTCGTGCGGGCCAACGAGAAGGAGCACGCCGACCTCTTCTGGGGTCTGCGTGGCGCAGCGGGCGGCAACCTGGGCGTCAACAGCAGCTTCACGATACAGACCTATGCCGCACCCGATGTCACGGTCTTCGACCTCACCTGGCCTGCAACGCACCAGGTGGAGCTGATGTACGCACTGCAGACGCTGCAGATCGACAATCCCCGCACCCTCTCGACGCGCTCGAAGGTCGTCGCGACATCGGCCAGGGCAAAGCCCGGCCTCGCCGACCTGCGCACGACGACAACCGGTCTCTACTGGGGATCGAAGAGAGATTTTCTCGAAATCCTGCAGCCCGTCCTGGCGATCGCGAAGCTCAACCCGGCGGCGGATCAGACGGGCCTCAGCCGGACCGAAAGGTCAGGACCATTACGACAACCCGCCACGATCCGGGAGATGAGTTACTGGGAGGCCCGCGACTTCCTGGTTACCGATGACCCTCAGGGCCTGTATGTGTCGAAGAACAGGTTTGTCGGTGAGCGGATGAGTGCTGAAGGACTGACCGAGATGCTCGGGTGGATGAAACGCTGGCCGGGCAGCGTTCAGCCACAGTTGAACATGGGGCTGTTCTTCGCTTTCGGCGGTGCCGTGCATGACGTTGCCGCCGATGCGACCGCCTTCGTGCACCGCAACGCTAACTTCCTGTTCCAGGTCGAACCCGAATGGACGCCGCTCGATAGCCCGAAAACCGTGGCAGCAATACAATCGTGGCTGACGGAATACGTTGCCGCCATGACGCCGTACCTTCTGCCCCAGTCCTACCAGAACTTTCCTGACGCGACTCTGACCGACTCTGGCACGGCCTATTACGGCAGCAACCTGCCGCGGTTAAGGAGCATCAAGAAGAAATACGACCCGGACAACCTGTTCCGCTTCGCACAGAGCATCCCGCTGTAAGAACCCGGGCGGCGATGTTCGACTCGCTGGAGCTGCTTACAGGATCTCAGGGAGCCGCCCCTGACCTGCCAGAGACGGCCGCGTCCCTGCGAGACGCACGTCGGTGCTGCACCGAGACTCTCCGAGCGCAGCACAGCCGGGCTGGCCCATGGCGCCGCTGACCCGAAAGCCGGCCCGCCGGGTCGTTCAGACTTGGTGTCGAAGCTCCACGGGGACAAAGTCCACGTCGAATCCGAAGTGAGAAGGCCCGAGGCTCTTGATCCCTTCCGGCGTGCGCCACTGCGACGCGCTCGGGAATGCCACCACCGAGACATGTGATCCCTTTACGACCCCCGGGTTGGTCACCGGCACGCCGTCGCCGTCGAGGATGCAGATGAGGTCGGGACAGGTGACATCAGGGACGCCATCACGCCAGGTCAGGAGGTTCTCGTTCTTGAACCACACGCGAAACGTCGAAGGCGCCCACGCGTCGGCACCTTCGATCGTGGTCTCGCCCACCGTGAATCCCTCGGCGTCCCGCCAGTCCGACGACGTGACGATGCCCCGGAACACAACAACACCATCGACAGCGGCCGCAACCGCATCCGCGACATCCTGAGCCGCTTCGACCGATTCGCGCCGCGCCCTGCCCACCCTTTCCGCAAGACTGATGGTGCCGAGTACCGCAATGTCTCGGAGGTTGCTCCACGGGAGGGCATGATCGGCCACCCAGACCGCATTGCGGCTGGCAACGGCCAATGCACGGATGAGCGCCTCGGCTCGCTCGTCATCGGCAACAGTGGTGAAGATGGCTGTATCGCCGATCTCGTTCACGACGGAGAACGGAGAGATCGGTAGGCCGTGGATCGAGAACATCGAGTGTTGAACCTCCGGAACAGCTCGCCCGACAGGATCGGCGTCAACGATCGGAACGCCGAGGACGGCTGCGGGGTAGAAGGCATCGGCGACGCTGCTGCCACCGAGCTCACCGCAGATGAGGGCCCCGAGGTCCCGGCCGATGTGCTCGCCGAGCGCGCGAACCGCGAGAACGCTTGGATGCTCGGCCGCAAACGGCCGGTCGCCGTAAGGATCGACCTCTGCTGTCGTCATGGCACCGACCGCGTAGGGGCAGGCGACGACCACATCGGCGCTGATCTCTTCAGGGGCCGCAAGCGTGACGACTCGCCCACTGTCGTAGATGCGCCGCATCTGATCCATTCCGTAGGCGAAACCGCCGCCGCCGCCGCTGCCAAGGATGGTCGCTCCGACGAGGATGTCCTCTACCTCACCCCAGACAAGCGCTCGCACGTGATCTCTCCCTCCACCACTCGACCGTTCACTCGGGCCCCGGACATCCGTTGCCCGCTCGTCCTGTTCTCGTCTCGGTCGAGCAGCCAATCACGAGCCGTAGGGCAAAGCAGCCCTAGATCTTGGCCCAGACGTGCAGGAGATCGAGCATCACGCGCTCGGGGGTGCCGCTGATGAGCAATGCAATTCGGTCGTTGAAGGTGGCAAAAATATGATCGCTGTTGACCTCGGCTGCGTCGGCAACTGTATCGTAGACGCCGATACCGCGAACGACGCCCGCAGCAGGGTCGCCCACGATCAGCACGGTGCTCAACGCCGGATTGATCTCGAGGTAGTCCTGGACGAAGTCGGAGTAGAGCGAGGCGACCTCGTCGTAGTGGCCAGGCTTGACGTGCAGGGTGAACTCGACAACTTCGGTCATGGGTTCCTTCCGGAGGCTTGTAAAAACAACTGGGCAAGACTAGCGCAACGAAACCGCTTTCGGTCTCCGCACGGTTTCCGGTAGTTCCCGTAGCACGTCCGGATCCGGACGCGCTCGCTCCTTCCAGGAACGGCCTACGGGGAACACGGCCCGACGCTCCCTACCCGCCGGCTCCCTGCAGCCAGGATGCCCAGTCGTCGTAGGCGTCGAACTCCACCTGATCGCCGGCCGGCGGCGCACCCCAGTCGGTGGGCGTGGTCAGCTTGATCGAGAGATGGCAGCCGTCGGAGTGAGGGGTTGCGCCATGCCAGTGCCAGACGTTCGGCGGGATCACGATCATCTCGCCAGGACGCAGAAGATACCGGTCGGTGCCGATTCCGACGGCGATCTCACCCTCCGTAACGACGAGAACCTGGTCGGCGGTATGGGCGTGACTGTTCGTGCGGCCCCCGGCCGGAAACCAGACGGAGAGCACCTCTAACTCCGTCTTCCCCTCGGTGACATGGTGGTTCCGAACAGCACCCTGGAAATTGGCAGCCGGGGAAGCAAGAGAGCGGGCCCTCAGTGCGCGAAGAGGCTCCGAGTACACGCGTCCAGCCTACCGTGTTCGAACTTCCGGCGTCGAAAGGGCGGACGGGCACCTTGCCACGGGGTAGGTCTGTCGCAGGGTACGGCAGTGAAGCCAGGCTCGGCGCCGGGGTCACCGACGGCTCCCTCTCCTCACACCGGTCTGCTTCCCACACGCAGAAACACACCGGAGCCACACGTCCGTCGTTGCTACGATCACCCGTGCCCGAGGGGTTCAAAACGAGCGATCGAGCAACCATGGCGTACGACTCCGACTCATTGTTTCCAACCGGCCCGACGACCCGCCGGGGCCTCCTCTCCGCGTTCAGCCGCAGGGCGGCCGAGGTATTGCCCGCCGTGCCTGACATTCTCGTCCCGCGCGACCCTCCCGACCCTTTCGAGGAGGAGACGCCCGCCTGGATCGAACCGACGATCTCCTCCGAGGACTTGATCGCCGAGATCCACGCCTCCCGCGAGGAGACCGGCATGCACATCTGGTGGCTCGGTCAGAGCGGCTTCCTCGTACAGATCGCGGGAGAGAACCTCCTGCTCGACCCGTACCTCTCGGACTCCGCGACGAAGAAATACGCCGACTCCGAGACCCCCCACGAGCGTATGACGGGACTCGTGGTCGCGCCGTCACTCCTGTCCTTCGTGAACATCGTCACCTCGAGCCATGCCCACCTCGACCATCTCGACCCCGAAACGCTGCCGCACGTCCTAGCCGACGGCGCCACATTCATCTGCGCCGCGGGCAGCGAACAGGTCGCAGCAGAGCGTGCCGGACGGCAACCCGACGCAGTCCTTGGCCCGGACGACGACGTTACCTTCGGTGGCTTCACGATCCAGGCAGTCCCGGCATATCACGAGGGTGCACCCGAGGCAGTCGGCTACGTCGCACGGCACGGCGCCTACGCGCTGTACCACGCGGGCGACACGCGCCGGGTGCAGGGAGTTGCCGAGACCGTCGTGGCCCACGGTGTCGATGTCGCTTTCGTCCCGATCAACGGCCGCGACAACATGGACGGCGCCGATGCCGCCCGGTTGGCCTACGAGGCGGGTGCGATCATCGCGATTCCCTGCCACCACGAGATGTTCCGGTGCAACACCGCAAGCACCGCCCGGTTTGTCGCCGAATGCGTCCGGATCGGCCAGGAATATCGCCTGCCCAGGGTCGGCGAGCGCATCACGATCGACTACGGGTTCTGACCCGACTCGTGGTCAGCGAGACGGCTTGCCGGTCGCTACCGCAGCCTCCGCTGAACGGTCTCGGCGACGCACACGGGCTTCTCTTCACCCTCGCGCTCAACCGTTATGACAAGCACCACCTGCTCGCCCCCGGGAATGTCGTCCACGGATGCCACGGTCACACGCGCCCTGAGCCGCGAGCCTGCGGGAACCGGAGCCGGGAAGCGCACCCGGTTTGTCCCGTAGTTGATGCTCATCGAGGAGTCCACCAGGCCCGCCACTGCCTCGGAGAGCAACGGCGCACAGAGCGCAAGCGTCAGATAGCCATGGGCGATCGTCGTCCCGAACGGCCCCTCTGCGGCCCGTACCGGATCGACGTGAATCCACTGCTCATCGTCCGTTGCCTGCGCAAACGCGTCGATCCGTGCCTGCGACACCTCGAGCCAACCGGTTGGTCCCAACTCGACCCCGATGAGATCACGAAACGAGCTCACGCGGCCCCGTCGGCGCCCTGACGCAGCCGCGCGAGCGTGACGTCGCGCCCGAGCAGCTCGAGGCTCTCGTACAGGCCGGGCGAGATACGCGACCCCGTCACCGCGACGCGAATCGGCAGGTAGACGGTCTTCGGCTTCGCCTCGAGCCGCTCGCAGAGTGCCTTCAGCGCCCGCTCGATCGTCGCAGCGTCCCATGGCTCGACCGTGGCGAGTTGACTCGCCGCCTCGGTGAGAACCCCCCCATCGAGCAGGGTCAGGTCGGGATCGACGTCCTCGAACAGGAATCCGGCGAACCCGGCGAACTCGCCCAGGCGGCCGATCTTCTCCTGCACGGCCGGAGCAGCCTCGCGCACCCGGGCCTCATTCCAGGTGCTGCCCTGCTCACGGAGGAACGTCACGAGCGTGTCGGCATAGGCTCCGGCATCGAGGGCGCGGAGGTAGAGCCCGTTCATCCAGTCGAGCTTCGCGTAGTCGAAGGTGGCAGGGCTCGAGCCCACCTTCTCCAGCGTAAAGCGCTCCGCTAACTCGTCACGGGACATGATCGTGGTCTCGCCGTCCGGCGCCCAGCCAAGCAGGGCGAGAAAGTTCATCAGGGCCGGGGCGATATACCCGGCCTCGCGAAACTCGCCCACCGAGACGGCCCCATGACGCTTCGAGAGCTTCTTGCCGTCCTCACCGAAGACGTTCGGGGCGTGAGCGTAGACAGGAAGGTCGGCACCGAGTGCCCGGAGCACGACGATCTGCTTCGGGGTGTTCGACACGTGGTCGTCACCGCGAATCACGTGTGTGATGCCGTCTACCCAGTCGTCCACGGGCGAGGCAAAGTTGTAGACGGGCCTCCCGTCGGAGCGCAGGATGACCATGTCCTCCAGCTGGTCGGCGGGAAACTCGATCCGACCCTTGACGGCGTCGTCCCAGCCGACGACCCCCTCCTCCGGCATCCGGATCCTGATTGCCCCGTCATCCTCGTACGCCCTTCCCTCCGCCACAAGGCGGGCCGCCTCCGTCCGACAGCGTTCGGCCCCATCGAGCTGAAACCGTGTCTCGCCGTCCCATTCGATCCCGAGCCAGCGGAGCGACCGTTCGATCTGCTCGACTGACTCGGCGACCTCACGGCCGGTGTCGGTGTTCTCGATGCGCAGCAGGCACTCGCCGCTGTAGCTGCGCGCGAAGAGCCAGTTGAAGAGGAACGTGCGCACGCCTCCGATGTGGAGGAAGCCGGTCGGGCTCGGTGCCATGCGGACGCGGACGCTCATCAGGAGCGCATTGTAGGCGCGATACCCGGAGCGGCTGTGGGAGCCGGTAGCGTAGGAGGATGCTCTTCGGCGCCCACGTCTCGTCCTCCGGCGGCATCTGGCAGGCGATCGACCGGGCCGAGGCGATGGGCTGCGATGCCGTTCAGGTCTTCACCCAGAGCCCCCGGATGTGGCGGCCGACCAACCACACGCCGGAAGCCGTCGCACGGTTCCGGGAGCGCCGGGAAGAAGCCAGGATCGGGAGCGTCGTCTGCCACGCCCTCTATCTCGTCAACCTGGCGAATCCCGATCCCGTCATCCACGGGAAGTCCGTCGCTGCGATGCGCTCCTCGCTCGAGGCGGCCGCCGCGATCGGCGCGGAGGGCGTCATCTTCCATGTGGGCTCACATCTCGGCGCAGGGTTCGAGGCCGGGCTCGAGCACGTCGTGCCGGCGCTGCGAGAGCTGCTCGAGCTGACGACCGACGACCTCTGGCTGCTGATGGAGAACTCGGCTGGAGCAGGAGGCACGATCGGCCGCTCGACCGACGAGCTCGCCGCCATCCACGACGCGCTCGACCATCATCCCCGGCTCGGTATCTGCATCGACTCGTGCCACTGGTACGTCTCGGGCGTGGACGTCACCGACAGAACAGCCCTCGACGCTGCCGTCGAGGAGATCGACAGTCGGATCGGGCTCGACCGGCTCCGCTGCCTCCACGTCAACGACTCGAAAGCCGCGCTCGGTTCCAACCTCGACCGCCACGACTCGATCGGCGTCGGCCTGATGGCCGCAGGTCTGCGGACATTCCTCACCCACCCGGCGTTCCAGGAGCTACCCGCGATCCTCGAGACGCCAGGCCCCGAGGGTCACGGGCCCGATGCGGACGAGGTTGCCCGATTGCGCGCGTTGCACGGTTCGTGATCCCGGGTAGCCGACTGGCGTCGGCCCGGGTGCCCACCGGGCCGCGGTCGGCTCAGGCGGGGGGATCCACCAGCGCAAACACACGGAAGCCCGGGCGCGCGAGCGGCATCTCGAAGAACTCGGGGTTCCGGCACCCCACCTCGTCGCCGCGCTGCTCGTAGCAGGAGGCAACCTCCGAATGGCACATCGGCAGCGGCATCCGGCGGGCGACGACCGCACCGAATCCGTCGCTTTCGAGCTCGGCCGCCCGGAGCAGGTCGAGGTCGATCTCGACGTCGAACACCCGCTGCATACAGCCCATGTAGGTGTGCCCGAACGCCTCGTAGGCATAGACGAACGCACAGGCCCGCTCGACACACGCACCCGGATAGACGACCTTGTCGCAGTGCACCTCGCACCGGCGACATGCGACCTC
>SHVL01000074.1 GCA_009694305.1 Thermoleophilia bacterium
GGCGACAGGGCTGCCCGCGAGTCGTTGGACGCGTTTGAGGCCGCAGCAGGCGCGAACGGGCGCCGGGATTCTCGTCATCATCTCGCTCACGTGCAGTTCCTCGCTGCCGCCGACGTTCCCCGCTTCCACGAGCTCGGCGTCGTCGCAAACGTGACTCCCTACTGGGCGGTTCTATCCGGCTACGTTCGCGACCTGACCCTTCCCTTCGTTAGCTCCGAGGCGGGCGCGTCGATGTATCCGTTGGGGAGCATTCTGCGAGCCGGAGGGAGGCTTGCGTTCGGGAGCGACTGGACAGTGTCAACACCTGATCCGCTGCTCCAGATCGAGGTCGCGGTGACAAGGAGACGCCCTGGACATACCGGAGACGATGTCTTTCTGCCGCACGAGCGGCTCACCCTTGAGGAGGCGATCGCAGCTGCCACGATCGGCTCGGCCTACGCCAATCACCTCGACCACGACACCGGTTCGATCGAGCCCGGCAAGCTGGCAGACCTCGTCGTTCTCGACCGTGATCTCTTCGACCGGGGTGCTGGCGCGATAGGCGAGGCGCGCGTCGTGACGACGTTGGTGGAAGGCGACGTGGTCTACCAGGCGCCCGGCACCATCTAGCGTTTCGGGATGATCCTCTAGGCTGGCCCGAGCACCGAGGTGTGGTCGGCTGCCCACGCAACATGAACCCGGGCCCCGGTTTCGAGGCTCAGGCCTGCCTCATCGTTCATCCGGTGCGAGACCACGCGTCCGGCGGGCGTGTCAACGTGATACTGGGTCAACATCCCCAGGTAGACCACCTGCCGCAGGGTTCCCGCGAGGTGCGAACCGCCATCCGAATTGACCGGTTCGATCCCGATCCGGACTCGCTCGGGCCGAACCGCGATCCGCCAGGTCGAGCCGCTGCTCGCTCCCTGCGGGGCGGGCGCGACGACTCGACCGACCTCGCCGAAGCGGGCCACGACGCTGTCGCCGACAACTTCGTCAACGACGACCTCGAGCGCGTTCAGGGAACCGACGAAATCAGCGACAAACGGCGTCGCGGGTTGCTCGTAGATCTCGTGTGGCGTCCCGATCTGATCCACGACGCCATCGTTCATCACGGCGATGCGATCAGACATCGCGAGTGCCTCTTCCTGGTCATGCGTGACGTACACGAAGGTCGTCCCCGTCTCGGACTGCACGCGCTTGAGCTCGAGCTGTAATGCCCGACGGAGCTTGACGTCGAGCGCCCCGAGTGGTTCGTCGAGCAGGAGCGCTGCCGGTTTGTTGATCAGCGCCCTCGCGAGCGCGACCCGCTGCTGCTGCCCACCGGACAGTTGCTGCGGCTTACGTCGCTCCAGCCCGCTCAGCGCCACGATCTCGAGCATCTCGAGCGCCTGGCTCCGCTGCTCGCGCTTCGGCACCTTCTTGAGCTTGAGGCCGAACGAGACGTTGTCGAGCACGGACATGTGCGGGAACAGCGCGTAGTGCTGAAACACCATGTTGACCGGTCGCCGGTTCGGCGGCACCTCCGTCACGTCTTCACCGCGCAGGAGGATCCGGCCCCCGGATGGGACCTCGAAGCCGGCGATCATGCGCAGCGTGGTGGTCTTGCCGCAGCCGGACGGACCAAGCATGGTGAAGAACTCGCCGTCGCCGATCGAGAAGTTCAACTCGCGCACGGCCTCGAACGTGCCGAAGCGCTTCGAGATTGCTTCCAGGGTGATGAGTGCGTCGGCCATGGGACTCGCTGAGTCTATGTCACCGCGCGTCAGGAGTCACGGGGCCAACCGGCCGGTGGCGACCGTGCTTGCCTGGCCGGTCGCCCGCTGAGCTATCACGTCGCCGAGTTGCCGGCGCGATCGTCGATCCATGACAGCTAACTGCCGCGACTCACTAGTTCGAGGAGCGCAGGGTCCGTGACTTCTCTGATGCCGGCGGCTCGCGTTGGGGGCATTGTCGATGTGAGTCATGCGGCCCGAGAAGCGAGCCGCGCAACACGAAAGGGAGGTACGTATGTTCACGTACATCGGCCTGATCAAGGTCACACCCGAGGGCAGGGAGCAGTTCGACAAGGCGCCCGAGTACCTCGAGAAGATTCGCGAGATCATCGAGTTCGAAGGCGGCACCCTCGAGCGGACGCTTGCAGTGATGGGTCCCTGGGACTTCCTCGCGATCGTCAAGTACCCCGACAACGAGACCGCGTTCCGCGTGGTCGCGAAGATCGGCAAGCTGGAGGTCGTCAAGACGGAGACCTTCCCGGCCGAGGACGTCGCCGTCTTCACGAAGGCAATTGTCTAGGCGAGGGGAAACGCTCACCTTCGGGCGAGATGTTGGGTGAGGCCGCCTCGTGCGGCCTCACCGGTTGCGGGGCCGATCTTCTGGAGTCGGCTTCTTTGTGAGCGGCTCGTGGCGCTAGCGCTCGCGCGGCTCCCAGCCGAATCGGCGCGAGGCGATCAGCAGTCCGACAACGCCCCAGGCAAGAACGATCACGATGCCCCGGGGCTGCGACCAGAACGAACCGCCTCCGAGGTAGACGACCCGGAGGATGCGGATGAGGTAGGTCAGCGGCAGCACGTCGGAGATCGCCTGCAGAAACGCCGGATACCCTCTCGTCGGACCGAACGAGCCGGAGAGGAAAGCCATCGGCAGCACAATCAGGTTGACGACGGCCGACGCTCCCTCGGAGGAGCGGATCAGCGCTGCCGCTCCGAAACCGAGACCGGCGAACGCCGCGACGCCGAGGAGGACGGCGCAGCCGAGGCCGAGCCAGTTCCGCGGCCCACTCGCGCCGTAGAGGACGACCCCGAGCGTCATCGTCACGAGCAACTGCAGGACGAAGATGAACAACGTCGAGGTGAGTACGGCAGCCAGATAGGTCGCAGGCGGGAGTGGCGTCGCCCGCATCCGCTTGAGCACCCCTCCCTCACGGCGAATGACGAGCGTGATCGCGAGCCCCGCAAAAGCGGTGTTGGCGCAGCCGTAGCCGACGAGCCCGACGAGCAGGGCATCGGCCGCAGGGAACCCTCCGATGCGGCCGCTGTAGACCGCTCCGAGGAGCAGGTACAGCAGCGGTGGGAAGACGAAGACGAAGACGGCCGACTCCTTGTTGCGCCAGAACAGCAGCTGTTGTGTGCGCACCTCGTGTCGGAACAACCTCATGGAGCCTCGTCGCTCTCGCCGTCGATCAGGTCGAGGTAGACGTCTTCGAGCGACGGGCGGACGACCTCGAGCGACTCGAGCTCACGGCCAGCCGCCACGGCAGCCCCGGTCAGTCCGGCGAGAACACGGGTCGGCTCGTCGGTCTCGATGACGACGTCCCGGCCTGCCTCGCGATACCGGATCTCGACGGTCGGCGCGACCCCGATCAGGTCTGCCGGCGAGCCGATGTTGACGATCAGGCCCTCCCGGATGACGGCCACCCGGTCGGCGAGCTGCTGGGCCTCGTCGAGGTAGTGGGTCGTGAGGAGGATCGTCTTGCCGAGCGCGCGGAGCGAGCGTACGAGCTCCCATGCACCGCGCCTCGCCGCCGGATCGAAGCCGGTCGTGGGCTCGTCGAGGAAGATCAGTTCGGGGTCGCCGACAAGGGCGATCCCGAGGTCGAGCCGCCGCTTCTGACCCCCCGACAGGGTCTTCACGCGCGCACCCGCCTTCTCCTCGAGCCCGACGAGACCGATCACCTCGTCGATGTCCCTCGGCCGTTCGTAGTAGCCCGCGAACATCCGGTGTACCTCGCGGACGGTCAGCGCCGCGGGTAGCTCCGAGGTCTGCAGTACGACCCCGATTCGTTCCCGGAGCGCGGAGCCCCCGTGCGCGGGATCGACTCCGAGAACGGTGACCTCGCCTCCGTCGCGACTCCGGTATCCCTCGAGGATCTCGACCGTGGTCGTCTTGCCCGCACCGTTCGGGCCGAGGAGGCCGAAGACCTCGCCCTGCTCGACCGTGAAGCTGATCCCCGCGACCGCCTCGACGGCGCCGTAGGCCTTGCGCAGATCACGTACCTCGAGGGCGCTCATCGGACGAGGTCTAGCTCGACCATGCCTGCCACCGGGAACCCCGGATCTCGTCCGGTCAGGGCCCACGCCATCTCGGAGCAGTCGGGCTGATGGCAGACGGCCGCAACGGGCCCGTCGTCTGCGGCGAGTGCCTCGCTCAGCGCGTCTGCGGTTGCGCCCGGAGCGAGTGCCTTCTCCACGCGGATCGCCGCTCCGGTTGCGCGGGCGAGCTCCGCTCCTGTTTGCCGTGCGCGCAGGAGGGGGCTTGTGACCACGAGCCGTGGCGGCTGCGGAAGCGCCGCCAGCCTGGCTCCGAGCGCACGGGCCTGCTCGATGCCCACGGGAGTGAGCTCGCGGAGCTCGTCCGGCTCGCCGGGTGAAGCGTCGGCATGCCTACAGAGGTAAAGGAGCATGAGCGCAGGATAGGGATAAGCGACCGTTCATCCGAACGTAAGCCGCCCGTGAGGATTGATGTGTACAGCGGAGAAGCCGATGGCGTGGAGTGCGCAATCCGGAACCGAGGAAGGAAGCGTTGCGAAGCACCATCGCGTTCGCCGTCAGTCGGGCAGCTCCCCGGGGGATGTGCGCCGTGGAGGTCACGAACGTCAACGCCGGCCCGAGCCACATCGTTATCATCAACGGGAAGTGCAAAGCGTCGTCCACCACGTCCGGGACGGCGAAGGCACGGAAGAAAGGTGACCCCAACGTGCACGTAACGCTCTGCACCAACGACCGCGCGCCCCTCTCCGAGCGACCCCGGCCGCAGACGGCCAGCGTCATGGTGAATGGGGGGCCGGGCCGATGAACGATCGCACCATCGGGCGCGCCGGCTTCCTGGGAATCCTGGGAGTCGGCGCCGTGGGCCTCTTCCTCGCGAAGGATGCGACAGGGTTGCTCGATCGAGCCATACCGAGCTCACTTTCGGCGGTCGTCCCGACGTCGGGTTGGCGTATCTACACCGTGGGCAGTTCGATGCCGACCTACGACCCCGCGACCTACCGACTCGACGTCACCGGTCTCGTCGGATCGCCCGTGAGCTACACGCTCGCCGATCTCAAGGCGATGCCGAGGGCCGAACAGGTCTCGGAGTTCCACTGCGTGACCGGCTGGTCTGTCATCGGCGTGCGCTGGGCAGGCGTGCGCATCGCCGACCTGCTCGCGGCGGCGGGGGCGAAAAGCAACGTCGCTGCGCTCCGGTTCGTCTCGGCCGAGAGCCCGTACGACGACTCGCTCACGCTGCAGCAGGCGCTGCTCCCGGACGTGATGCTCGCCTACGAGATGGACGGCGAACCGATCTCCCGGCCGCACGGTGCACCAGTGCGCCTCGTGATGCCGCAGATGTACGGCTACAAGAGCGTCAAGTGGGTCAACCGGATCGAGCTCGGCGCGACCGTGGTACCGGGGTACTGGGAACAGAACGGCTACGACGCCGACGCGTGGCTCGGGAACTCCAATGGCTTCTCTTCCTGAGCCTGCGCTTCCCGACGCTCCGCTGACCACTCCGAAGCCCGCCGCACGGATCAAGCGCTTCACCGTGACCGAGCGCGTCCTGCACTGGATGCACGCGTCCGCGTTCCTCGCGTTGCTCGCAACCGGGATGATCCTCTACCTTCCAGCCCTCTCGACGTTGATCAGCCGGCGACAACTCGTCCGGGGCGTGCACCTCTGGGTTGCCCTCGCCTGGGCGGTCGCGCTCCTCGTGATCCTCGTCGTGGGCAACCGCACGCGTCTCGCCGAGGACTGGCGTGAGATCGAGACGATCGACCGCGACGACCGCCGCTGGCTCCGTGGACGCAAGGCGCCGCAGGGGCGCTTCAACGCCGGGCAGAAGATCAACGCGCTTCTGACGATCGCTTTCGCGCTCCTGTTTGCGCTCTCGGGCTTCTTCCTCTGGCTCGGCGAGCGAGATCACCGCTTCATCTTCGCCGGCACCGGCACGGTGCACGACGCGCTCACGTTCGTCTCCATCGGCCTGCTCGTCGGCCACCTCTACCTCGCGTTGATCCACCCGAGCACCCGTCATGCGTTGCGAGGGATGACGACCGGCGAGGTAGACGAAGCCTGGGCGCAGACCCACCATGCCAAGTGGGTCGAGGCCGAGCGCACGTCTTCGCTCAGTTAGACGGCCCGCCCGGGCGGGCAGGAGCGTAGGCTTGAGCGATGCGAACGTTCCGCTACGTCATCACCGACGTGTTCACCGACACGCCGCTCGCAGGCAACCAGCTTGCGGTGTTCACCGATGCGCGAGACCTCGACACGGAGACGATGCAGGCGCTCGCGCTCGAGGTCGGCTTCAGCGAGTCGGTCTTCGTTCTCTCTCCGGAGGAGACGGGCCACGTGCGGATCAGGATCTTCACGCCGCACTACGAGCTTCCGTTCGCCGGGCATCCGACGCTCGGGACGGCGTTCGTGCTGGGTGGGCCGCTGCAGCTTCAGGTGATCAACATCGAGACCGGGCGGGGTGTGATCCCCGTCGCGCTCGAGCGCGATCAATCCGGACGGATCGTCTTCGGCCGGATGGAGCAGCCGGTGCCGACGGTCGAGGGGCTCGTGGAGACAGCGCCGCTCTTCGCGGCAATCGGTGTAGAGAGGTCGGAGCTCCCGATCGAGCTCTACGACAACGGTGCAACCCACATCCTCGTCACCCTCGGGTCGGAGGAGCAGGTTGCAGCGTTGCGGCCAGATCTGGCCGGTGTCGTCGCGCTCGGAGTGACCGGTGTGAGCTGCTTCGCGGGCTCGGATGACCGCTGGACGACACGGATGTTCTGGTCGGACGGGGAGGATGCCGCGACCGGCTCGGCGGCGGGCCCTATCGCCTGCCATCTTGCCCGGCACGGAAGGATCGGGTGGGGCGAAGAGATCGTCATCTCGCAGGGGACAGCGATCGGCAGGCCGTCAACGCTCTACGCCCGTGCCGAGGGCGGCGACGGGCTGATCGACCGCGTCGAGGTGGGCGGCCAGGCCGTCACGGTTGCCCGTGGCGAGTTCCAGGTGCCGTAGGGCCCTGACTGGTGGCCGGGCTTCAGCCGGTGGCCGGGGTTCCGTCTCCGCGCTTCTCGAGCTCACCGAATGCCGACTCGAGCTCGCTGTCGGGGGGAAGGTGCCCCTCGGGTGAGACGCTGTCCACGACGGTGGGGAGGATCTGGGCGACAGCATCCGCGGCCTCGTCATCCGAGACGCCGAGCTGTGCTGCAATCTTCGCGAGGTCGTCGTTGCCGACAGCTTTACGCACGTCCTCGCCGCTGATCGGCTGGTTCGCGCCGGTACCGACCCAGGAATCGGCCTGAGCGGAGAGACCGTTGGCCTCGAACCCGGAGAGAACCTGCTGGAGCCCGCCTCCGGCGAGCATCCCGCCGAGCGCGGGGAGGAGCGACCCGAGCAGCCCACCCATCCCGCCGGTCTGGCTCCCCGAGCTGTCGGCACCCGTGAGCCCGCCGATGATGCCGTCGAGCCCGCCGTCGGGGCTGCCGCTTCCCGCGAGGCTCCCGAGCAGGTCGCCGAGGCCACCCCCTTTGCCGCTCGACATGCCCCTGACCAGATCGTCCAGCCCGCTCATCTCCTGCTCCTTCGGATGGGTGTGTCCGTCAAGCCTACGAGAAAGAGACAGCGGTGATGCCGATCAGCTCCAGGTCGAGCGCACGCCAGAACCACCCGCCGTTCGCGGAGACGAACAGCCGCGACTCCGATGCGAAGAGCAACAGGTCGTGGTCTTCCGGGTGGATCGCGACCGCTGTCCCGGCAGGGAGCCCACCACCGGCCTCGGCCCACGTCGCGCCGCCGTCGTCGGAGAGGACGAGCGGCGGGCGTCGGTCTACGACGGCAGCGACCCGCTCTCCCGCCTGGTCGGCAGCGATCAGGAGCGGCAGCGAGATGCCAGACGTGCCGGCGGACGGCTGTTCGTCCTCGACGAACTCGCCCTCGTCCGTCTCGAGATCGACGCGAACACAGCCGAGCGCGGTCGCGACCAGAGCCTCCATCAGCGGGCGATGATCATCGAGACAAAGCGGCTGGCGATCAGGCCGGCCTCGTGCGCGGTGGCTCCGCGCTGGCGCGCAACACCGTAGGAGAGGAGGAACGAGTCACCCGCACCCGTCGGATCGACGGGGCCGTCGATCGGCACTGCATCGACGCGGGTGATGACCTCACCCGAGATGATTACCGCACCCGCCGACCCGAGCGTGAGCACGATCTCGGGGATCCCGAGCGACCGGAGGGATGCCTCGTCGATACCGCCGCAGAGCTCCTCGGCCTCCTCGTCGTTGAGCTTGAGCGCGGTGATGTGCTCAAGGATCGCGCGTTCGATCGATCCGTCACAGACGAGCGGGCCGAGTCGGCCACGGCGGACGAGGCCCTGCGCGTCGAGTACCAGCCGGTGGCCGCGGCCGGTGAGCGCGGCGAGCGTCTCGAGCGGGAAGTCCGCACGGGTGAGTGCGCCTACGATGACCCAGGATGCATCTCCGATGGCTTCCCCGGCCCAGTCATTGATGTCGGACGCCGTCCACGGGTTGGCGAGTGCGTCTATCTGCATGATCCGCCTGTCGCCTTCGTAGTCAAACGAGAATTGCGCCGTCTGTTTCGCAGGCTGCCAGCGCACCGGGAACCCGAACTTCTCGAGCTCGGGGACGAGAGCCTCGCGATCCTCGGGGGCCGAGCGGCAGACGAGCACGACGTCCGCGTCCGGGTCTATCTGGCTCAGCGCCCGAGCGCAGTACCAGACCGCGCCACCGGGCCGCGCGGGCGCTCCAGCGACAACGTCCAGGACGAGATCTCCGATGATTGCGGCCCGGGGCATCAGAGGATGCTACTCAGCGGTCGCTATCGCGACAGCCGACCGGTGCCGAGAGGAAGGCCTGTTGTGTCGGTCGCGAACGAGAGGAGGTGGCCCGAAGAAGACCTGACTCCGCTCCCACACACGACGGGGCTCGCGACGAGCGCCTGCTCGTTAGAGGGTGGCGCCGAGGAGCCAGGGGTTGAACTCCTCGGTGCCGATGCCTGCCAGCTCGCTCTTCGTCGGCTTGCCGGAGGCGACGGCGAGGATCTCCTCGAAGATCTCCTCGCCGAGCTGGTCGAGG
>SHVL01000075.1 GCA_009694305.1 Thermoleophilia bacterium
AGCGTATCGCAGCCTCCCCTACTGCCTTGCTTTCTGCACGCTTCGCGTGATCCTGAAGTTGGGAAGCTGCGATGGAAGAGCGTATCGCAGCCTCCCCTACTGCCTTGCTTTCTGCACGCTTCGCGTGATCCTGAAGTTGGGAAGCTGCGGTTCCCCGGGGAACCCTCCCTCTTGAACCTCGGGCTGAGGGCGCACGCGATGCTGCGATGGCCGGCCTTCAGCCGGTGACCCGGGTTGAACGTCTGAGACGAGTCGCGATCCGACCGCACGATGCTCACGCAGTGGACTCGCTGCGGCGGGGGGCCGGTGGGAAGTAGCATCGGGCGCATGCAGTCGCTCGGCATCCACCACATCGGTCTTGCCGTCGCGGACCTCGACGATGCGATCGAGACCTACACCGCTCTTCTCGGAGGGACGCTCGAACATCGCGAGATCGTCGCCGACCAGGGCGCTGAGGCGGCATCTTTGCTCTTTGGCGTGAGCCGCGTCGAGCTCCTCGCGCCGACGGGAGAAGACACCCCGGTGGGGCGGTTCCTCGCGAAGCGCGGACCCGGGATGCACCACGTTGCGTACGAGGTGGACGACATCGGTGTCGTACTCGCAGAGCTCGCCTCGGCGGGAGCGGAGCTGATAGACACCGTTCCGCGCCTCGGCCTCTTCGGCCTGCAGGTTGCCTTTATCCATCCCGACGCCGTCCACGGCGTTCTCACGGAGGTCGTAGCCCTTGCCCGACTCACCTGACTCAGTCCGGATCGAGGTCGCCTTCGCCGGTGGCCCGGTCATTGCCGCCAACGTCTCCCCTGCCAGCGCAGACGCGCTCGAGCACGCGCTCGCCTCGGGCTCCCAGGGAACCCACCAGCTCGATACCGATGACGGCTGCGCCGCGATCGTGCTTGCGCGGGTCGCTTATCTGAAGCGGTTTGCACGCGAATCCCGCGTAGGGTTCGGTCTGTAGAGACTCTTCGCGCACGGGAAGTCGCGGCTCCGCGTCACCCGATCTGGCTGTGTCGGAGTGTCACGAGTGAGTGGCCGTGTGGAGTGACTTGCCGGTGCTCGTGTGCACGTGCGCGCTCCTCTCCTAGGCGTCTTGCCCGACGCCGGGTACCCTGTGTCGCCGTGGCGCTCGAGGTTGGCATCGTAGGACTTCCCAATGCGGGCAAGACGACTCTCTTCAATGCGCTCACGAAGGCGGGCGCGGAGATCACGGCGTACGCATCCCAGACGGACAAGTCGAACGTCGGCATGGCGGCGATCGCGGATGACCGTCTCGAGCGTCTTGCGGGCCTCGTCGGCGCCAAGAAGGTGACGCCGGCCGCCGTGCGGGTGCAGGACGTTCCGGGGACGGGCCCGGCCCTGCTCGGCGGACTGCGCCAGGTCGATGCGCTGCTTGCCGTGGCCGACGGATTCTCCGGCACCGGTGACCCGGAGAGTGACATCGAGACGCTGAAGCTCGAGCTCCTCGTTGCCGACACCGACCATGTTGCCAAGCGGCTGCAGCGGATCGAGAAGGTCGCGAAGTCCGGGGACGCGACGGTGCGTAAGGAAGCGGAAGTGCTGCGTGAGGTGTTGGCCCATCTCGAGGCGGGAAAGCCGCTTACGGAGTGGACGGGTGAGCTGCCCGCCGAACTCGACCCGCTGACGACGAAGCCGCTGATCGCGATCGTCAACGGGCCCGGAGGGATCGACTGCAAGCTGGAAGCGGAGCTCGTGGAGATGTCCGACGAGGAGGCCGCTGCCTTTCGCGAAGGGGCCTCCGCGCTCGACGAGGTCGTCGGGCGGCTCAAGGATGCTCTGGGCCTGATCGCGTTTTTCACTGCCGGTGAGAAGGAGACGCGCGCGTGGACGCTTCGCGACGGCCAGACGGCGCTCGAAGCAGGTGGCACGATCCACTCCGACATCGCGCGCGGCTTTATCCGCTGCGAGGTGATCCGCTGGAACGATCTTCTCGACGCGGGCTCCCATGCCGAGGCGTCGAAGCGCGGCACCCAGAGGCTCGAGGGCAAGACCTACGTCGTGCAGGATGGCGACGTTCTCAATATCCGTTTCAACGTCTGAGAACTCGACGTACAAGAAAGCCCTGTGCCAGCGGCGCTTGCTTTCCGGATTCGTGTTTTCAGCCTCGATTCAGACCCGGGTGTTCGCAGGGCTCAGCCAACGGCGATGAGGGCTGCGCCTCCGAGGGCGATCAGGCCGCCGACGGTGCGCGTCGTGCCGAGCCGTTCTTGGAGGAGTGCCCGGGCAAGGAGAATCGTCGTAATCGGGTAGAGGGAGCTGAGGACAGCGATGATTCCTATCGCGCCTTGCGATGCTGCGAGAGCAATGAGGGCGTTGCCGAGGCTGCCGAAGATGCCGACAGCGAGGATCAACGGGAGCAGGGCCTTCGTGGCGCGTGGGACAGTCCGTGTCGAGAGAAGCGCGACGACCAGCACGCTGACCGCGGTGAGCTGAGTGACTGCCACTGCCCACGATTTGCTCTCCTGCGAGGCTTCACCGAGCCCGACGATGAAGATCCCGAACCCGAGGGCTGCGAGGAGCGCCAGTCCGACACCGGCGGCGATGGGCGGGCGTCCCACTCCCTGAGTTCGGATGCTTCCGGGCTCGCGGGAGACGAGCACGATCCCGACAAGGGCGAACGCGATCCCGAACCACTGTGCGGTGACAGGCGGATGGCCGCGGACGAGATCGAAGGCCAGCGGAACGACCGGCGACATCGCGGCGGAGATCGGGGCAACGATCCCCATTGCACCGATTGCCAGTCCGCGGTAGAGACACCCGAGTCCGGCGATCTCCGCGATCCCACCCACAACTACAGGCCACATTCCGCCGCCCGGCCACTCCGGCTCGCTTGCAACCACCCACACCGCGAGACCCGCGAGACCGATCAGCTGCGACCAGAACAGAACGGTGAGCACGGAGATCTGCCTCGTTGCAAATCCGCCCAGGAAATCGGCTGTCCCCCATAGCGCTGCTACGCACAGCGCCAGCGCTACGGTGATCACGGCTGTGTTACCCCTCTCCGACGGGGCGGGTGGCAGCCATCGCATCGAGCTGGTTTGCGTGGTACAGCACCGAGGCCTCGGCGGTGCGAGCCGCCTGGCGGTCATGGTGCGTCGCGACCGCATGCAGCAGTTCGGCCGACACGCCGGAATCGAGGCGCGAGGCTCGCGCCTCGATCAGGCGTAGTCCCAGATGGACATGGCCGAGCAGCCGTCCTTCCCCGGTCTGACGGAAGGACGGGCCGCGGCCGAGCTCGACGGTGCGACCGACGTCGTGCAGGAGCGCGGCGGCGAGCAGGAGGTCGGTGCGGAGGCGTGGATGGAGCTGTGCGGTCTCGCGGCACAGCGTGGCAACGCCGACGGTGTGCTCGAGCAGGCCGCCCGCATAGCCGTGATGCCCGTCGGCACCGGCGGCGGGGAGCGCCCGAAACGATGACCGAATGCCGCCGTCGGCGAAGATTTCCGAGACGACCGCAGCGAGGCCGGGGTGGGCGATCTCACCCGCGAGAAAATCGAGAAAGCCGTCGAGCTCGTCGGCATCGCGCCGCATCGTGGGCGTCAGGTCTGCCGGATCGGCGTCGGGCGCGATCTCGACGGCGCGCACCTGAACCTGCAGGGTGCCGCCGAACCGCTCCACGCGCCCGAGCACGCGCACCGCGTCGCCTTCTGCGAAACGGCCGTCGAGGAGCTCCACGTCATCCCAGATCCTCGCCTCGATCCGGCCGCTCGAATCGACGAGCTCGAGCGCCAGGTAGGACGCACCGGCCTTTGTCCTGCGCCGCTCCTTGCGCCCGACGGCGTAAATACCCTCGATGGTGCGATCCTCTGCAAGCTCGGCGATGGCGGTCACGCAGGCAGTGTAGACACCTTCGGAGGTACGCTCGGGCCATGGCCGGTGTCGCCCCCTTCCGTGCTATCCGCTATGCGCATCCGACTCCGACGGTCACGGCGCCTCCCTACGACGTGCTCACACCCGAACTGCGCGACGCCTATCGCGCAAGCGACCCGCACAACGTCGTTCACCTCACCCTCAACGACTCGGAGGCCGAGGCGGGGCAGCTGTTCCGGACCTGGCTCGAGGACGGCGTGCTCGTCTGCGACGACGAGCCGGCCGTGTGGGCGCTCACCCAGGAGTACGTCGGCCCCGACGGTATCGCGCGACGCCGTGACGGTCTCGTCGCCTCGCTCCACGTCGAGCCCTACGAGACACGTGCCGTGCTGCCGCACGAACGCACGCACGCGGGGCCCAAGGAAAGTCGGCTACGGCTGCTGCGTGCTGCGCGTGCGCAGCTCGAGCCCATCTTTCTCCTCTACGACGGGCAGCCGGCCGTCACCGTGCCCGACCGGGAACCGGATCTCGTTGCGGGGGGCACGCGGCTCTGGCGCATGCCCGGCGAAGGTGTCGCCGAGGCGTTTGCCGAGCGTCAGCTCCTCATCGCCGACGGGCACCATCGTTACGAGACAGCGGTCGCGTACGCCGCCGAACAGGGAACGCCCGGGAGCGCGAGGATGATGGTCGTGCTCGTCTCGACAGCCGACCCCGGGCTCGAGATCTTTCCCACCCACAGGCTCTTTCGGGGGCACGGTGAGGCACTGCCGGCGGTCAGTATCGGCGACTCGGTATCTCCCGCCGCGGCCGTGGCACACCTGTCCGGCCTGCCCTACGACACCGCCCACGCGGTCGGCTATCGCAAGGGCGCCACCTTCCCGGTCGTCGGCGAGGCCGGAGAGCTCGACGTCGAGCTCGTAGACCGGCGGGTGGGTCACGAGGGTCTCGGTTACACCGCGGATCTCGGCGAGGCGGTCGCGCGGGTGGACTCCGGTGAATTCGATGGAGCCTTCCTGCTGCGGGCGACGCGGATCGAGGACGTCTTCGAGCGCGCGCGTCGCGGCGAGGTGATGCCGCAGAAGACCACGTACTTCTTTCCCAAGCTGACGAGCGGCCTGCTCTTCCACCCGGTATGACCATCGACTGGCTCGGTCTGTGTCGCAGCTGTGTCGCCGACATAGAACAGGTGTTGGCCGATCTTCCGACGCGGACTGAGCGTGAGCCGGTGCTCCGGCAGGGCAAGGGGGGCGACGAAACGACCGCCATCGACGCGGCGGCCGAGGATGCGGTGGTAGCCCGGCTCGAGGCGCTGGAGGCAGATTTTCTGCTCGTCTCGGAGGAGCTCGGCGTACGTACCTTCGGCTCGGGAGGCCCCATGCGCGTCGTCGTCGATCCGATCGACGGATCGGTGAACGCCAAGCGTGGGATCCCGTACTTCTCGCTCTCGATAGCCGTCGCCGACGGCCCGGCGATGGCCGACGTGGGGTTCGGGTACGTCTACGACTTCGGCGCGCGCGAGGAGTGGGTAGCCGAGCGCGGCAGCGGTGCACGTCTCAACGGTCACCCGCTGCAGGCTCCGCCGCCAAAGGATCCGATCGAGATCCTCTCGTTCGAGGCAACGACGACCGCCTACATCGCAGCGAGCGCCACGGCCCTGCTCGGGGTGGCCGAGCGACTCCGGGTGATGGGCTCGCTCGCTCTCTCGCTCTGTCATCTCGCGGCCGGCAGGGTTGACGCCGTCTGCTCTCTGAAGCCCGCCCGATCGATCGACATTGCCGCAGCGCAACTGCTCGTGCGGGAGAGGGGCTATTCGATCGAGTTGTTCGAGGCCCCGCCCTTCGTGTCGGCGCCTCTCGATCTCGAGGGACGATCGCGTGTCGTCGCGGCTGCGAACCCGGCACGATGTGCCGAGATCGCGGCTGCTCTCCGGCGCTAGTGGCCTAGGCTATATATCTGAGAGTTCGAAGACGCTCGTGGCCCGTGGCAGAGCGGTGCGGCGTTGGTAGGCTTGCGTAACGATGCTTCCCGAGCGTGACACGATCCTGACGGCGCTCGAGCAGGTCATCGACCCCGAACTGCACAAGCCCGTCACCGAGCTCGACATGGTGCGGGACGTCGTGATCCACGAGGATGGCAGCGTCGAGGTGACGATCGCGCTCACCGTTGCCGGCTGTCCGATGCGATCCTCGTTCGAGGATCAGGTGCAGCGCTTTGTCGGCGGGGTCGCGGGCGTGACCTCTGTCGCGCTGCACTTCGACGTGATGAGCGCAGACGAGAAAGCCGCCCTTTCATCCAGGTTGAGAGGCGGCAGGCCGGAGAAGACGATCTCGCTCGAGCCGAACACCCGGGTTCTTGCCATTGCGTCCGGCAAGGGCGGTGTCGGCAAGTCCACGCTGACCGCCAACCTTGCAGCGGCGCTCGCCGCCGCGGGACAGCGCGTTGGTGTGCTCGATGCAGACGTGTACGGGCACTCGATCCCGCACATGCTCGGTGTCCAGCAGCGGCCGGTCGTCGTGGACACGATGATCGTGCCTCCCGTGAGGGGCGACCTGAAGCTGATGTCGATCGGTTTCTTCCTCGACGACAATGCACCCGTGATGTGGCGGGGCCCGATGCTCCACCGCGCACTCGAGCAGTTCCTCTCCGACGTCTACTGGGGCGACCTCGACACGCTCGTCGTCGATATGCCGCCGGGTACCGGGGACGTTGCGATCTCGCTGGGGCAGCTTCTACCTCGCGCGGAGGTGCTCATCGTGACGACGCCACAGCCGGCGGCGCAGCAGGTCGCGGTACGCGCAGCGGGGATGGCCGAGAAGGTCGGGATGCGGATCATCGGCGTGGCCGAGAACATGTCCTATCTCGTCGGCACGGGCCAGGAGATCTTTGGCTCGGGCGGCGGGCAGCGCCTCGCCGACGAGATCGGTGTACCGCTGCTCGGCAGCGTTCCGCTCGATCCCGCACTCCGCGAGGCGGCCGACGCAGGCACGCCCGTGCTCGAGACCGCGCCCGACTCGGAAGCGGCGGCCGCGATCGTCGCTCTGGCCGGGGAGATCAGGCGCACGCGCCGAGGCACGATTCGCAAGTCGCTCACCGTGCTCTAGCGACGGACAGGTGGCCGGGAACGACGGAGGGCGCCCGTAGGCGCCCTCCGGTGAAGCCATTAGGCAGCTTGCCTACTTGTGCAGCCTGACCTTCGTGAGTGTGAGGACGGCGGGCGCAGGCCCGACCCACTCGCACTTCGTCTCGACCTTCGCGCCCGTCACGACGCCGGCGGGAAGGACGAACGCGACGGGGATCGCACACGGCGGGGTCACGGGGCCGTGCTTCGGCGTCACCGTGATCGACGTCGGGGGCGGGCCGCCCGCGAGCGTGGCGATGCCCTCGGCGTGCACGCGCTTCGGCTCCGGCCGCGACTCCCTCGCCGGCTTGCACGGCCGGCCCGCGACGACGGCGAGCACTGCCGTGCTGCCGCCCGCGCCGATCTTGCCGTCAGCGAAGTTGCTCGTACCGCCGGCGAATGCGGCGCTCAGGTTGCCGAGCACGATTGCGTGGTGCCCGTGAGACCGACCCGTCAGATAGCCGACGAGTTGTCCGTTCTTGATCGTGCCCGAGAACTTGCCGTTGACGCGACTGTCGTCATCCTTGATCCGGAATTCACCGTTGACGAAGCCGAGCCCGTCGGTCGTATTGTAGGTCGTGTGAGCGTGGATCACGAGCGCCCCGCCGAGTACGACGTTGGTCGAGGTGACGGTGCCCGTGTAGCGGCCGTCCGTCATCTCCCACGTCTTCGTCTCGGCGGTACACGTGCGAACCTTCGACTTCTCGATCGCGGTGGTCGAGAACGTCGCCGTGGCCTCGCTGACTCCTACGACTGCGGGAAGGGTGGCAACCGCGACAGCGGCGGTTACGAGTGTGACTGCGGTACCGAGTGCGATGATCAGAGTGCGGCGCATCTGGATGGAGCCTCCCTAGAGTGGTGGTCGTTTCTTTATCCTCGATCGCATGTTGGACGGGTTATGTTTGGTTTGGGCGTAGGGTTAGTAAGGATTTTGTGAGTATCTGCGTGCCCCGGTGGATAGTGTCACCCGGATGGGTGGCGTTCCCGTAAGCAAGACGGAGGCAGCGCGGCGACTCGCGGCGCTCGGACTCGACGACGAGGCCACGAGCGCATTGCTCGCTCACTTCGCAGATGCGGAGCAGCGCGGCAAGCAGGGCCACGGCTACTCGCGGATTCCCTGGCTCGAGCAACAGCCGTTCGACCGTCACGCCCGTCCTACGAAAACGCACTCCGTCCCGGGCTTCGAGCGGTGGGACGCGTGCGGCGCGCTCGGCTATCTGGCGCTCCAGGCGATCTGCGAGGACGTGATCGAACATCCTCCGGCGGCGACCTGCGTTGTCGCGGCCTCGCACTGTTTTCCGACGGGCGCACTCGGGTACTGGGTACGGATGCTTGCCGAAAGGGCGGGCCTCGTAGCCGTCCTCACCGCGACATCTCCGGCACGCCTGGCCCATCCGGATGGCGGCCCATCGCTCACGGGTACGAATCCACTGGCGATTGCGATTCCTGCGAGCGACGGCCCGTCGGTGGTCGTTGACGTGTCGATGGGGGCGGTCACGTATGGAGCGGTGCTCGCGGGGCTGGCATCGGCAGAGGAGCTCGTGCCCTTCGGTGGCGCGAGTGCCCACAAGGCTTTTGCTCTGGCTGTCGGACTCGAGCTTCTGGTCGGCGCTCTGGCCGGCCCGGAGCACGGTGCCGTCCTGCTCGTCGCGCAGCCAGGGTTCGATCCGGTGCCCGGCCTGCGGGAGCGCGCTGCAGGCCTGAGGCTGCCGGGGGACTCCTGAGCCTGGATCCACCGTTTTGCGCGGGCGTTGCATCTCGTCGGGCCCGTCAGGCCGCTTCCCGTCCGGGCGGGACACGTTTCTTCTCTTCTCGGTGTGCTCCACCCGGACGGTGCGCTCCGTGTGGGGATGGGCCCCCACAGGCCACCGG
>SHVL01000021.1 GCA_009694305.1 Thermoleophilia bacterium
GCGAGGCGGCGCGCCGCCTCAGCCCGGTTCACCGCATTCACGATCGCCCGCAATGACGCGGTCAGGATCGAGCCGTGGATTCCGACGCCCCAGAACGCCTCGTCTCCGACATCGGCCTCGACATAGGCGGCCGCTTTCGCGTCCACGCTTGCCGCCATCGCGTGCTCGTGATAGTCACGAATCGAGATAGAAGTGCCGAATGCCTTCGCGAATGCGTCAACGAGCGCGGCGAGTGGCCCTGATCCCTCGCCCTCGATCACCCGTTCCTCGCCGTCTACCCTGATCCGCACCGCGATCTGATCGAAGTCTTCTTCGCTCGAATGCGTATAGGCGACGAGCTCGTACGGCGAGACGTGGTCGAGGTAGTGGGTGGTGAACGCCTCCATCAGCTCGCCGCTCGTCAACTCTCCCCCGCGCGCGTCCGTGATCTGCTGCACGCGACGCGCAAAGTCCACCTGAAGGCCACGCGGCAGCTCGAGGTTGTGGTCGGCGGCCATCAGATAGGCGACACCACCCTTGCCCGACTGGGAGTTCACCCTGATGATCGCCTCGTAGCTCCGCCCCACGTCCTTCGGGTCGATTGACAGGTACGGAACGTCCCACACCTCCGAGCCAGACCGTGCCTGTGCATCCATCCCCTTCTTGATCGCATCCTGGTGGGAGCCGGAGAACGCGGTGTAGACGAGATCACCCGCATACGGGTGACGGGGGTGAACGGGAAGCTCGTTGCACTCCTCGACGATCTCTCTCGCCTCGTCTATCTGCGACAGGTCGAGCCGGGGATCGACTCCCTGTGTCAGCAGGTTCAGCGCGATCGTGACGAGATCGACGTTGCCCGTGCGCTCGCCGTTCCCGAACAGCGTCCCCTCGACACGCTCGGCACCGGCCATCAGCCCGAACTCGGCGGTCGCGACCGCCGTGCCACGGTCGTTGTGCGGATGCACCGACAGGATCGATGCATCCCGAAACGAGAAGTGACGGCCAAACCACTCCATCCGATCGGCGTAGACGTTCGGTGGGAACTGCTCCACGGTCGTCGGCAGGTTGACGATCATCTTCGCAGCGGGTGTCGGCCCCCACTCCGCGGCGACCCGCTCGCAGATCTCGACGGCGTAGTCGAGCTCTGTGTGATGGAAGCTCTCGGGTGAGTACTGAAAAACGATCTCCGCTTCGGTCTCGTCCGCAAGCCGTCTACACAGAGCAGTGCCGCTGACCGCGAGAGCGGTGACGCCTTCGCGCTCCATCCGAAATACCACCCGCCGCTGCGTCACCGAGGTCGAGTTGTACAGGTGCATGATCGCACGGTGGGCACCGTCGATCGCTTCGAAGCTGCGCTCGATCAGCTCCGGCCGCGCCTGGGTCAAAACGGCGACCGTCACGTCCTCGGGGATCAGATCCTGATCGATCAGCGTGCGGACGAAGTCGAAGTCCGCCTTCGAGGCCGACGGGAACCCGACCTCGATCTCCTTGATCCCGAGGGTAAGCAGCAGATCGAAGAACCGCCGCTTGCGGCCTGCATCCATGGGATTGACGAGCGCCTGGTTCCCGTCTCGGAGATCCGTGGAGCACCAGATCGGGGCGTGTTCGAGCACCCGGTCGGGCCAGGTGCGATCGGGCAGCGAGACGGTCTCGTACGGGCGGTACTTCTGGAATGGCATCGACACCGGTTGTTCGGACATTCAGCTCAGCTCCTCTGGAGGACAGACTTCCCCCGCTGGATGCGGGTGCACGGGCATTGGTATGTCGTCGCTCGATCCCCTAGCGGGGAAGGAGGAGGGCAAGCGCAAGCAGGCCAGCGGTGGCCGAACGATCGCTGCGCGTCTCGCTGAACATCGCTCTGAAGAGTACCGGAGACGGGGGCCCCCTGCACGACATGCACCCGCCACACGCATTCGTCTACAGTGTCTAATCGCCCGCGACCCCCGCCACGACATTCTCTTCGACCCGGTGCAGATCGGCCCTAAGACACTGCCAAACCGCTTCTATCAGGTGCCCCACTGCACCGGTTTCGGGACGGATAAACCCGGGTCGCAGTCGTCGCACCGCGCGACAAAGGCGGAGGGAGGCTGGGGTGCTGTCTGCACGGAGTACGCCCCCGTCTCGACCGACTCCGACGAGACGCCGTACATCTCGGCGCAACTCCGCGACGACGGTGACCTCGCGAACCTCGCACTCATGGTCTCCGCTGCCCACGCCCACGGCGCCCTCGCCGGCATCGAGCTGACGCATACCGGGGCCCACGCGCAGCGGCGCGGAACACGCTGGCCTGCGATCGGGCCGTCCCAGCTTGCGAGCGACCAGCATCCGTTCAACGTCCCGAAGGCAATGGAGCTCGATGACATTCGCCGGGTCCAGAGAGACTGGGTCGAAGCCGCACAGAAGGCCTGTTCGGCCGGCTTCGACATCATCTATGTCTACGGCGGTCATAGCTACCTGCTGACCCAGTTCCTGTCGCCGTTCACGAACACGCGCACCGACGGCTACGGCGGGTCATTCGAGAATCGTGCCCGCATGTGGATCGAGACGCTCGAACTCGTGAGGGAGGCCGTGGGAGACCGAGCAGCGGTCGCGGTGCGCATCGGCGTTGACCTCACCCCGGGTGTGTGCATCGACGAGGCTCTCGACTTCGTGCGGCTCGCCGACCCGCTCGTTGACCTCTGGGACGTCAACGTCGGCTCGATCACCCTCTGGTCACACGACTCCGGGGCATCACGGTTCTTCGCCGAGGGATATCAGCTGGAATGGACGGGCCGCGTGCGGGAGGCAACGGCGAAGCCGATCGTCGCTGTCGGACGGTTCACGAGCCCCGATTTGATGGCAGAGGTGATTCGCAGCGGAGCCGTCGATCTGATCGGCGCGGCAAGGCCCTCGATCGCCGATCCCTTCCTGCCACGCAAGATCGAGGAGGGACGGTACGACGACATCCGCGAGTGCATCGGCTGCAACGTCTGTGTCTCCAGAGCAGAGTCGGGCAACCACCTCGGCTGCACCCAGAATGCGACCGCAGGCGAGGAGTACCGGCGGGGCTGGCATCCCGAGCGGTTCGAGCCGGTGCGCGAACCAGAACGCGACGTCCTTGTCGTCGGCGCCGGCCCCGCCGGGATGGAGTGCGCAATTGTGCTCGCGCAACGTGGCTTCCGGCGCGTCCACCTCGTCGATACGGAGAAGGAGATCGGCGGGATCATGCGGTGGGTTCCACAGCTCCCCGGCCTCGGTGAGTGGGCGCGCGTCGTCAACTGGCGTCGCATCCAGCTCGAGAAGCTCGGGAACGTCGAGGTGCTCACCGGATTGCCGCTCGACGCGGAGGCCATCCGCACCTATGGGGCCGAGCTCGTCGTCTTTGCGACGGGCTCCCACTGGGCAGGAGACGGGCTCAACGCAACAACCCACGAGGCGATTCCCGGGGCCGACTCCACCCTTCCGTCGGTGCTGACTCCCGAGCAGGTGATGACAGAGGGCAAGCGCCCGCCCGGCAATCGTGTCGTCGTCTACGACGGTGAGGGATACTTTGTCGCCTCGGGTGTGGCCGAGCTTCTTGCGCTCGAGGGCTACACGGTGGAGCTCGTGACCCCGTTCGACGTGATCGCTCCCGTCACCGACGAGACCCTCGAGGGACCCCTGCTTCGCCGCAGGCTCCACGACGCCGGTATCACGATGCGGCGGAATCTCACCGTCACCGGAATCGGGCCCGGGCGCGTCTCCTGCGAGACCGAGTTCGAAGAGCAGCTCGAAATCGAGACCGACGGAATCGTGCTCGTCACCCAACGGCGATCGGACGATGCGCTCTATCACGCACTCCGGGCCGACGAGCGGACGGCTGCCGAGGGAATCGAAGCGATCTACCGGATCGGGGACTGCGTGGCGCCGCGGATGATCGCCGAGTGCATCTTCGACGGGCATCGCCTCGCGCGAGAGATCGAGTCGGCAAACCCGGCCGTTCCACTCCCGTTCAAGCGCGAACGGATGCTGGTCACCGGCTCGACTCTTCCCTGAACAGCCGCCCGGCTCACTGCTCTCTGGCTGGCCGACCGCGCAGCTCTACGGCGCAGCGTCGAGTGCGTCGTTCACGAGCCGGTCGGCAAGAACGTTGTGCTCGCGACGCACCGCGGTATAGCGGACGCTGCCGACGGCCCGTGCGAGCCGTGCCGCCTCGATACTGAGCTCCCGCAGAGCCGCGTTCTTGATCTTGTACTCCCCACGCATCTGCTTCACCATCAGCTCCGAGTCGGACACGACCTCGATCTCGGTCACGCCTAGCTCCGTGGCCCGACGGAGCCCGTTCAGGAGTGCGATGTACTCGGCGACGTTGTTGGTCTGAATGCCGATCGCGTCGCCACGGGCGTCGAGCACGGTGCCGTCCTCGAGTTCCAGCACGAACGCTGCCGCGGCCGGGCCGGGGTTGCCGCGGGCGCCCCCGTCGGTGAAGAGGCGCACCCTCACGCGCAGGTCACGAGGGAACGTCGAAGACGATGCCCTGAGCGAGCGGAAGCTCGTTCGTGTAGTTGACGGTCGCCGTCTGCCTCCGCATATACGCCTTCCAGGCATCCGAGCCCGACTCGCGCCCGCCGCCCGTCTCCTTCTCGCCACCGAAGGCTCCACCGATCTCGGCTCCGCTCGGGCCGATGTTGACGTTGGCGATGCCGCAGTCGGAGCCGGAGGATGCAAGGAAGCGCTCCGCCTCACGCAGGTCGGTGGTGAAGATCGACGACGCAAGCCCCTGGGGAACACCGTTCTGGAGCGCGATCGCCTCGTCCGGCTCGGAATAGGTGAGGACGTAGAGGAGCGGCGCAAACGTCTCTCGCTCGACGACTGCTGACTGTGACGGCATCCGCACGAGCGTCGGGCTCGCGTACCAGGCATCGGGGAACTCGTCGGCAAGGAGGCGGTCGCCACCGGCGACGACCTCGCCACCGGCCGCGCGTGCGTCAGCCACTGCCTCCTCGAGACGTCCGAAGGAGTCGGCGCCGATGAGCGGCCCGACCAGCGTTCCGGGGTCTCGCGGATCACCGACCGGCACGCTCCTGTAGGCGGCGGCGAGACGATCGACGACCTCGTCCGCGATCGTCTCGTGCACGATGAGCCGGCGCAGGCTCGTGCAGCGCTGGCCCGCCGTACCGACGGCGGAGAAGAGGACGCCGCGGACGACCAGGTCGAGGTCGGCACTCGGCGCCACTATCGCAGCGTTGTTGCCCCCGAGCTCGAGCAGCGACCGGCCAAGGCGGGCTGCAATGCGCGGCGCGAGGTCCTTGCCCATCTGCGTGGACCCGGTTGCGGAGACGAGCGGAATGCGCGGGTCGTCTGCGAGCTGCACGGCGCGGTCGGCTCCGCCGATCACGAGCTCGGCGAGACCCGTGGGTGCTCCGCCGAACCGCTCCACCGCCCGGTGAAGCAGCGACATGCAGGCGAGCGCGGTAAGCGGCGTGCGCTCGGATGGCTTCCAGATCACCGGGTCTCCGCAGACGAGCGCGAGAGCGGCATTCCAGCTCCAGACTGCGACGGGGAAGTTGAATGCGCTGATCACGGCGATCGGCCCGAGCGGATGCCACGTCTCCGTGAGCCGGTGTCCCGGTCGTTCCGAGGCAATCGAGCGTCCGTAGAGCTGTCGAGAGAGCCCGACCGCGAAGTCGCAGATGTCGATCATTTCCTGCACCTCGCCGAGGCCTTCCTGGGCGATCTTGCCGACCTCGAGGGTGACGAGCGCGCCGAGCGCTTCCTTCTCACGGCGCAGTTCCTCGCCGAGCAGCCTCACGAGCTCGCCCCGGTGCGGCCCCGGAACGTCGCTCCAGGCCGTGAAGGCCGCTGCCGCCCGTTGGATCGACGCATCCGTGGCTGCCGCATCGGTGCGAGCAACCCGTGCTAGCTCCTCGCCCGTGATGGGGGTACGGACGACGAGGTCACCGGACTGCAGCTGCGCTCTATCGACGCCGAGTTGCTCGAGCAGCGATGTCGCCTGGCCGGGTGCGCTCACGATCTCAGATGCGCTCGATAGCGGGATAGATCGAACCATCCCCGGTTACGGTCGCGTTCCATTCCTGGAAGCCCGGGTCGAGATCGTCGAGGTCCTGACCCCTCTCGGCCACCCGAACCGGCTGAGACGACTCCGGCGAAACGCGGTACTGGTACCAGGAGATATCCCAGGCAAAGGTGAGGATCGTCTCCGAATTGACGCCCGAGAGGAACGTAATCGACGCCTTCGGTTCTCCGAGAGCCTTCGCCACACCGGCGATCGTCCGGCGAAACTGCGTCGCGTTGAAGAGCTCCGCAGCTTCGACACGGGCCAGTTCGTCCTCACTGAGTCGGCGCAGGATCGGCTCGCTGACGACAGACGGCATCTCCTCGTTGTGCGTCCCGAGGAGCGACTGCCACATCGATCGCTGACGACGGCGACGTGGCTGGTGCCCGAGCATCGGTGAGAGTGAGGCACCCTCCCTGGTCCAGCCGTTATCGAGTGCAGCGCCGGAGCAGAGTGGGCATACGTCAACGAACGTGATGCCGTCCCGCGAGTAGCGGAGTGCTCGCTCGCCCTGCAGCAGGGTTCGCTCGCAAACAACGCAGGTTCGGGTAGCCGTGGTCTTGATCACTCGCATGGGCTGACCACTATAGCCCCGATGCAGGGATTTTCCTATTTTCTCCGTCAGGGGTGCACGAGGTCGCGGGCTGTATGTGCGTGATACACCCGGAGGAGGCACGGCGCTTTGGCGTGTCTAGCTCTCGGCGGTGTCGTCCACTCCAGCCGACAGGTAGGCCTTGAGCCGAAGCACGGCCTTCGTGTGCAACTGCGACACGCGCGATTCCGTGACGCCGAGCACCTCACCGATTTCGCGCAACGTCAACTCTTCGTAGTAGTACAGCGTCACGACAAGTTTTTCACGCTCGGGGAGGCCCGCGATCGCGTCGCCGAGAGCCTCGTTCATCTCGCTCTGTTCGAGCGCGAACGCTGGGTCGGGCGCGTCCTCGTCCTCGATCATGTCGATCATCGCGATCCGGTCATCGCTGCCCGATGGTGCCCACAGCTCGTCGAGCGCCGCCATCGACGACCTTGAGATATCCGAGAGGCTCTTCTCGAGCTCGTCGATAGTGACGCCGACCTTCGCGGCGATCTCCTCGTCGGTCGGCGCACGGTGAAGTCGCCGTTCGAGGTCCGCAATCGCACGCTCGATCTCTCGAGCCCGGGTGCGAACCGAGCGTGGCACCCAGTCGAGCGAGCGAAGCTCGTCGATGATCGCGCCCCTGATGCGGGTGATCGCGTAGGTCTCGAACTTGATTTCACGATCGATGTCGAACCGCTCGATGGCGCCGATCAGGCCGAGGAGGCCGTACGAGACGAGGTCCTGCTCGTCAACGTGCGCCGGCAAGGTAGCCCCGAGACGACCGGCGACGAACTTGACGAGCGGCGCGTAGGTCAGGATCAGCCGATCGCGCAGCGCCCGGTCGCCCGTCTCGCGGTAGTCGCGCCACAGCGCCTGCATCTCGTTTCCGGGCTTGTCTGACACATCGACACAATACGCCATAAGGGCCGGAAGTCTTCTTTGCACGGATTTTCAATCCCGAAGCTCGAATCGTGATGCCGTTTCGCAGACAGGCAGGATGTGCGAGTACGGCTCGATAACGTCGGCGGCCTACCGCTGCTCTACCTGGCTACCAGTCCGCCAATCACGCCGATCCGGAAACCCGTCCACGGATAGCCGTTGACGACATAGGCATCGTCGCTCGGTGCAAGGCCCACGGCGGAAAGCCACAGCTGGTAGGCCGCCGCATTCGCGACGCCCCCGTGGGCGCGGCGCCAGACGACCGTCCTGTCAGTGCCAACCGGAGCCTTACCGAGCGTATCGGTCCACTCAACGACATTACCGCCCTGATCGAGGGTGCCCCAGGGTGAGCGGGTCAGCGTCTGGCCAACCGTGCCGGCGGTGGCCTTGAACGTCGCCGGCTGTGCGATCGGGTCGGTTCCGTGTGGGTTCACGGTTGCACATTGGTCGGCTGTGAACCGCGCCGGGCACCACGACGGAATCGGGAAAAGCGTGTTGGTGTAGGTCGAGATTGGTTACGTTGAACCGTTTGTCACCGCCCCGGTTTTCGGATTCAGAACCGACGGGGTAGGCACAGTTGCATCGCCGTCGCCAAAGACACCGGCGTTGGTTGGATACTTCCAGTAGGAGTAGGTGCCGCCGCCAGTGGGGTCGTAGTAGGCGGCCTTGATCCACTCGTTCTGGCTTGGAATCACAAAACCGTTGGCGGATGTCCGCTTCAGACCCTGGTTCTTTCCGGCGAAGTCGTACATGCCGGTAGTCGTCCTGGCCGACAGACGGATGCGATACGACGTGATGTCGAAACCGGCGCTGCTCGTTGTGCTCTGCGAGAGAACCTTCCCGTTCTGCAGAGCGTTGACAAAACGTGCGGCACGCGTGAAGTCGGAGAAGGCATATGGCTTGTTGGCCCATGCGGGCGATGCGACCCTGTAGTGGGAACCATTCGGCTTGCTGGCGGAGTAGTTGATCGATCCGTACTTGGGCCAGGCGGTAGAGCTCTCGCCAGCGTCATAGAGCCGGTTCGGGTCGGTGCCGGTGGGATCGACCGTGTTGAGGAACGTCACCCACTGGGAGACCGTGATCTCGAGCTCGCCGATGCCGTAGTAGCCTTTCACCCTGCCGACCTCCATGCAGCCGCTACCGGATGGCGACTTCGCCGTAACCCCCACGCAGGACGGGTAGACGGCGTCGGTGAAGGGGACGATCCCGACAGATTTGTTGCCGGGAGAGCCAACGGTCACGGTGCGTATGGTGATCACGGGATTGCAGCCGTGGAGGTACGAGCAGCACCGACGACGCCGGGGGGAACAAGCACGGCGCAAACCAGAGCCAGTACTGCTATTGCGGAAAGATCACGGTTTCTCACGAGGAGATTTTATAGCAGGACGCACTGCTCCGAGAAGGCCACGGCAAGAACCGGACGCGGCGACCGACCTCCAGCACGCACGTCGGCCACGCTATACGCCTCGTCGCCGCTGCATGTTCCAGGGCCAGGCCTTGCGAGCGAGGTCGCCCATCCACAACGCGAGTGCTGCAGCCGCGAGACCGACCACGAACGCCCGTCCGCCAGAGAGCACGGCAAAGACCGCGAGTGCAGCCAGGGCGACCGCGATACCGAGAAAGAGAAGCGAGAGAAGGCGACGCTGCATCTAGCCGAGGCTACACTGGTGCGTGCAACCCAGGGGCGTAGCTCAATTGGTAGAGCACCGGTCTCCAAAACCGGGGGTTGCAGGTTCGAGTCCTGCCGCCCCTGTCGGCTGAAACGGGCGCAATCCGGCATCTAGGGCGGGATTGCGCCTGCGTGCATAACGGGCGGGCCGTTCAGGCCCCGCCCCTATAGGGTCGAGGTTGTGCACGGCGAGTCGCACGGATCGCTCAGTCGCGGTTCGCACCAGTGAGGTTCGCACCAGTGAGGTTCGTGCGGCTGAGGGTCGCATGACCGAGGTGCGCGTCGGTGAGGGTCGTACCGACAAGCGTGTCGCCCTCGACCGAGTGCAGCAGCGCCCCGCGCTCTGTTCGTATCTCCATCAAACGGCAAAACTCCTAGACAGAGATGTCGATAGCGTCAAGAGAGACTCCCCCAGTGACACATCTGCTGTTGGCGAGCCCAGGGCTATTTTGCCGGACTTGGATCCACATACGGAATCTCAGACGACGCACCGGAGAGTCCGTCCTACAGGCAACGAGCAGGAGATGGAGTTCAAAGCTCCCCTCTGCACCCCGCATGACTACGGGTCGGCACCGGCGCCTTTTCGTGGCTACCTGGAGCAGACTCGCTCGTGTCAGACCATGTCGCCGCTCTATGCTGATCTCGAGCGATGGCGATTACCCTGGGCCAACTCTCTACCTTTCTTGCCGTCGCCCGGACAGGCTCGGTGAAACGCGCCTCCGAGCAGCTTTTCGTCACGCAACCGTCCGTCTCTGCCGCGCTCGCAGCGCTCTCGCGAGAACTCGGTGTTATCCTCACCGAACGGGTCGGGCGAGGTGTGCGCCTCACTGCAGCCGGGGAGGCCTTTTTGCCCCATGCGACCGACATCCTCGGGGCACTCGTGCAGGGGAGACGCGCCGCGCACGAGGCTGCCGAGATCATGACCCGCGAAGTGCGTATCGCTGCCGTGACGACCGCGGCGGAGTACATCGTCCCCCCGATCCTGCGGCGATTCGCGGAAGACCATCCCGAGATCACGCTGACGCTCGAGGTCGGTAATCGGGAGCACGTCTTCGAGAAAGTGCTCGACAGGGCAGTTGACGTAGCTATCGGTGGCTCGCCCGGGACTGCGCTTGGTCTCGTCGGCCACCCGTTTCTCCGCAACGACGTCGTCCTGATCGTGCCGCCGGAGAGCGACCTAGCCGGCCGAAAGACCGTGACCTTCTCCGGACTGAGCGATCGAACCTGGCTCCTGCGAGAGGAGGGCTCGGGGACGAGGGCTATGGTCGAAGGACTGCTTGCACGGAACGACATTTCTCCCACAACGTTGACGCTCGGCTCGAACGGAGCGATCAAGCAAGGGGTACGGATGGGCCTCGGGATATCACTCCAGTCACGCGCAGCCATTGGACTCGAGCTTCGAACGGGTTTCCTCGCGACCGTTCGGCTCCGGGGCCTCCCCGTTCGTCACTGGTATGCCTTGACGATCGAGGGAGATCACCTCCGTCCAGCCGTCGCGTGCTTCCTGGAGTTCGTCACGAGCGACGCCGCGCGCTCAGTGATCCTGGAGGTCGATGGATAACGATAAGCAATACATAGAGTACTATCTATGTTTTTCTACTAAAGTTTGATTGTATTCGATCGAATAGCCGGGTACCTTTGTGGAGATCGAGAATCTCGGAAACAGGGATATTTCGAGCCGCATCAACCAGAGGTTGTTCTAATTCGGCTTCGTGATGTCGTAAACGAGGAGGCTACAGATGACATCGACGTCCGGACCAGCAGACAATCCAACGAAGGACCGCTGGTCGTCCGGTGTCACGCCTTACGCGGAGATGGGGTACTACGACGCGGACTACGAGCCGAAGGACACCGACATCCTGGCCGCGTTCAGAATCACTCCCCAGCCGGGAATCGACGCCATAGAGGCAGCCGCTGCCGTTGCCGGAGAGTCGTCCACCGCGACATGGACAGTCGTCTGGACCGACAGGCTGACCGATTACCAGCACTACCAGGCGAAGGCGTATCGCGTCGAACCCGTCCCCGGGGTCGAGGGCCAGTACATCGCACGCATCGCCTACGACCTCGATCTGTTCGAGGAGGGATCGATTGCGAACCTCTCGTCCTCGATCATCGGGAATGTCTTCGGCTTCAAGGCCCTCAAGGCACTGCGCCTCGAGGACATGCGTATTCCGACGCAGTACGTGAAGACCTTCCAGGGGCCGCCGCACGGGATCGTGATGGAACGCGAGATGCTCGACAAGTTCGGCCGGCCGTTGCTCGGAGCGACCGTCAAACCGAAGCTCGGGCTCTCGGCCAAGAACTACGGCCGCGTCGTCTACGAGGCGCTTCGCGGTGGTCTCGACTTCACGAAGGACGACGAGAACATCAACTCGCAGCCGTTCATGCGCTGGCGCGACCGGTTCGTGTACGCGACAGAAGCGGTGAACAAGGCGCAGGCAGCAACCGGCGAGCTCAAGGCCCACTACATGAACGTGACAGCCGGCACCATGGAGGACATGTACGAGCGCGCGGAGTTTGCCAAGGAGCTCGGTGCCCTGATCATCATGATGGATCTCACGATCGGTTACACGGCGATGACGTCGATGTCCAAGTGGGCGCGGGCGAACGGCATGATCCTCCATCTCCACCGCGCCGGGCACGGGACATACACGCGCCAGAAGAACCACGGCGTCAGCTTCAGGGTGATCGCTAAGTGGTGCCGCCTGCTCGGCGTAGACCACATTCACGCAGGCACCGTCGTCGGCAAGCTCGAAGGCGATCCGGCCATGGTCAAGGGGTACTACGACACGCTGCGGAAGAACTTCATCAAAGAGGATCCGGAAACCGGAATCTACTTCGACCAGGACTGGGCTTCGATGCCGGCCGTGATGCCCGTCGCCTCGGGCGGTATCCACGCAGGGCAGATGCATCAACTGCTCCACTACTTCGGCGAGGACGTCGTGCTCCAGTTCGGCGGCGGCACGATCGGGCACCCGATGGGGATTGCGGCCGGCGCAACGGCAAACCGCGTCGCCGTCGAAGCGATGATCCAGGCCAGGAACGAGGGACGCGAGTTCTACGAGGAGGGGCCGGACATCCTGGCGAAAGCCGCCAAGGGCTGCCCCGAGCTCGACGCTGCACTCGAGATCTGGAAAGACATTACATTCAACTACGAGTCAACCGACACCCCGGATTTTCTCGTGACTCCAACGGTCGGCTGAAGGAGGAATTTCGATGCGCATTACTCAGGGAGCGTTTTCCTATCTCGCCGAGCTGACCGACGAGCAGATCGAGGCACAACTACGGTACGCACTGCAGAACGGGTGGTCGATCTCGGTCGAGTACACGGACGATCCTCACCCGCGCAACTCGTACTGGGATCTATGGGGCACCCCGATGTTCGATCTCTCGGTCGATGAGGTCGAGACCGCGATGCGCGAAGTTCGTGCCTGCCGCGAAGGATTCCCCTCGCACTACATCAAGGTGATCGCCTCCGACGCCTCGTACAATCGGCAGTCAACGGCGCTCAGCTTCATCGTCAACCGACCCGAAGTTGAGCCAGGATTCCGGCTCGACCGAACGGATGCGCACGATCGCGTGGTTCGTTATGGGCTTCACTCCTACGCGACAGAGCAGCCACCCGGGCAACGATACGGGCAAGGGTCGAACGAGTGACCACTGATCTCCCGGCAGCGGAAGCAACTGCCGAGGCCGATCTCGGAGCCGTGCTCGCTGAGACCAACGTCATCGAGGTGCTCGATCAACTCGACCACGACCTGGTCGGACTCGAGCCGGTGAAGACCCGGATCCGCGAGATAGCTGCTCTCCTCGTCGTCGATCGGCTCCGCACCGAGGTCGGGCTTGCGTCCGACCGGCCGTCTCTCCACATGTCGTTCACCGGCAACCCAGGCACCGGTAAGACAACCGTCGCGCTGCGGATCGCCGACATCCTCCACCGTCTCGGCTACATCGAGAAGGCCCAGGTTGTCTCCTGTACGCGTGACGACCTGGTCGGGCAGTACGTTGGTCACACGGCGCCAAAGACGAAGGAAGTACTGAAACGCGCCTATGGCGGCGTGCTCTTCATCGACGAGGCCTACTATCTGTACAGGCCCGAGAACGAGCGCGACTACGGCCAGGAGGCGATCGAAATCCTCTTGCAGGTGATGGAGGCCCAACGGAATCAGCTCGTCGTCGTTCTCGCCGGATATCGGGATCGAATGGATGATTTCTTCCGTTCCAATCCGGGGCTGAGCTCGCGCATCGCGCACCACATCGACTTCCCTGACTACGCCATAGAGGAACTGATCGCGATCGCAGATATGATGCTCGAGCAGCAGAGCTACCGGTTCTCCGACGAGGCGCGAGAGACGTTTCTCGAGTATCTCAAGCTCCGGCTCGAGCGTCCGCGGTTCTCGCACGCGCGCAGCGTCCGCAATGCGATCGATCGTGCTCGTCTGCGGCAGGCGAACCGCCTCTTCGCGCAGGGCGGCAGGCTCACCGTCCAAGAGTTGACAACGATCCTGCCCGAAGACATCCGTAAGAGCAGCGTCTTCGGCAACGACGAGCCAGATGCAATCGCAACCGAGAGGAGTGCCGCCTGATGCCTCAACCCGTCATCCTCGGCGTCGTTGGTGATTCGGCAGCCGGCAAGACAACCCTCACCCGCGGTCTGGTGCGCTTGCTCGGCGAGGAAAATGTGACCCACGTCTGTACAGACGACTACCACCGCTACGATCGGAAGCAGCGTGCCGAGCTGAACCTTACGGCGCTACACCCCGACTGCAACTACGTTGACATGATCGCGCAGCATCTCGCTCACCTTCGTAACGGAGAGCCGATCCTGAAGCCGGTCTATCAGCACCACGATGGCACATTCGGGGCGCCGGTCTACATCAGGCCAGCCCGCTTCGCGGTGGTCGAGGGCCTACTCGGCTACTACACCGCCGCAATGCGCGATGTCTACCACGTGCGGGTCTTTCTGTCCCCACCCGAGGAGCTACGCCGCACGTGGAAGGTACAGCGCGACTGTTCTCGCCGCGGCTACACCACCGATCAGGTGCTCGCCGAGCTCGACCGGCGCGAAGACGACGCGAGCGAATTCATTCGACCACAGGAGCGCTACTCCGACATCGTCGTGCGCTATCTCCCAAACCGTGATGGTAATAGTGACCAGGAACATCTAGACGCTGAACTCGTGCTCCGCTCAAGCCTCCGCCACCCCGACCTGAGTGGCCTCGTCGGCGGAGACGCCGGGATCTCTATGAGCGAGCGCAACAACGGCGAGGTGCTCCTTCATGTCGCCGGTTCGGTTGCCCCGGAGACAGCCGCCGAGCTCGAGGAGGAGATCTGGGATCGAATGCATTTCGCAAGCCATCTTCGTACCGAGCGGCTGGGAGAGTTCACAATCGGCACCGACCTCCATCGCTCGGACTCGCTCGCGGTCATTCAGGTGCTCATCCTCTACCACCTGCTCACCGCGAGAGCGAGCCTCGCACTCGGCGGCGCCGGAACGCGCTCGCCCGCGACAGAGACCGTCGAAGCATGACATCGCCCGAGTAGCAAGTACAAGAGAACAACGAGTTGGCCCCGTGCGGGCAGAGGCGTTGTCTTTTTCTGATGGCGGCATGGTTGACCTCAGCCAGCCTCCGGGATCGGGCTCAGGTATCCCTCGTCCAACCCGTCCTCACCCGACCTACGAGCGAACATCAGGGCACGAGTCATATCCCGTGTTGCGGGTGAGCCGCATCTGGCTGTGCCCGCGTACGTCCATCGTATAGATCTCGGCATTCCCATCCTGGAAGCTGAAGAACACGATCCGCTTTCCATCGCGCGACCAGCCAGGCCCTTTGGAGCGGTTAGGGCCCGCGAGTGCCACCTGGCTCCCACCGTCCGCGTCCATGACACGTATCCTGCCGTCGTCGTCGTCAAAGGCAATCCGGCTGCCATCGGGTGACCAGGCCGGGTTGTGGCTACCGACTGCGGCGGTCGCCAGACGGCTCGGGTGACTGCCGTCTGAATCCATCACGTAGATCTCGAAAGCCCCATCTCTGTTACTCGTAAACGCTATCTGCTTGCCGTTCGGCGACCACGCTGGGTTCTCGTCGCCTGCCGCTGTCGTCGTACGTCGGGACGAATGGCTTCCGTCGGCGTCCATCACGTAGATCTCGAAGTTGCCGTCCCTGTTGCTCTTGTACGCAATCTGTTCTCCGTCCGGTGACCACGCTGGACCTTTCTCGTCGGCCGCTGTGTGGGTGAGACGGGTCTGATTCTTCCCGTCGGCGTCCATCACGTAGATCTCGAAGTTGCCGTCCCTGTTGCTCGTGAAGGCAATCCTGCTGCCGTCCGGCGACCACAACGGGTCGTAGTCCGCGGCTGTGTTCCTCGTGAGGTCGGTCTGGTTGGCGCCGTCCGCGTCCATCACGTAGACCTCGTAGTTGCCATCCCGTTTACTCGTGAAGGCGATGGCGCCGTCCCTGACCGGGGCGCTCTGATCATCGGCGGAACCAGCACAGCCGAACGCAGATGCGACGCCGACAGACACAAGGATCAGCGTGCAGATCATCGATCTATAGCTCATTTTCGACTACCCTTCTCCAGATGCAGGTACCGACGACCTGTGGCGACGCGGCCGTCAGCACGCAGACAGCCACCGGGCCTGTGACCGGATTGGCCGGTATACATTCTCTCATTCTATCGACGGAACTACAGTGGAAAGAGGCTCGGCTATGAGGCAACGCAAACCACGGAACACAGCGATCCTCTCGGCATTCGCGGCAGTCCTTGTGTTCGTCCTTCTCGCAGCACTACCGGCGGCTGCGGCGCCGGGGCCCAGGAAGAAGACCCTCACGGTCGCCCACGGCCCCGTCATCCTCCCGTATATCGACGCTGCGCCGGCAGGGCCGAGCGTTGGTGACTTGCGAACGGTGTGGACGGCCCTCACGCGGCCCGGGAAGACAGAGGAGATCGGCTATCTCTCCGGATCGCTCCTCACCGTCGCAGAGGAGAAGCCGGGCCCCGACCAGGAGCTACGGACTTCAAACCTCGTCTTCGTCGTAGGCTCACCGGTCAACCAGATCGTCGTGGGTGGGATCGTCGCATACAACAGGACGGCGCCGACCGTCGCGACAAAGTCGCTCACGGTCCGGCCGATAGTCGGCGGCTCCGGGGCGTTCGACGGTGCCCGGGGGTCATGCCGCACCATCTTCTACCCGAACGGGACATGGACACACACCTTCACCTTATTCATCGACTAGGAGGAGCCCTCCGATGTCTCGACTTTCTCTCTCACCCGTTCAGCGCCGCGCCGGCCTCCTAGCCCTTGTGCTCGTGGGACTTGCGGTCGCTCTCGCCCCGGTCGTCCTCGCCGCCGTTCTCGACAAGACGGCGACACGCGCGGTGCTTGCGGAAGCTCCCGCCCGGGGGGCTCCGGGCCGCGTGCTGGCACTGTCATCGATCGTCGTTCCGGGCGGTATCATGCTCGCAAAGCACCGACATGCGGGAACGCAGGTCGCTACGATCCTCGCCGGCAGGCTCCACTACCACGTCTTCACGGGCGGCGTTGACGTCTACCGCACTGGCCCTGACGGGACGCCTGTGCTCTCGCGAAGGGTCGAGCCCGGAAAGACCACCGTCCTCGCCGTCGGGGACACGGTGGTGGAACAGCCCGGCTCTATCCACCAGGCACAGAACAAGGGGAAGGCGACCGTTCACATCGTGCTCGGCTCACTGTTTCCGCGCGGCGCTCCTTCCGCGATTCCCGTTCCCTAGCAGGCGAAGGCGGACGACGATCTCGTCCGGCGGAACTACAGCGCGGCGAGCCAGACGGAAAGCTCGTGAGACTCGGCTTCCGAGAGGTCACGAAGCGGCGCTCGAACATCGGGCCTGACAGGCACTCCGTGCGCTGCGAGGATGCGCTTCATCGCAGCCTGGCGGGGAAACCTCTCGACTGCGGCCCTGAGGGCCGCGAGCGAATCAGCGCCGGCGGCACTCGGCTCGCGGACGACAGCCGCCACCTGCTCCGGAAAGGCAGCCGCAAGAGCCGACACGGCGCCTACCGCACCACCATTGATGCCCTGGTAGATGAGGGACTCGGGGCCGACAAAAACGTCGAAGCCCAGCGAAAGATACGGCTCGAACGCCTCCCACGGTGCGTCGCTCACCTTCATCCCGACGAAGTTCGATGCCGCTTCGCGCAGGTTTCTCAACACGTCGAGCCCGATCGCATAGCCGCTCGTACGCGCAAACTCGTAGACGTAGAAGGGCAACGGCGCGCACGCGTTCGCGGCGGCGGCGAAGTGCGCAAGCTGGGCGGGCTCGTCGAGCAGAAAGTAGGGCGGTCCGATCACGGCGACCGCCGTGGCACCGGCCTCGGCGGCGTCGGCTGTGAGGAAGACCGTGTCCGCAGTCGTCTGCGCTCCGCAGTGAGCGGCGACGTCGAGCCGTCCTCGAGCCGCCTCCACGAAGAGTCGAACACCCCGCTTCCGTTCCTCGACCGAGAACAGCACACCCTCGCCGTTTGTCCCGAACGCGAGAACGCCGTCGAGTCCCGCAGAGACGTACCGCTCGACGAGCGGCCCGAACGCCTCCTCGTCGAGCTGGCCCCCTCCGGCGAGGAGGGGAGTCACCGCGGCGGCAAGCGTCCCGTGCAAGACAGAGGTGGTGGACATGGCCGTGACTCTAGACTGCGAGGATATGGGCGCGCTACACATCGAACGGGACGACGATGTCCTCCGGGTCACGCTGGTCCGTCCCGCGTCGCGGAATGCGTTCGACGCGACGCTGATAGAGGAGCTGGCGGAGGCATTCGTTGACGTGGGCAAAGCACGCGCCGTAGTGCTCGCAGGTGAGGGGAAGAGCTTCAGCGCGGGAGCCGACATCGAATGGATGCGGCGCTCTGCGCAACTCACACACGACGAGAACCTCGCCGATGCCAATGCGTTCCGACGCATGCTCGACACAATCGACAGCTGCCCCGCCCCCGTGATCGCTCTCGTTCAGGGCCATGCTCTCGGCGGTGGAGCGGGGCTCGTGGCGACCGCCGATATCGCGATCGCTCACGAGCGGGCCGTCTTCGCCTTCTCGGAGGTCAAGTTCGGGATCATCCCGGCGGTGATATCTCCGTACGCGCTGCGAAAGATCGGCGAGAGCGCTGCGCGGCGGTACTTCGTCACCGGCGAGCGCTTCGACGCGGAGACCGCCCTGAGAATCGGCCTCGTTCACGAGGTCACGGTCGATCTCGAGGGCACGCTCGAGACGATCCTCGGAGAGCTGCGAACGGCGGCCCCCCGCGCAGCACGACATGCGAAACGCCTCGTGCTCGACCGACCCGACGGGCCGGAGACCGCACGCCGTATTGCCGAACGACGAACGAGCGACGAAGGACAGGCGGGGCTACGGGCGTTCGTGGAGCGCGAACGCCCACCGTGGGCGCCTCCACCCCGGCCCGAAACGTGACCGCCCTCCTCGCGTTCCTGGCTGCCACCCTCGCGGGCGGTGCAGACTTTGCCGGGGGCTACGCCTCACGCTTTGCAAACGGCATCCGGGTAGCCGTGTTCGCGCAGGTTGTCGGCCTGGCGTTCGCGCTACCGCTTGCGATCGCCTACGGCTCGGAGCGACTCGGGGCGGCGGATGTGACGTGGTCGCTCCTCGCGGGCATCGCCGCCGCCTGTGGGTTTGGCTGCTTCTACTCCGCCATGGGACGCGGCCTGATCACCGTCGTCGCCCCGGTGTCTGCCGTCATGACGGCGATAATCCCGGTCGGCTATGCCCTCGCTCGCGGTGAAAGGCCCGGCACCCCTGCCCAGATTGGCCTCGTAGTCGCACTCGTTGCGGTTATCGTCGTCTCGGTCGCACCGGGGAAGCAAGATGCCGCTGCCGGAGCACTCGACCGCGGCGTGCTTGCCCTTTCCCTCGCGAGCGGCCTGTTCTTCGGACTCTTCCTGATCGCATTCTCGCGGGTCTCGGAGCAGGCGGGCATGTGGCCCGTCACGCTCGAACGCCTCGCTGCTGCCGCAACCCTGGTCGTGCTCGCTCTCGCACTGACGCGCGGGCCGGTCGAGGGGGTTCGCCGCCTGCTCCCCTACGTACTCGCAATCGGGGCAATCGACCTGATTGCATCGGTGCTTGTGTTGCTGGCATTGCAGCGTGGGCCCGTGGCAATCGCGTCGGTCTTCGCGTCCCTGTACCCCGTCACGACGGTGCTGCTCGCAGGTGCCATCCTGCGCGAACGGCTTTCGCGACTGCAGTACGTGGGCGTTGTCTGCGCACTCGTTGCCGTCGCGGTCGTCTCGTCGGGATAGCCGTCCGAGACCTATCGCTCTCGAGGCCACAGAGTGGAGATGGAGATGGCTGTACCGGCGCCCGTTGCGACGACCATGTCGGCACAGAGGTGCTTCGCGTGCAACCCGACTACACCGCCGCGGCCTCGTTGCCCTCGACTGCCCGTAGGAGCCTCCCGACCGCGACATTGACGAGCCACATCACAATCACGGCGCCGACATACGTCCAGAAGCCGTCGATCGAGAAGTGCGGCACGACCCAGACGGTGAACGCGAGGATCGCGACGTTGACGAAGAAGTAGGCGACGCCGAAGGTGAGGATGATCAGCGGGATCGCGATGAACGTCAGCAGCGGCTTCAGAAACACGTTCGCGAGGCTGAACACCGCTCCCGCGAGCAGAAGCGGCCACCACCACTCGATCATGAAGCCGGAGAACACCCAGCCGGCCACGATCAGCGCCAGCACATTGGCGCCCCAGGCGACCAGAAGGCGGACGGCGAGATACATCTGTGGCGAGTCTCCCCTGCTGCCGGGACGTTCTAGAACAGCTTCTGCAGCTTCAGTGCGACACCCATATCTCCCTTGATCTTCAGTTTGCCGGTCATGTAGGCCGTGGTCGGGTTGGCGCCGCCGCTGGCAATCTTCAGCAGCGTCTTCTCGCTCATGGAGAGCGTGCAGTCGGGCTCCTGGCTCCCCTCGACGACCGATACGACGCCGTCTGTGACGATCACCGTCCAGATACCAACGTCGGTGACATCGAAGGCGAAGCTGTTGTTCACGCCCACGGTCTTGGCCGGGTCTACCTTCGAGGGCAGCGCGTCGAAGAACTCCTGCACGGTCATTGGATCTCCCTGGGCGAACGGTTGGCCTGCATTGACAACGTCAGTCGAGTAGAGGGTATCCGGACGACGGAGCCGACGCAACAGCACCCGGTGCCCCGGGGTCGGGAAGGAACAGGCACGGGACGACGCCGAGCAAGGGTGCGAGGGCGCAGCAGACGAGTGCCGTCTTCAGGTCAACGACATCGGCGATGGCGCCGAGGGCGACGGCGGCAAGCCCGCCGAGACCCATCGCAAGGCCGATCGAGAGCCCGGAAGCCATGCCGACATGCCGGGGGAGATACATCTGACTCAGCACCATCGTGAGGCCAAAGGTGCCAACAACGCAGGTGCCGACCACCATGAGCGCCATGACGCCCGCAACACCCCCGACGAAAACGAAGACGAGGATCATCGGCGCCAGCACAGCCTGGGCAACAAGTAGCGTTCGCCGGATGCCCACCCGGTCTGCGATCGGTCCGAGCAGAAGCGTTCCCGCCGCACCGGCGAACAGCATCAGGGCCAGCAGACGGGCTCCGTCGGCCGCCGAGTTCCCGAGCGAGACGACCCAGAGCGGCACGAAGGTAAGGAGACCAAACCAGGCAACGCTGCGCAGTCCGATCACGCTCGTCAGGATCAACATCGCACACACGTCGTCTCTCCCCTCCACGACGCCGCCACCGGTTTCGCGCTCCGCGCGCAGGCGCGAGAGATACGGGAGTGCCGCGAGCACGGCCAAGGAGGCCAGGATGACGGGCACGGAGGCCAGAAGACCTCCAGGGCCCAGACCGAGCCAGAGAACGAGCGGCGTGACGACGACGGGACCGAGGGCGTAGCCGGTGTTGCCACCGATGTTGAAGAGGGACATGCCACTCGCACGCCTGTGCCCGCTCGCGAAGACCGCGCACTTTGCCCCCTCGGGATGAAAGCCGGCAATGCCGAGGCCCGACAGGAACAGGAGAACGAGGAGCAGGCCGTAGCTCGGGGCGACCGCCGCGAGACCGATCCCTACTCCGGCGAGCGCAACCCCCCCAGGCAGGAGCCAGAGTGCACCCCGGCGGTCCGACCAGAGCCCGAACAGAGGTTGCGTGAGCGACGACGAGGCGAGGACGGCAAGCACGAGAACGGCGGTGAGCGTATAGCTGAGGTCGAACTTCAGCGCGAAGAAGGGCAGCAGCGCCGGCACGCTCCCGGATGCGAAGTCCGACGCGAGATGCCCACCGGACAGCGTCGTCATTCCCCTGCGGTCGATGGACTGGCTCATACTCCCAGTCTAGGCCCCACACGCCCCTCCACAGCTAGCTTGACAGCATGGCGATGATCGAAACAGAGGGACTCGTGAAGGTGTACCACTCGCGTGGGAGCGAGGTACGCGCGCTCGACGGCCTCGATCTCGAGGTACGGGAGGGAACGGTGCTCGGCCTCCTCGGGCCAAACGGTGCCGGCAAGACGACGACGGTGCGGATCCTCGCCACTCTCCTGCGCGCGGATGCGGGGCGTGCAACCATCGCAGGGCTCGATGTTGCGCGCGACGCACAGGCGGTGCGCCGCCTGATCGGCCTCTCCGGCCAGTACGCGGCGATCGACGAGAACCTCACCGGGCGCGAGAACCTCTGGATGTTCGGGCGCCTGTACCAGATCGGGTCTGCCGCCGCAAAGCGGCGCGCAACCGAACTGCTCGTACAGTTCGATCTCGAGAACGCAGGCGACCGCGTGGCCAAGACCTACTCCGGCGGGATGCGTCGTCGCCTCGACCTCGCAGCCGCGTTGATCGGCAGGCCTACGTTGCTCTTCCTCGATGAGCCAACAACCGGACTCGACCCACGTAGCCGCCTCGGCATGTGGGACGTCATCCGGGGTCAGGTGCGAGCCGGGACAACGGTACTCCTGACAACACAGTATCTGGAGGAAGCGGACGCACTCGCAGACGAGATAGCCGTGGTAGATGCGGGCAAGATCATCGCGCGTGGGACGGCCGACGAGCTGAAGACGCAGGTCGGTGGCGAGCGGATCGAGATAGTCGTCCACGACCGTGACCTCCTGCACCGTGCGGCACAGGTCGCGGCCCCGGACGGCTCCGCCACGGTGGACGAGCACACCCGGCGGCTGACCGTTACAGCCGAGGGCGGCGCACAGCAACTCGTCGATGTGGTGCTCCGCCTCGGTGAGGCACAGATCCGCGTCGATGATGTCGGCCTTCGACGCCCGACGCTCGACGACGTCTTCCTGGCACTCACGGGCCACGCGGCAGAGCGTCCGGCGACCGACGACGAGACTACGACGGCCCGGAAGAAGGGCCGATGAGCCGCCTACGGAACGCCGTCGCCGACGGCATCGTGATCAGCTGGCGTAACCTCAAGCGGGTACCACGCATCCCGGAGCTCGCCATCTTCGCGATCCTCCAGTCGATCATGTTCGTACTGCTGTTCGCGTTCGTGTTCGGTGGGGCGATCCCCCTTCCCGGTGGGGGCTCCTACCGCGAGTTCCTGATGCCCGGCATCTTCGTCCAGACCCTCGCTTTCGCCGCGATCACGACGGCGGTCTCGATCGCCGACGACATGACCAAGGGGCTGATCGACCGCTTCCGTTCGCTGCCAATGGCGCGTTCGGCCGTACTCAGCGGCCGCACGTTCGCCGACATCCTCTACAACATCGGGATCCTCGCTGTCCTGATGGTGACCGGCCTCGCGATCGGCTGGCGCGTGAACGACGGCGTCCTCGACTTCTTCGCCGGAGTCGTCCTGCTCCTCTTCTTCACGTATGCGATGGCCTGGATCGGCGTCTTCCTCGGACTCTCCGTCCCTACGGTCGAGGTGGCACAACAGGTCGGATTCCTCGTCATCTTCCCGGTCACCTTTCTCTCGAACGCTTTCGTACCGACAGAGACGCTCCCGGCTGTCCTGCAGCCGATTGCCGAGTGGAATCCCGTGAGCTCGCTGACGGGAGCCACCCGCGAGCTGTTTGGCAACCCGAACCCGTTCATCTCGGACTCCTTCCCCGGGCTTCACCCCATCCTGATGTCGGTCGTCTGGACGGTCACGCTGCTCGCGATCTTCATGCCGCTTGCGATTCGCAAATACCGCGCAATCGACGGCTGAGACGGAGAAGCGCCGACGGCCCGCTACCATCGACCCGGATGTGGCGGGACACGGATCTCCGCTCCCGGATGTGGCGGGACACGCCTCGCGGGTATGACTCCACACCCTTCTTGCCCATCCGAAAAGCAGCAGGCCGTCACCCTGTCCAGCCTCGACCCTTGATGAGAGGGATGCTCGCCGGTCTGGCAGCCGCGCTGCTCCTTCCCGCGGCGGCCGCTGCACATGTCACGATCTCGCCCCCGTTTGTCGAGGACGGCGTCGAGACGGAGATCACGCTCAAGGTCCCGAACGAGCGTCCTCCCCACGCCACCGTCGTCGTCCGCGTCACAACGCCCTCCGGCATCTCGATCGTGTCGGCCGCAACCCCAACAGGCTGGAAGGCAGCGGTCGACGGCTCCACCGCGACGTGGTCAGGCGGGCGTCTCGAAGGACGCGAGGCTCTCGTCTTCCCGCTCCGGATCGTGGCGAACGTGCGCGCAGGAACATTCACCGTGAAGGCGGGGCAGGGCTACGACGATGGCGCGACCGTCCGCTGGACGTCCGACCTGAGCGTCCTTCCGGCGACCGGCACGGCCTCCCCAGACCAACGGCCCTGGACCGCGATCGCAGCAGCCGCCGTCGGGGTTGTCGTGATCGCCGGAAGCTTCATCGGTCTGCGCTCTCTTCGCCGGAGGCCACGCCGCGAGACATAGGTGAATCAGGCGAGCCCGATGAGCCTCCAAGGTCGGGTGGCCCCTCCAGGGGCGGCTACGGGGAGATGGTGATTGGTATTCGGACGAGGTCGCGATCGAGAGTCTGCCCGCAGTTGGTGTAGTGGAAGAGCGTGTAGTACAGATACGGCTTCCCACCCACTGTCTCGAAGTTCCGTGAGGTGCTGGCGGGATCGATGAGCGACGGATACGCGATCGGATCTCTATCACCGCATTGGTAATCCCATGTCACCTGTGCCGGGAAGAAGAGGACAGGGGGACTCCAGTTGATGAGATCGGGCGACAGCGAGACGTAGGCGCCGTCAATCGCCTGTCCGACCCAGAGCCACTGGCGTGCGACCGTGCTGTAGGTGATACTGCCCGGCTGCATGTCGCCTGGGCCGGCGTGCTGGAGCAGCGTGCACAGATGTGCGTTCGGATCGTCCAGCGAGCGATACGGATCGATGAAGCTCGTGTCGAAGCTGCGACCGCCTGACCAACCGCGCCACGAGGTCGGATCGGCCAGGTTCCGGGTGCGGATCAGGCAGGTGCCGACACGGGGTCCGCTGAGGTTCAGGTAGACGAGCGCGTAGTAGTAGTTGTCGGCCGCATTGTGGACGATGTTGCTCGGCGTGAAGATGCCGAGCGGCCCCCTGTCAGGCACGTAGCGGTACGGCGCGCTCGCGACGACATGCGGCTGCGGCTGATCGAAATAAGTCGCACCGCCGTCGGTGGATACTGCGAGCGTTATTGCGTTGTACAAACAGGCGGGCGTGTACCAGGACTGGCTGCTCGGGCATTGGCCGGGGTGCTCCCAGCCGTGGTACTCGTCATGCAGCAGCGCGTAGATCGTCTGACCGTCATTCGTGTAGGTCGAGCCGATCCACTCGCTGTCAGCGAATGCGGCCGGATCGGGATCGAAGTGCGAGGCGAGTACGACCGAGCACTCGTGGCTCAGGTGATTTAGGTCGGGGCCAACGGAGCGGCGATTTATGAAGTGGGCTGCGATCAGTTGCACGCGGCCGTCGGCCCCGCGGAACGCCCGTGCAGGCGCGTCGGGAATGTCGAGATCTTCGCAGCGATCGTTCGTCCAGTCGAACACGACCTGCGGCGGGCCCGTGATCGACAGCGTCACATATCGCGGCGCCGGCTTCGGCCGTGTCAGACGACCCGTTGCATGGCAATGGAAGCCGTAGCGGTGATACCGGCCATCGAGTGAGCGCTTACAGGACTGGCCGACCTTCAGACACACGCGCTTGCCGCGGATCACGGCAGCAACAGAACCCTTCTTGCAGGCGGCCGAAGACACCAGGCGAGCGGCGTCCGAACCGGAACCGACCGCGAAGCCCGACAGCACCGCAACGATAACAACCCCGACCATGAACAACCGACGCATCAGGCGCTCCTCTCAACCGAGGGCTGGCAGGCCACCTGCCGGTGGCGCATCGCCCTCGCAGCGAACACTATCCTCCGTTCGTTTACGTTCGTCAAGCCCCGAGAATGACAATGTGTCACCCGTGCAGCACGACAGTGGCAATCGGGCGAACCCTGGCGTACCGTTGTCGTCGAGATGAAAGCCTGATGCGCCGATCAACTGTCGCTGTGGGTTGTGCGGTGGCGGTGCTTTCGGCTTCGGTGCTGGTGTCGCTGGCGACGGGCGCATCCGAAGTCGCATGTCCGGCCGGCACGGTCAAAGCGCTGATCGGTGGAAAGCGCGTGTGTTTGAAGGCGGGCCAGAAATGTGCGCCTCGCTACAACGCCCGGTACCACAAGTACGGCTTCGACTGTTCTGTCGGTGCCAGGCTGACCCGACGCAGACCAAAGCCACCACCGCCGCCGAAGTCTGTGTCGATCGCGATCAGCGGCCAGGAGGAGAGGGTGTTCGACTGGGCCAGCGACCGCTGTAACGACGAAGACATCCCCGACCTGCCGGCACGTGCGTATCGAGACGCGGACGGGAACGTGCACCTGATCGCGCCGCACTATCGGGCGATCCCGTTCGTCGGAGCGACTCTGGACACGGTGAAACGGGAGTGCAAGGTCGTTCTCGACTCCCACCACAACCCCGACCCCGCAGCTTTCGACGACCGCGAATGGCTGGCGTCCGTCTACACCCTCGACGGCAGGAACGTGGTCGGCTTCGTCGAGGACGAGTACTGGGGAAGCACGCATCCCGGCCAGTGCCCGTCAGGCGACTTCAACCGTTGCTGGTATAGCACGATCACGACTGCCGACTCCACCGACGGCGGCAACTCCTTCACGCACGCAACGCCGCCAGGCCACTTCTTCGCCCAGATTCCCGCGCGATACGTCCCTGACTCGGGCCGCCGCGGCATCGCCGTTCCGAGCACGATCGTCCGCAACCCCGCCGATGGCTACTACTACCTCGCGCTCCAGGTCAACGACTCGAGCGGCAGGTACCCCGGCGTCCTCCTGCGCACCCGCACGCCCGACAAGCCAGGCTCGTAGGGCGCCTGGGACGGAACCGGTTTCAACGCACATTTCGCGAACCCGTACGCCCCTCTCGGCGGAGCGGCCCCGCAACCGCCTCCCGTGCTGGACCTGCCGAACCTTTGCGCCGCGAGCTTCAGGTACGTGCCGGATGCACGACAGTTCATCTGTGTCGGCACCGCAGGCGGCCCGGCCGGCGGCATCGCCTTCGTCACCTCACCGGATCTCCGGATCTGGAGCACGCAACGGGTCATTCTCCCAGGCACCGAAACGGGCTCCTATGTCTGCGGCGGGCCCGAGCCGACGATGTACTACTCGCTGATCGACCCGGACAGCCCGTCGCGCAACTTCGAGACCGTCGTCGGCAAGACCGCCTACGTCTACTACACCCGCTTCCACTACACGAACTGCCAAATGACCCTCGACCGGGACCTCGTCCGCATCCCAATCTCGGTCACCGTCGGCTAGGAGCCGCTCCACGCGCGGACGGAACGCGGAGTCCGACCTCCCGCCCCGGTGTCGCATTACTTCAAGTGCGATAGCGGGACCGGGTGCTACGGTCGGTTCGTGATCTTCCACCAGTTTCTGAATAACGATCTGGGGTGCGCGTGCTACCTCATCGGTGACGAGGACGCGGGGGCTGCCGTCGTCGTCGATCCCCCCTTCGCGATCGAGCCGGTCGTCGCCGAAGCAGAGCGGCGCGGCCTTGCGATCGTGCGGGTGATCGAGACGCACACCCATGCCGACCACGTCTCGGGACACGGACGGCTCGCACTCGAGTACGGCATCGCGGTGAGCGTGCACGCCGCTGCCGGGGTCGGCTACCCGAACGACCCGATGCACGACGGTGACGCAATCGAGGTCGGAGCAGTCACGCTCGGCGTCATTCACTCACCGGGCCACCGGCCCGAGCACTGCTGCCTTACCGTCGTTGACCACTCCCGTGGCGACGAGCCCTGGCTCGTTCTCACCGGCGACTCCCTGTTCGTCGGTGACGCCGCGCGGCCCGATCTCGCCGTCGCGGCGCAGGAGGGTGCCGAGGGGCTCTTCCGCTCGCTTCACCTGCTGCTCGAACTAGACGACGGCGTCGAGGTGTTCCCGGGGCACGTCGCGGGCTCGCTCTGCGGCAAGTCGATGAGCTCCAAGCCGTCCACCACGATCGGTTTCGAGCGTCGCTTCAACCGCACGCTGCAGATCACAGACGTCAGCGCGTTCATCGCCGAAGCTGCCGCAGTCAGCGCTCCGAAGCCACCGAATCTTGCTCGCATCGTCGAGCTGAATCAGGGGCCATTCGTGGGTGCTCTACCCGCGCCCCAGGAGCTGTTGTCGCCGCCCGACGAGGCACAGCTCCTCGACGTGCGGGATGTCTCGGCTCATCTCGCCGGTCACCGCCCCGGCGCGATCTCCGTTCCGGTCACCGGCAACAGCTTTTCCACCAAGGCAGGTTTCGTCCTCCACGCGGCACAACCCGTGTGTGTACTCGCAGAGACCGTTGCGGAGGCGCTGCACGCGATCCGCGGCCTCCAGTCGGTTGCGTTCTTCGACATAGCCGGCTACGTGCTCGGTGGCGGAGACGAGCAGACCACCCCTGTCACGATCGACGAGCTCGACGCCCTCATTGCGGGCGGAGCATCCGTGATCGACGTACGCGAGAAGGACGACCGTGACCGGGGCTACATCCCCGGTAGCCGCAACGTGCCCTACCGGCTGATGGGGGCCTGCTGCCCCGACCTTCCGCTCGACCGTCCCGTGGTGACGATCTGCGATTCCGGCCCGCGCGCCGTGATTGCCGCGAGCATCCTCCGCAAGCGCGGGTACGATGCACACCCCGTCGCGGAGGGCGGGATGATCGACTGGCGCGCCCGCGGCGGCGAAACGGTCGAGTTCAGGCGCTGCGGCTCACACTGAGCCTCGCGGATCACACGGACACCGGCCGGGGCCGCACGACGCGGGCGCGGTACGCGGTACGGGATCACAACGACGCTCTCGTAGAATAATATCGTCACCCGCGGCGCAGATCCTCACGGGGCGTAAGCTACGCGAGCGGGTTGCCGCTCATGTCAACCGCCGAACCTCGAAGCCGTCCGCGGCGAGCGCCGCGACGATCTCACGTGAATGCTCCTCGCCACGCGTCTCGAGCGTCAACTCGGCCTCGGTCTCGAGCACGCCGATGTTGCGCCCCTCCCGGTGATGGGTGACGGAGAGCACATTGGCTCGCAGAGCCGCTGCGGCCGTAACGATACGCGCGAGTTGTCCCGGACGGTCGGGAATCAGGATCGCCACGACGAGATACCGGCCGGATGACGCGAGGCCGAAACGGGTCACCGAGACGAGCGTCGTCGCGTCGATGTTGCCGCCCGCCAGCACGGCACAGGCCGGGCCGTCACCGGGTACGAGCCCCTGGAGCAGCGCCGCGACGGGGGCGGCGCCTGCCCCCTCCACGACGAGCTTCGACCGCTCGAGGAGCAGGAGGAGTGCCTGCGAGATTGCCGCGTCATCCACGACGACCACCTCGTCGAGAAGGTCGCGCAGGATCGCGGAGGTCAACTCGGCAGGCGTCTTGACCGCGATCCCGTCAGCGATCGTCGGCCCGACCGGCACTCGCCCGGCAAACGGCGCGCACGCCGCCGCCTGGACGCCGACGAGCGACAGCTCCGGTCGCAGCGCCCGCAGCGCGATTGCGATACCCGATGCCAGGCCGCCGCCCCCGACGGGAATCACGACGGTTCCCGGCCCCGGCGGCAACTGTTCCGCCAGCTCGAGACCCAACGTACCCTGCCCGGCGATGACCCGCGGGTTGTCGAAGGCGTGCACGAATGTCGCACCGGTCTCATCCACGTGCCGAAGCCCTGCCGCAACGGCCTCGTCGAAGCCCTCGCCAGCGAGGATGACGGTTGCACCGTAGCCCACGGCAGCGTCGAACTTGGCCCTCGGAGCTCCCTCGGGAACGAAGATCGTGGCCCGTATGCCCGCCTGCCGTGCCGCCCACGCGACTGCCTGACCATGATTCCCGGCGCTCGAGGTGACGACGCCTGCCTCCCGCTCCGCCTCGGTGAGTTGGGCAATCGTGTTGTAGGCACCGCGGATCTTGAACGAGCCGGTCAGCTGGAGGTTCTCGGCCTTCAACAACACGGGGCGCCCGACCAGGTTGCTGAGCGTACCCGAGGAGTGCAGAGGTGTCACCTGGGCGATACCGGCGAGGCGCCCCCCGGCTGCTCGGATGTCATCGAGCGTCGGCCGGGTCACGGTGCTCCCTCACGCAGCACGGCCGCAACGATTGTTTCAACAGCGGTCAGCGGGTCTACCTGACGCTGCTGGACGCCGACGACGAGTGCTGCCAGCGCCGGGTCGCCGGCGATTGCCCCCTCGATCCGGGTGCGGGCACGGGCGGTCGCCGCGGAGATGACCTCCCCGGCGAGGTTCTGGCGACGCCTCTCCTCGAGTACGCCGTTCGCAGCCAGTGCGTCGCGCCGTTCGACGAGCGTCTCCCAGAGACTGTCGATTCCCTCTCCCCGCAGGGCCTCGGTCAGCACGATCTCCGGACGCCGTTCCGCATCGGGACTGAGAGACATCACCGTGCGGATGTCGTTCAACAGCGACTTCGCCCCCGGTTGATCCATCTTGTTGATCGCGATCACGTCGGGAATCTCCATGATCCCTGCCTTCAGGGCCTGAACCGAGTCGCCCGACCCCGGCATCAGCACGAGTAGCACCTCGTCCGCGATGCCCATCACCTCGACCTCGCTCTGCCCGGTGCCGACCGTCTCGAGGAAGATCACATCGCGGCCCGCCGCGTCGAGCAGGAGCAGCGTCTGGAGCGTCGCCTCGGCTAATCCTCCCAGGTGACCACGTGTGCCCATGGAACGGATGAACACGCCGGGGTCGAGGAAGTGGTCTACGAGCCGGATTCTGTCGCCGAGCAGTGCGCCCTGCGTGAACGGGCTCGAGGGATCGACCGAGATGACGCCGACCGTGAGCCCGAGACCACGAACGTGGTGGACGAGAGCCGCGATCAGGGACGACTTGCCGACACCCGGCGGGCCCGTGATCCCGACGGCAAACGCCGTGCCGGTCTGCGGGTAGAGCTCCGAGACGACCGCCGCTGCACCGGGGTCACGGTTCTCGACGAGCGTGATCGCGCGCGCGAGGGCACGGTGGTCGCCCGCCCGGACACCGGCGACGAGTTGACCGTGTGTCCAGGGAGTCCGTGCCATCGGAGCCACTCTACGGTACGGGCCCATCCTCCCCGGACAGCTGCCTCCGTGGGACGAGGGTTGTAGGCTCGAGGAGCATGCTGAGCAAGTTCACCGTGCAGTTCTCGATCGTTGGGATGCCCGAGCACCGCTCGTACCGCAAGCTCCTCGCCGGACGGCTGATCTCTGCACTCGGCACCTGGACGGCGTTCTTCGCCGTCCGGATCGCGCTCTACAACCAGACGAACTCCGCCTGGTGGGTCAGCATCCTGCTCTTTGCGGAGCTCGTCCCCGGGGTCATCCTCGGGATCGCCGTGGGGCCACTGATCGACCGCTGGCCACGTCAGAGAATGATGATCCTGTCCGATCTCGGCGGCGCAGCGTGCTTCGGCGTGCTCCCGTTCGTCCACTCCCCTGCAGGCATCTGTGCGGTCTCGGCACTGGCGGGTTTCTCGGCTGCATTTTTCCGGCCGGCCTGTTACGCCGCCATCCCGAACCTCGTCGGCGAGAAGTACGTGGTAACGGCCAACGCTCTCATCCAGGGAGCCGAGAATCTCGCCACGCTGATGGGTCCCGTGATCGCAGGCGTGGGAATCGTGTTGCTCGGCCCGAGCACGGTGTACACGCTCAATGCGGTCAGCTTCCTGTTCTCGGCTCTCCTCCTCGCTCGGGTTGGCAGCCGGCTGCAGTCAAACGTGGCTGCACGGATTGGCCGTACCCACTGGCGCGAGGTGCGGGCCGGGTTCTCCCTCGTGCGCAGAGACAACCAGCTCTCGTCGCTCTTCCTGATCTGGAGCTGGGCGACGCTCGCCTACACCGGCATCAACGTGGCGGAGATCGTGCTCACCACCGACGCCTACGGCGTCGGGAGCGCGGGTTTCGGCGTGTTCGTAGCGTTCTCGGCCGCAGGCATCCTGATCGGCAACCTCGTGGCTCCTTCGTTCATCGGTCGGCTGACGGTGTACGGCGGCTACCGCGCCTCGTTTCTCATCACCGCGGCCGGTGTAACGATCTGTGCTGTCAGCCCCAACCTCACACTCGGATGTGTCGGCGCGGCACTCTTCGGCGTAGGCAACGGGATCGGTCTCGTCTGCAACGTGACCCTGATTCAGCAGGTCGTCGCGGACGACCGGCGGGGCCAGATCTTCGCGGTGCTCGGCAGCCTGGTACAGATGTTCACGCTGATCGGGACGCTCGCAGCCGGCCCTCTCACGATGACTGTCGGCCCACGGATGGTCTGGGGCATCAGCGCCGCGCTCCTCGTGATCGGCTATCTGAACACGATCGTCATCTCGGCCCTGCGCCGCTCGAATGGGGTGGAGCCTGCTTCACCGACCTTCGTTCTACCCTCTATCGAAGCAGGGGGCGAGACTCCCGGCAACGCCTTCAACCGCATTGCCACGCTGCTCGACGAAGTCGAGCGGACACGTGAGGCCGAGGCGCCGTCGGGCATCGGCCGGCGTCGTAGTCGAGGAGCGGATGAGACCAGACCTCCGCCTTCCTGACCTCCGCTGCATCGTGCCTGGCGACCGCTACGACACCGCAGTCGGTGACCCGCGCGACCTGTGTCTGTCCTACGCTCTGCCGGTCGCGTGGCCCAGGACGTCGAGCTGATTCTGGGCATGCAGGATGCGCTGCTCGGCTTGCCAGCGATCGCCCTTCGACTCGCCCGCTTCGATCTTCTCGAGATCTGCCCGGGCAGCCTCGAGCTGAGCTGTCGCCCGAGCCTCGTCGATCTGCCTGATGTTCACTGCCTCATCGACGAGCGCCAGCGCCGTATCGGCCTCGACCTTGAAGAAACCGGGCCCGGTAGCGAACTCGAGCACCTCCTTACCGCCGAGATGCACGCGCGTCGAGCCTGCCTTGAGCGTTGCAACAAGCGGCGCGTGACGAGCGAGTACCCCGATCTCTCCGTCCTGGCCGGGGACAATCAGCATCTCGGCCTTTCCCTGATAGACCGGGCCGTCGGGCGTGACGACGGAGACGTCGAAACTGGGGTGGCCGTCAGCCATCGATCGCCACTAGACCGCGGCCTGCTGAAGCTGACGCGCCTTCTCGACGACGTCCTCGATCGGCCCGACCATGTAGAACGCCGCCTCGGGAAGATCGTCATGCAGTCCCTCGAGGATCTCCTTGAACCCCTTCACCGTGTCTTCGAGCTTGACGTACTTCCCGGGCGTACCCGTGAACTGCTCTGCCACGAAGTTGGGCTGCGAGAAGAACCGCTCGATCTTGCGGGCCCTTGACACGACGACCTTGTCGTCGTCGGTGAGTTCGTCCATCCCGAGGATCGCGATGATGTCCTGGAGATCCTTGTAGCGCTGCAGGATCTTCTGTACCGCCGTCGCCGTCGCGAGGTGATCGTCACTGACGAGACCGGGTGCGAGCGCGCGTGAGGTGGAGGCAAGTGGATCCACAGCCGGGTAGATGCCCTTCTCGACAATTGCGCGTGACAGCTGCGTCGTGGCATCGAGGTGGGCGAACGTGGCAGCCGGCGCCGGATCGGTGAAGTCGTCTGCCGGCACATAGACGGCCTGGACGGAGGTGACCGAACCCGTGCGTGTCGATGTGATGCGCTCCTGGAGCTGCCCCATCTCGGTTGCGAGGGTGGGCTGGTAGCCGACGGCGCTCGGCATGCGACCGAGGAGCGCCGAGACCTCCGAGCCTGCCTGGACGAACCGGAAGATGTTGTCCACGAAGAGGAGAACGTCCTGGCCCTGATCGCGGAAGTACTCGGCCATCGTCAGGCCCGAGAGGGCGACACGGAGGCGGGCGCCGGGGGGCTCGTTCATCTGGCCGTAGACGAGCGCGACCTTGTCGAGAACGCCCGACTCCTCCATCTCGAGATAGAGGTCGTTTCCCTCGCGGGTGCGCTCGCCGACACCGGCGAACACCGAGACGCCGCTGTGGGCGTTCGCGACGTTGTGGATGAGCTCCATGATGGTGACCGTCTTGCCGACACCGGCGCCTCCGAACAGGCCGACCTTGCCTCCCTTGATGTACGGAGCAATCAGGTCGATGACCTTGATGCCGGTCTCGAAGATCTCGACGGACGGCTTCAGCTCGTGAAAGGCGGGCGGCTCCCGATGGATCGACCATCGCTCGACGTCGGGAGACGCAGGCCTGTCGTCAACCGGCTGCCCGAGCACGTTCCAGATGCGACCAAGAGTGCTGTCGCCGACGGGGACGGTGATCGGCGCACCGGTATCGACGACGGCTGTACCGCGGGCGAGTCCATCGGTCGAATCCATGGCGACGGCGCGAACGCGGTCATCGCCGAGGTGCTGCTGCACTTCCGCCACAAGGGTTGTTGCCGTACCGTCGGGGCGAACGATCTCCAGTTCGACGGCGTGGAGGATCTGTGGGAGGCGATCGGGAAAAACGGCATCGATCACGACGCCCTTGATCTCGATGATCTGGCCAATGTTGGCGGCGTTCTCGGTCGTCATGGGTCTCCTGAAAGATTTCTGTCAGTGCGCGAGGTATAGGGCGACGGATCGGTCACGTGGGCTCTCCGTCGAGGAAACATAGCCTATCGGATCCAGAGCGAAGCAGACCACCTGAACGTGCGACGCGTGATCGTTCCAGCCCGACCGCAACGCGATTCGTGTAGATGCAGCATGGGCCGCAGTCGCTCGCGACCACGCAGCGTCGCACGCGCTCACAGAGACAGAAGCGGGTCCGCATTCGACTCGAAGCCCGCATGGTGCTCGCCGTCGCTCGAAGCAGGTTTCGCTTGCTGAAGTTCTAGAGGTTAGAGCGCCCCTGTTCGTGGCTGACCCTGGAACGGAACGAGACCAGCAGATGCCTCGGCAGGCCCCGCGCCTCGTCGTCATAGGAGCCTTCCAGCAGCACACCCGCGCGTGCCTGACTGATAGCGACGCGCATCTGGTCTGTACTCGACGGTGGCGACAGGAGCGTCCCGAGTCCAACCGCAAGCAGAGCCACGGCGGCAGCGGCTGCAGTCTGGACGAATCGACCGGCTACCCGGCGGGTCGAGGGTAGCACGACGGGAGCCGGGATTTGCTCGTGCGGCGCGAGACGCAGAGCATTCGTGATCACCGACAGCTCTGACGCGAAGGCTGCGCAGGAGGCACAACTGGCCAAGTGCCCGACCAGCATCGTCTCCTCGAGCTCCGAGAGCTCCTCGTCGAGATCGAGTGAGACCCGGCTACGGGCCCGTTCACAGTTCCATGGTAGAACACCCATTAAAATCTATGACGCCTCCGAGCACACAGGGTTAGCAGATATTACAGGGGCTGTAGGTCGTAGCGTCTGCACCCGGCTCCTCCTGTCTACTTGACTCAGACGAGACTGTAGCGCGGATCGAGCGCAAAGCCGGCCAGGACAAGCACAAAGCCGATCGTCACAAAGAGAGCCGAGAGGTTGATGGTCTCGACCCGCTCATCGGGTTGGGCCACGCGAACGAACCGGTGGGCGGAGCCCTGGGCCGGAGAGCCACCCAGTCGAAACGGTCCTCGAACCCCGATGAAGAAACCGATCACGAGAAAGAAAGCGCCCACCACGTCGAGGCCGAGTGACACTGCGCGCTGAGGCTCTGACCCGAGGAGCCAGCCGACAAGCAGGGATCCCAGAACGGTGCCACCGAGAATGATGCCAAAGATGGCTCCGAGGCGACGGCCGGCCGCAACCATTGCCCGTCAGGATGCAGGCGTCGGGTTATCGACGCGCTGCATCTCCTCGAGCGTCATCGGCCAGTGCCCGAGTGGGAAGAAGCACGAGGCCGTGTGATCGGTTCCGACATCGACGGCCTCCGGGATCGACGCGTCGCACACGCCCTCCTGAAATCGCGGACAGCGAGGGTGGAACCGGCACCCGTCAGGCGGGTTGATCGGGTTTGGCACGTCGCCTTCGAGCACAATCGGTTTTCGGGCTCGCCCGAGGCGCGGATCGGGGATCGGCACGGCGGAAAGGAGCGCCCCGGTGTACGGATGCTTCGGCCGGGCGTAGAGCTCGGCGCTGCCGGCGACCTCGGCAATCTTGCCGAGGTACATCACCATCACCCGGTCGGAGATGTAGCGGACGACGTTGAGGTCGTGGGCGATGAAGATGTAGGTGAGGCCGAACTCCTTCTGCAGGTCCTTGAGCAGATTGAGAATCTGTGCCTGCACGGAGACGTCCAGTGCCGAGACCGGCTCGTCACAGACGATCAGCTTCGGGTTGACGGCAAGTGCGCGGGCGATCCCGATGCGCTGGCGCTGGCCACCCGAGAACTCGTGTGGGAAACGGTTGTAGTGCTCGGGGTTCAGACCGACCACCTCGAGCAACTCCTGAACACGCCGCTTGATCGCGGCATCTGTCCCCGTGTTGTGCACGACGAGTGCTTCCCCGACGATGAACCCGACGCGCTTCCGCGGGTTCAGCGATGCATAGGGATCCTGGAAGATCATCATCATCTCCCTGCGGATCGGGCGCATCTCGTTGCGGGACAGCCGGGAGATGTTCTGGCCCTCGAAGGTCAGGGTGCCGGAGGTGAGGTCGAGCAGACGCATGATGCATCGGGCCATGGTCGATTTCCCGCAGCCCGACTCACCGACGACGCCGAGGGTCTCACCGCGGTTGACGGTGAACGAGATGTCGTCAACGGCCTTGACCGCCGCGACCTGCTTCTGGAACACGATCCCGCGGCTGACGGGAAAGTGCTTCGTCAGGTTCTCGACTCTGAGGAGCTCGTCTACCACGGGCTCCTACGGGACTTCCGTGGCGAACGATGCGAGCGTCCGCTCGGCTTCACGCTGCTTGGTCACGTCATCGAGAAAGCAGGACTGCAGGTGCTCGCTGTCTCTTGGTGAAGCAACGAGTTCCGGCATCTCCTCCTTGCAGCGGTCGAAGACGTACGGGCAGCGCGGGTTGAACCGACAGCCGCGAGGGGGCGAGAGGAGCGACGGTGGTGTACCCGGTATCTGTACGAGTCGATCGATATCGGCCTCGAGCCGTGGCAGCGAGCCGAGAAGCCCCCAGGTGTACGGGTGTAGCGGCTCCTCGAACAGTTTGCCGACCGGAGCCCGTTCAGCGATTCTGGCCGCATACATCACAACCACGTCGTCCGCGATCTCGGCGACGACGCCGAGATCGTGAGTAATCATCACGATAGCTGTGCCGTAGTCGCGCTGGAGACTGTGCATCAGCTCGAGAATCTGTGCCTGCGTGGTCACGTCGAGCGCGGTCGTCGGCTCGTCGGCGATCAACAGGGAGGGCTCGTTCACGAGCGCCATGGCGATCATCACGCGCTGACGCATCCCACCCGAGAACTGGTGCGGGTAGTCGTCGGCCCGCCGATCGGCCCGTGGAATCCCGACCTCTTTGAGAGCGTCGATCGCCCGTCGGCGGGCCTCCTTTTTGGAGACGTCACGGTGCAGCAGGATCCCCTCGACGATCTGGTCGCCGATCCTGTGCACGGGGTTCAACGAGGTCATCGGGTCCTGGAAGATCATCGCGATGTCGTTGCCCCGGATCTCGCGCAGCCGCTGGTTCGAGGCCTGCAGCAGGTCCTCGCCTCGGAAGAGAGCGCGCCCCTTGCTCGTTGCCGACTTCTTGGAATTCAAGCCCATGATCGTCAGACACGTGACGCTCTTGCCCGAACCCGACTCACCGACGATGCCAAGCGTCTTACCCTCTTTGAGGGTGAACGAGACGCCGTCAACCGCCTTCACGATTCCGTCATCTGTCGTGAAATATGTCCTGAGGTCTTCGACCTCGAGCAGGGTCGCCATCAGTCGAGCCGGATGCGAGGGTCGATGAAGGCGTAGGCGACATCTACGACGATGTTGAAGACGATGATGCAGAGGGTTGCGAAGACGACCGTTCCCTGGATCATGGGTAGATCGAACGTGTTGAGCGACTGCACGGCGAGCCGGCCGAGGCCGGGCAGGCCGAAGATCGCCTCGGTGAAGATGGCGCCGCCGAGCGCGATCCCGATGTCCATTCCCAGCATCGTCACGACCGGCAGGAGTGCGTTGCGGAGCACGTGGCTGCGCATCACCTGGGGCTCGGGAGCGCCCTTGGCGCGGGCGGTGCGCACGTAGTCCTCACCGAGGGTGTCCATCACGTTGGCGCGGATCATCCGCACATAGATCGCACAGAACAACAGCGCGAAGGTGATCCAGGGCAGGATCAGGTGGTAGGCCCAGTCTACCGGGCCCCCGCAGGTCGCGAACTCGGCCGGGTCGATGAAATCGCAATACCCCGCATTCGGCGTCCAGGCGAGGCGGTAGCCAACGACGTACTGGAGCACGAGGCCGATCCAGACGACGGGCAGCGAGATCCCGAAGAGGACAAAGACGGTCGCGGCTCTATCGAGTAACGACCGCGGCCGTAACGCAGAGAGGATCCCGATCGGGAGCGCCACCAGCATCCAGAGGATCGCGCCGCCGATGACGAGCGACGCCGTCACCGGGGCGGCGTCGAGGATCGTCTTGTTAATGTCCTGCCGATTCGTGAACGACTGGCCCAAAGAGCGGTCGATCACGAGCCGCTGCAGGAACTTCGCGTACTGCACCGGGATCGGCCGATCGAGACCCAACCGGGCCTCCGCATTCCTGACACACTCCTCCGTCGCCCGCTGACCACAGGCCAGCCGCGCCGGATTCGCGGGAATCACGAAGAAGATCATGTACGTCACCATCGTCACCGCGACGAACAGCACGACCGCCCACAGCAGGCGCCGAATGAGATAGCGGAACACGAGGGCAGTCTATCGAAGCCGCATGATGAAACGATGGCCGTCCGGGGAAACAGGTGGGGGTCGGCAAGCGCCGACCCCCACCCAACGTTCCGGATTGCGTTTGTTACTTGTTGACGAACACCGTCGCGTAGTCGAACGAGAAGACCGGGTTGTAGGTGAAGCCCCGGGTACGCGCCGACACGAAGATGCGGTCGTTGAAGTTGGAACGAGCCGCCCAGGCGGGGTCGTTCGTCGTGATGTCTACATCGAGGGCCTGGTAGGCGGCTTGACGTGCGCTGCCTACAAGGTTCGATGCAGCCGTCATCTGCTTGTTGTACTTCGGGCTGTTGAAGTACGCCACGTTGTTGTTGTTGGACTCGTGGATCGTGTTGCCCGAGAGCAGGATGTTGATGAAGTCGTACGCATCGGCGTAATCGGCGATCCACCCTTCCGTCGTGAAGTCGAACTCGGCACCACGGGTGCCTTCCTTCTCGATCTGCACACCACGGGAGAAGGCCTGCACCGACACGTCGAGGCCGATCTGCTTCAGGTTGAACTGGTAGATCTGTGCCTGGAGGAGGGACGCAGCACGGTTGGCCGTCCAGAGGACAGCCTTACCATCCTGCGTGTGGCCTGCGGCCAGCAACTTCGCCTTCGCGATCGTCCTGGCATTGACCTCCAGCGGGTAGATCGCCACGTTCTTGGCGCCCGGGAGGCCCGGGGGAAGGATCTGATCGTTGCGCGTGCCGTCCAGGAAACCGCTCTGGTTGAGGAGTGCGCGGCGGTCGATCGCCCAGTTGACAGCCTTCTTCAGCTGCGGGTTGTTCTTGAAGAGCGGGCGGTCGTGGTTCATCGCGAGGTACTGCACACCGAGCTGCGGCTTGACGAATAGCCGGCCCTTGTTGACGCCGTATTTCGCAGCGAGCGTTGCGTAGGCGGTCGAGGGCACGCCGGTTGCGGCGTAGTCGGACGCGCCGGACTCGACGTTCTGCAGGGCGACCTCCAGCGAGTTGCCGATATTGACCTGGATCGTGTCGACATTCGCCGAGCGGCCGCCCGTGTAGAACTTGTTCTTCTTCAGCGTGATCGACTTGTTCGGCGTGCGGGCCGCGAAGTAGTACGGGCCGCAGCTGGAGTAGGTGAGCACGCCATTCGGATCGTGGTTCCCCGAAAGGCTCTTCGGGATCGCCTGGAAGAACGGCATCGTGAGACGCGAGATGAGGTCAGGCGCCGGCTTCGTCAGCTTGATCTGGAGCGTCGTTGCATTAATTGCATTGACACCCGAGATCTTCGTCGCCTTACCGTCAACCACTGCCTGCGCACCGGCGATGACGTCCATGAAGGGCGTCGCGGGCGACTGCAGCTTGGGGTTGGCGAGGCGGTTCATCGCTGCAACGAAGTTCGAGGCGGATACCTTCGAGCCGTCCGAGAACTTGTACGTGCTCTTCAACTTGATCGTGTACGTCTTGCCGCGATTCGAGATGACCGGCAGGCCGACAGCAACTTCCGGCTCGAGGTGTGATCCGGCAGGCGCCTCCTTGTCGGGGAAGTTGTAGAGCTTGCAGGCCGCGGCGTACATCAGTTCCCAGCCGGTCGACAGGTAGTCGAGCGCGGGATCGGTGTAGTCGACATCGCTGTCCATCTCGACAACGAACGTGCCACCCTTCGCGGCGTGGCCCTTTTTGGCCTGGATCTTGGTCGGGGCAGCGGTCGCCGCCGCAACGAGCAAGCTCGCCCCGATCGCCGCAGCGGCGACCGACAGCCAGATTTTTCTGTCCACGGGACTCCTTTCACATTTTCTTCGAGACCGTAGCAGCGCGAGCTCCCGTGGCCTCCTAGTCAAACAACGTGCGGTCAATCACACACCTTCGGATCTTTCGACGGAGCCGACCGAGTTTAGTTAGTGGAGGCAGGGACGGGTAACGAGAGCCGATATCCAGATCGACAGACGATGCACGGACCCGTGAGTTCGGCAGCAGGGAACACGACTGGCGGCGATAAGGCAGTAACCGACGCGTGGACGACCGTAATGCGGAAGACAGGCGAAACCGTGGAGACGTGCGAAACCCTGGAGACAGGCTAAAGCCTTTCGCCGGCGACATGTCCACCGCCCGTCGCGAGGGTGTGCTCTTACCGAGAGCTGCGCGGGTCGAAGGCGTCGCGGAGGCCGTCGCCGAGCAGGTTGAAGGCGAGAGTCGTACAGACGAGTGCGAGGCCTGGCCAGAGGAGCAGGAGCGGCCGCGTGAGGTAGAAGTTCGGTGCGTCGGCGAGAAGGCTGCCCCAGCTCGCCGTGGGCAGCGGGACGCCGAGGCCGAGGAACGAGAGACCGGCTTCAGCAAGGATGAACCCGGCCACGCTGAGCGTCGAGAAGACGATCAGCGGCCCTACGAGATGAGGGAAGATATGCGAACGGACAATCCGCGCGTCACTGGCCCCGATCATGCGAGCCGCCTCGACGAACTCCTTCTCACGGAGCGAGAGCGTGATCCCGCGGAACACCCGTGCGGAGTAGAACCAGCTGAACAGCCCGAAGACGACAATCAACGTCAAGACACCGTCCGCGAGGAACCCCAGAGTGATCTTGTTGAGACGAGTACCGACAGTCGAGGCAAGCGCAATCACGAAGAGCAGATACGGGAACGCCATCGTGATCTCGGTCACCCGGGAGATCACGGTGTCGAGCGTGCCACGGAAGAATCCCGCCATCGACCCGAGAACGAGCCCTATGAACATCGAGATGGCCGTGGCGCCGATCCCGACCTCGAGCGACACCTGGGCACCTTTGAGGAGGCGCAGGAACTCGTCGCGTCCCGCGGTGTCGGCGGCGCCGA
>SHVL01000076.1 GCA_009694305.1 Thermoleophilia bacterium
GAACCGGGACGGGAGAGCACCGCATCGACGAGCTCCCGTACGCGCAGGGCAAACTCTTCCGGCGTCGCCGCCCAGGCGGTCGAGGACGCGGTTGCACCGGCACCCAGTCGCCTCGCGAGCGCACTGTCGTCCATCACACGCCCGAGCGCGGCTGCGAGCGCGGCTGCGTCATCGGTCGGAACGAGCAGTCCGTTGACTCCGTCCTCGACGAGGTCGGGGATGCCACCCGAGTCCGTCCCGACGACCGGCCGGCCACGGCAGAATGCCTCGACGATCACCCGCCCCATTCCCTCCCGGCGAGACGGAAGCACGAGAAGCGTCGCAGCATCGAGCGCCCGTGCAACACCCGCGGTGTCGAGCCGCTCCGACCAGCGAACGCCGAGGCTCGGGTCTGCCACGAGCGACCGAACTGTCTCCTCGAGCCGCCCTGCCCCGACGATGTGCAACTCTGCGCCCGGCCGCTGCGCCACCACGCGCAGCCATGCGTCGGCCAGTACGTCAACGGCCTTGTACTTCTCGAGCACACCGACGAAGAGGGCAGCCGGACGCGCGGGGAAGCCGACCGGCGGGACGTCGAGGAAGGGAGCGAGATCCATGTACGCCGGGAAGGTGGCGATGGGCTCGACCCCCTGCTCCCGCACGAGTTCGCTCGTGAAGCCGGAGACGGTGCGCACCGCGTCGGCGTGTCGCAGTGTCAGCCTCGCGAGCGCGTCGGCAACCGGTGCGAGCACGCGTCGCCCGGGAGAGCCATAGACGCGCGTGTTGTTGCGCCAGTCGCCGTGAACGTCGAAGACAAGCGGGACATTCGACCGTGCCAGCCGCCGCCCGGCAAGTGCAAGCGCCGTGTCTTCTGCGCCCTGGACGATGAGCACCTCCGGGCGATAGGCTCGAATCTCGCGCGCGAGGCGCACGGGGAGTGCGCTGTAGAACGCGGCCCCGTCGAGCCGCGCAACCGGGAACCGCCCGACGAGCGTGAACCTCTCGTCCGAGACTCCCTTGCCGGTCGAGGAGGTGGCAAACTGGCGCCAGTCGATCACGGCGGAGAGTGCGTCGAACCGCCGCTGCAACGTCACGCTGAGAGGAAGGGCGTAGCGGGTCCTCGCGACGAAGAGGACACGGGGCGTCGTCATGTGACCGCCTCCTCGAGCTGTACGACGACAGCACCGAGCACGCGCTCGGTGCTGTAGTCGGCCACCGAGGCGGCTGCGTTCGCCCGCAGGCTCTCCCGGAGAGGCCCGTCGGCAAAGAACCGGTCGATCGCCGCTGCGAGGGCCGCCACATCGCCAACGGGCACGAGCAATCCGTTGAGACCGTCCACGACCACCTCCGACACGCCTCCGGCCCGCGTCGAGATCACGGGAGTGCCGACGGCGAGCGACTCGACAACGCTGTGCGGGAAGTTCTCCCAACTCGACGAGAGCACGGTCGCGTCAGCCGCTGAGAAAAGGTCGAGTACCTCGTCCCGTGACAGGGAACCGAGAAGCCGAACGCGCGCACCGAGCCCGAGCCGGGCGATTCCCTCCGCAACCGTCTCCTGCTCGTCGCCGTCGCCGGCGATGAGCAGGGTGACGCTCTTCACGGCGGCTACGGCCTCGAGCATGACGTGGAGCGACTTCTGCGCCGTAAGCCTTCCGGCGAAGGCAATCGCATCCCCTTCGAGGCCGAAGCGTTGCCGAAGCTCGCTGCGCGGAGCCGAAGGGCGCGCATCGGGCGCAGGGTTCGGCATCACGCTCACCCTGTCGGGTGCAACCCCCCAGGACACGACGAGATCGCGGAGGTAGCCGCTGGGCGTGAACACATGCGCGGCACGTCGCACGACCCAGTTGCGCAGCCCCCGGAGGCCTCGCTCCGTCAGGCTGCCGCCCGGTTCTCGCTGAAAGGCGTCGACGTCTCCTTCGACGACACCGCGAGCCCTCAACCGCTCGAACGCAGGGTCGCCCGTGAGCTTGACCACGATCGGCCGTCGGGCGAGAGCCGCTGCGATCCCGCTGCGCCCGAACATGCCTGTCGAGTAGACGGCGTCTGCACTCCGGGCGCGCCTCGTGATCAGAACGAGCGAGTGCAGGTGCCGGACACCGGCCGGGAGCCGCCGCGATGTGAAACGCACAGGATACGCCTCGGTACGCGGAGCCGCCGCCGCCGTCGTCACAACCTCGACACGGTGGCCGTGCCCGCCGAGGAACCGGGCCACCTCGGGCGCGTGGCTCGCCGGGCCTCCCACGTCGGGGGGCCAGATCCCGGTGACGATGAGCACCTTCACGGAGCCAGCATCTCTGCGTCGGTCAGTTGGGCACCTCGATGCTCCCGCCGCAGCCTGACGAGGAGCACCACCCACGCACCCGCGAAGGCGACGGTCGCGACAAGGACGGCCGCGGCCGCTCCGGTTGCACCCCAGCGCGAGCCGAGTACCACGATCAAAGGCAGAAGCACGACGATCTCGACCGCGTGCGCGACGATCCGCAGGCCCGGCTTGCCGATGGAGACCGGAAACGACTTCGTCCAGCCGAGCACAAGCCGGAGGCAGGCCGCGAGCAGCAGAATCCTGGCGGCATCCGTCGCCGGGATGTAGTCCGTTCCGAGCACGACGCGCACGAGCCACGGCATCAGCACCCACGCCACCGGAGCGAGTACCAGCGCAACTGCTGTCGCGCCGATGACGTAGCGCCGCAGCGACCGGTACGTCTCTACGATCCGCCCCCGCTCGACATCGTGCGTCTGCTCGGTGAGAAGGATCAGGCGGACAGGAGCCGAGAGCGCCTCCAACCCCGTGATCGGTGCCTGCGCGGCGCGAAAATAGCCCACCTGCGTGGCGGAGGCAACGACACCGAGAACGAGCGGCGCCAGCGAGTTCCGCATCGAGACGAGCGAGGTGCCGACGCCCGACTTGAAGACGAAGCGGGCGAGCTCGGCACGGTCACGACGAAGGCCGGTCGCGGCAGCGGCGGGATGCCGCGAGAAGAGCCGGTGCCCGGCATACCCCGAAGCGCACGAGCCAACGGCCTGCCCCACGAGAATCCCGACGACAGCCCACGTGATGCCGTACTGGACCCCGACGGCTACACCGACGAGCCGAAGGATCATGGCGAGCCCGCCGAATATCGCCCTGAGGTCATAGCGGCCCACAACGATCATCGAAGCACCCGCGATCCCCTCGGGTGCCTGCACGAGCGGGATGAAGGCGGCAACGATCAACGGAGCGGTCAGCCCCGGCTCGTCGAACAGGGCGTCGGCGAAGGGTACGAGCGCGAGGATGACAAGGGTCGCGAGCGCCCCCCCTCCCCATTTGATTGCGATCCCTGCCCTGAAAAGACCGCGTAGCCGACCCCAGTCGTCGGTGGCGGCGTAGCGGATCCCGTACTTGACGACCGCCTCCTCGACGGTGGTGTCGAGCAGAAGTTGCACGAAGCCGGCGGCAGCGAGGGCAATCGTGAACACACCAAACTGATCCGGCCCGAGAACGCGGACCGCAATGAGCGTCCCGAGGATGCCGGCCGCCGTTCCACCGTAGAGCGCGGCAGCCGTGACGGTCCGACGCCTGAAGTCCCGCGAGGCCATCGGAACGAGCAGTATAGGAGGCGCCGTGGACGCCCTTCGCCGGACCTCGTGCTCGACCGAAGCACTCGTGCTGGCGCTCTGCGTCCCGTTCCTCGGCATCCACGAGCGCTACAACCCGGATTTCTCCATCGGTGCAGGGTCTACGAGCGTCAACGTCGCCCTGTCCGATGTCGCGATGCTGATCATTCTGATCGCCGCGGCACACGCCGGACACCGCCTCGGAATCGATCCCCTGCGACGCGGCGGCTGGACGCTCGCCGCTGCTGGAACGCTCATCGGGCTCGTCATCGTAGGGACGCTGGTGGGGCCGCTCCTGACCGACGGCTACCCCATGGCTCGGAGCCTCGTCAGCGCGGCCAAGTTCGCGGAGTACGGCGCTCTCGTGGTCGCCGTGCCGCTGATCGTCAGGCGCCGCGCCGACGCCCTCGCCGTTGCGGTCGCGCTGACTGCGGTCGCTGCCCTTGCCACAGCCGTCGGCATCCTCCAGATCATCGGACTGCTCGGCAACCTCGATCACGTCCCGCCCGGACGCCGGATGCCGTCGTTTGTCGGACTGCACGACTTCGCGGCACTCGCGGGCGCGACACTCGGGATAGCGATAGCGGCCATTGCATCCGGGACATGGCATCGCCTGCGTGCACTCGCAGCCGTTGCGGCGGTGGCAGGGGTCGTCGGTGTCGTCATCGCAGGCGCCATGGCCACGGTGCTGGCCCTGATGCTCGGGGGCCTGCTCGCCTTCGCGATGATGGTCACGCGGAGCACGATCTCGCTTCGCCGGGTGCTCGCGATCGCGGGCCTGCTCCTTGTCGTGACGATCGGCTCACTCTCACTCCGCAGCGGAGACGTCGCCGACTTCGTCGGGTTTCTCGGAACGCAGGATGAGCAGAGCGGCGACGTTCAGAGCTACTCGCAGCGCACGGTGCTCGCCGCCATCGGAATCCAGATCTTCCTCGCTCATCCGTTCACGGGGGTCGGCTGGCAGGCCTCGGAGCTTCCGGTCAACTTCGAGCCACACCTCGATGCAGTTCGACGCCGGTTCCCCGAGGTAGCGGACGAGGCCCTGCCATCCGACCGTCACCGCTGGGGCATCCAGAATGCGTACATCCAATCGGCTGCGGATCTCGGGATCCTCGGGCTCATCGCGTTGCTCGCGACGGTCGCGACGGCTCTCGCGCGGGCCGGCAGCCGCGCGATTCGTGGAGCTTCACCACCCGGCCCGCTGGCCCTTGGTATTGCCATCGGGATCCTCGTCTGTGCGGCCGAGTGGGCAGCACTCGGCCTCGTCCCGGGCATCACCGCGACCGCTCTCCTCTGGCTCCTCGTCGGCGGCGCAGTAGCATTACCCCGTGGAGGCGACTTGTCAGACGACGACGGCGGCGGCGTGCGAGCATGAGCGCTAGGGTCGTCCTCGTCACCGGTGGAGCCGGCTTCATCGGCTCCAACCTCGTGCGCGCTCTGCTGCGCAAAGGTGATCGCGTCCGGGTGCTGGACAACTTCTCCACCGGGAGCCGCGAGAACCTGGCGCCACTCCTCGGCGACGTCGAGGTGGTCGAGGGTGACCTTCGCTCCTACGAGCGCGTCCACGCGGCCGTGCGCGGCACCGAGGTCGTCTTCCATCAGGGAGCGCTGCCCTCCGTACCTCGTTCGGTGCAGGATCCCCTGACGACGACGGCGGTGAACATCGAGGGCACGTTGAACGTGCTGCTTGCAGCGAGAGACGAGCACGTCGGCCGCGTCGTCAACGCCTCGTCGTCGTCGGTCTACGGGAACAGCGGCGTTCTCCCGCGCACCGAGGATCAGTCGCCCGATCCCATCTCCCCCTACGCTGTCGCGAAGCTCGCGGCTGAACGATTCTGCACGAGCTTCAGTCGTGTCTATGCGATGGAAACGGTATCGCTCCGCTACTTCAACGTCTTTGGCCCACTCCAGGATCCAAACTCACAGTACGCCGCCGTCGTGCCGAGGTTCATCCGCCTGATTGCCGATGGCCGCCCGGTCACGGTTCACGGAGACGGCGAGCAGTCTCGTGACTTCACCTTCGTTGACAACGTCGTCGAGGCCAACCTGCTCGCGGCGGAGGCACCTGGCGTCAACGGGATGTCGCTCAACATCGCAACCGGAGTCTCGGAGACGATCAACCGGGCAACCGACCTGATCGGGGAGATGGTCGGGCTTCCCGCCGAGAGGGTGTTCGTCGATGCCCAGCCTGCCGACGTTCGCGCTTCACTTGCGGACATCTCTGAGGCGCGCAGGATGCTCGGCTACAGCCCGGCCGTCCCGTTCGCGGAAGGCCTTCGCCGCACGATAGACAACATTCTTCGGGACGGGTGAGCCTCGTGCAGAGCAGCTTCAGCTCCATCGGCGAGCTCGGCGACGGCTACGGGTTCCGCAAGGTGCGCCAGGCGATGGGAATCGAGGCGTTCGGCGTCAATGCCCTCGTCTTTCCGCCCGGGCAGGAAGGCTTCCCCCACTACCACGACACCCAGGACGAGCTCTACTTCGTTCACGCCGGCACCGCACGCTTCGTGGTGGACGGCACCGAACGCGTGCTCGGCCCCGGAGGGCTCTGCCACGTCGGCTCGACGACTCCCCGCAGCGTCTCGAACGCGGGAGAGGACGATCTCGTTCTCCTCGTCGTGGGTGCGAGCGGCGGTTACGTGGATCGCGACGGGCATCTGGTCGATCCTGCCGACGGGGAGCGCAGGGCTGCTCTCGGCAAAAACTGACCCCTGATCAGGGCCGTCGGGGAACGAGCCGCTCGAAGGCCTCACGTGCGGGCTTGCGGGCGCCGTGGGCCGTATAGAGCCCGGACTGCCAGCCAGCCGGTACTCGCTCCTCGTCCTGCAACAGGAACCAGATCATCATGTCCACCTTGGGATGCTTGGCAAGCTTTTTCCAGGCCTGCGTCAGGTAGAGCGCCTGGTGCTCGAATGAAACGCCGTACTGCTTGTCCGGTGGGTTGGTCTGGTAGCCGTACTCGGTCACCCAGATCCGCATGTTGCCATACAGCCGCGCAACTTCCCGCGTCAGCAACTCGAAGTTGCCGAGGGTGACGGCCGTCGTAGGCTGTCCGCGCTTGCCGGGAGGCGGCTTCGTGCTGGGCGTCTCGGACGGATAGCCGTAATACGGGTGATGCGCGTAGGCGTCGAAGCCCTTCGCACCCGCCTTCTTCATTGCCCGGAGAAAAGCGAGCGGCGAGACCGAGGTGCGGGTCGTACCCGGCTGGTTGTTCCCTCGCGGCGACGTCACGCCGCAAGCGACCTTGCCCGTTCTGCTCACCGACTTCACACCCTTGACAACCGCATTGCAGATCCTGGCGTAGTCGGCCGCACTCCGCATCACCCACGCGCCGCCCGACGGCACGAACTGGGGCCTCAGGAACACCGGGTTGTTCGGTTCGTTCCAGGCGATCCACTTGTTGACGCGGGCGGCGGTCGTGCCGTCTTCGATCGCGTAGCTGCCCGAGTAGCGCCGCGCCGCGGCCGTCACGAACGCCTGGAGGTCGGCAGGCCTGGACGGAGCCGCGTTCCATCCGGCAGAGGCATTGGCCCAGGCGGGCGTCCCGATCACGGTGAAGACAGGCTCTATCTTGAACGCGTTCGCATACCGAACGGTTCGGTCGTAGGTGGCCCAGTCGTAGGCCCGATCGGCGGGACTCGATGCGTTTACAGGCCGCCGGCGGGCGACACCGTTCGGCCCACCCCACCAGAGATTCACCCGCAAAACCTGCGTGCCCATCTGCTGCAGGACCGGGAAGACCTTGTCGGGATTGCCGTAGAGAACCTGTGCGTCGTCGTAGATGCCCTTCTTGATGAACTTCGACGCGTGCGCTGTAGACGCACCTACGAGGGCCGCGACAAGGACTGCCGCGACCACGATGGCAGCGGCTCTACGCAACGTTTGCGTTCCGGCCAAGCGAAGCGAGCGTGCGGCCGAGACCCTCGTCGAGCCCGATCTCGGGCGACCAACCGAGGATCTGCCGGGCGCGGGTGATGTCGGGCTGGCGCACCTGGGGGTCGTCAACCGGGAGCGCCTCGAAGACGATCGGACTGGAGGAGCCGGTCGCACGCACGACGGCCTCGGCAAGCTCGAGCAGCGTCATCTCGGTGGGGTTGCCGATGTTCACCGGAAGATGCTCTCCCGACTCGACGAGAAGGATGAGGCCCCGGACGAGATCGTCAACGAAGCAGAAGCTCCGTGTCTGCGAGCCGCTGCCGAAGACGGTCAGCGGCTTCTCCTCGAGCGCCTGGCGGATGAACGTCGGGATCGCGCGGCCATCGTGGGGGCGCATCCTGGGGCCGTAGGTGTTGAAAATCCTCACGATCGCCGTATCCACGCCCTGCTGGCGGTGGTAGGCCATCGTCAGTGCCTCGGCGTAGCGCTTCGCCTCGTCGTAGACCCCACGGGGCCCGATCGGATTGACATGGCCCCAGTAGGTCTCCGGCTGTGGATGCACCTGCGGGTCGCCATACACCTCGCTCGTGGAGGCGAGGAGGAAGCGCGCGCGCTTGACCTTGGCGAGACCGAGCGCATTGTGCGTGCCGTACGACCCGACCTTGAGGGTCTGCAACGGCAGCCGCAGATAGTCGATGGGGCTTGCCGGACTCGCGAGGTGGTAGACGAAATCGACCGCCTCGGCGATCTCGACATGCTCGATGAGGTCGTGCGGCCGGAAGACGAAGGCGTCTCCGCGCAGGTGCTCGATATTTGCGAGTGACCCGGTCTCGAGGTTGTCAACGCAGATGACACGGTGATCGCGCGCGAGGAGCGCCTCACACAGATGGGAGCCGAGGAACCCGGCTCCGCCGGTAACGACCGTGGTTGGCATCGACGTGATGCTACCGAATCCTGCGGTCACCACCCGCCCACGCTTACAGAATACGAACCTTGCGCGA